>JAHDWH010000092.1:0-10687 GCA_023384455.1 Caldilineaceae bacterium | reverse complement strand
CCGTGTGAACGGCCGACTATCTCACGTTTTACGTTTCACGCCTCACACACGACGGAAACGAGCCAAAACATTCCAGAAGACTTCTGATCAGACGAGGCGCAAATATGACTTCTTCCCACAAATACACAATCGGCGTGGACTACGGCACGGAATCCGGGCGGGCGGTGCTGGTAGATGTGACCGGCGGCCAGGAGGTGGCGACGGCGGTACATCCCTACGGCGACGGGGTGATCGACGAGTATCTGCCGGGCAACGACAAGCCCCTGCCCCCGGACTTTGCCCTGCAAAATCCCCAGAATTACATCGACGTGCTGGTGGCGACGATCCCTCAGGTGCTGCGGGCGGGTAATGTGCGCGCCGAGGATGTGATCGGCATCGGCACGGACTTCACCGCCTGCACAATGCTGCCCGTGGCCGCCGACGGCAGCGCGCTCTGTATGGACCCGGCCTGGCGTGACAATCCCTACAGTTGGGTCAAACTGTGGAAGCACCACGGGGCCCAGCCCGAAGCCAACCGGCTCAACGTAATCGCCGCGGCCCGGGGCGAAAGCTGGCTCAAACTCTACGGCGGCAAAATCTCGTCCGAATGGATGATCCCCAAAATCTGGGAGACCCTCAACGACGCGCCGGAGGTCTACGCGGCGGCGGACGGTTTTATGGAAGCCGCCGATTGGATTGTCCTGCAACTGACCGGCCAGGAACGGCGCAACGCCTGCACCGCGGGCTACAAAGCCATCTGGAACAAACGGGCCGGCTATCCCTCCAACGACTTCTTCGCCGCGCTCGACCCCCGTCTGGAAAATCTGGTGGAGGAGAAGCTCTCCACGGACATCTACCCCATCGGCCAGCGCGCCGGCAGCCTGACCGCTGAGATGGCGGCCCAAATTGGTCTGCGCCCCGGCATCGCCGTGGCCATCGGCAATGTGGACGCACACGTAGCCGTGCCGGCCTCCACTGTCACCGAGCCGGGTACAATGGTGATTATTATGGGCACGTCCAACTGCCATATGCTGCTGGGCGATTCCGAAAAGGTGGTGGAGGGAATGTGCGGCGTGGTCGAGGACGGCATCATTCCCGGTCTCTTCGGCTACGAGGCGGGCCAGTCCTGCGTGGGGGATCACTTCGCCTGGTTTGTGGATAACTGCGTGCCCGCCGCCTATTTTGAAGCCGCGGCCAGCCGGGGGCTGAATGTGCATCACTATTTGGAGCAGTTGGCGGCCCAGCAGAAGCCGGGTGAGTCGGGTCTGCTGGCCCTGGACTGGTGGAACGGCAACCGCTCGGTGCTGGTGGATGTGGACCTGACCGGGCTGCTCATTGGCGCGACCCTGGCGACCAAACCGGAGGAGATCTACCGGGCGCTGATCGAAGCCACAGCCTATGGCACCCGGGTGATTGTGGACGCCTTCCACAGCAGCGGCGTGGCCGTGGATCGCATCGTCGGCTGTGGCGGACTGCCGGGGCGCAACAGACTGCTCATGCAAATCTACGCCGACGTGACCGGGCGGGAGATTCGGGTGGCGGGCACGGAACAGGCGGGCGCATTCGGCTCGGCGATGTTTGCCGCAGTGGCCGCGGGCAAAGCCGCGGGCGGCTTCGACTCGATTGAAGAGGCGGTGGCGCGTATGGCCCGTTTGCAGGATGTGGTCTACACGCCCATTCCGGAAAACCAGGCGGTCTACGAGCAGCTTTTCGCTGAATATGTGCAACTTCACGACTACTTTGGCCGGGGAGAAAATAATGTGATGAAGCGGTTGAAGTCGATTAAGGCGGCGGCGTTGGGGGGATAGGCAAGGAAATCGATTCGTTCGGTTGGAAACGTGAAACGTCAGGTGTCGTCACGCGATCTCACGTCTCACCTCTTGACGTTTCCCCACGCAAATCGTGGCTTCGCCACCTTATGTTTCACCCCTTACACCTTACGCTTCCCCTTCCCACGCCTTCTTCAGCCCCCGGGCCCGCGCAATCAAATCTGTCATCGCCTGCTGTGGCCCGGTGATGAGGGTGCTGCCCACCCCTAGGGCCACCGCGCCGGCGGCGCGCCAGGCCGCCGCATTCTCCATCGAGACGCCGCCGGTAGGGGCAAAGGCGATGTCGTCCAACGGCGCGCGCAGTGCCTTCAGATAGGTGGGGCCGCCCTGATCAGCGGGGAAGAGTTTGAGGATGGGGCAGCCGGCTTGCCAGGCTGTCTCGGCTTCGCTGGCGGTGTAGACGCCAGGGATATGCAGCACGCCCAGGGCCTGTGCCCGTTCCACCACAGCCAGAACCAGGCTGGGGGAGAGGGTGAACTGTGCGCCTGCCTCCACGGCCACCTCCAATTGGGCCACTGTGCGCACAGTCCCCGCGCCGATGCGCATACGCTCGCCGTAACGGGCGCGCAGCAGGCCGATCAGTTGGGTTGCGCCCGGCGTGTTCATCGTCACTTCCATACACAGAATGGGCGCGGCCAGGAGCGCGTCACCGATTTCCAGCACCCGTTCCGCGGCAAAGTCCCCCCGCACAATGGGGATGATTCCTTCCCGTTTGAGCCATTCCACCGTCTCCGCTACGCTTACCCTCCGCTCAATAGCCGCCATTTGTCTCTGCTCCTTTGTGCAATTTTCCGTAGCTGCGCAGCCCTGTATCCCAAGTCCCCGATACTTTCTATCCAAGCGAGTCTGCCTGTAGGGTTAACCGTTCTGGCGGACGTGAAGTACCGGGGAGTTGAACGAGCGGCTGAGTAGGTACGATTTTCCGCAAATACACTCCCTGTAACTTCTCTTTTCAGCAAGTGTTGTAGTAGTATAACACCACTTTGGCTTGATTCCCGGAGGAGTAACTGCATGAACATAGCCCTGGATGTGATGGGCGGAGACCACGCGCCGCAGGAAGTGATTGCCGGCGCAGTAGTAGCCGCCAGAGAATACGGCGTAGCCGTTTCCCTGGTGGGAAAACCGGATGTGATTGCCCGGGAACTGAGCAAACACGACGTACGCGGACTGAAGCTGCCCATTATTCCGGCCAGCGAAGTCATCGAAATGGAGGACAAACCGGCCACGGCAGTCCGCACCAAAAAGAATAGCTCGATGGTGGTGGCCTGCCAACTGGTCAAAGCGGGCAAGGCCGACGCCTTTGTCACCGCGGGCAATACGGGCGGCGCGCTGGCCGCGGGCATCCTGCATATCGGGCGGATGAAGGGTATCCAGCGCCCAGCCCTGATTGTCCCCTTCCCCACCCAGACGGGCTTCTGTCTGCTGCTGGATGTGGGGGCCAATGTGGATGTGAAGCCCGAACATTTGCAGCAATTCGGCGTGATGGGCAGCATCTATTCCAAGCGGATTATGGGGGTGCGCTCGCCCACTGTGCGCATTCTGAGCAACGGCGAGGAGCAGGGCAAGGGCAGCCAACTGGTGTTGGAAGCCACGGCGCTGCTGGAAAAGACGCCTGGTATCACCTTTCTGGGCAACATCGAGGGGCGGGATATTGTCAACGACCTGGCCGATGTGGTGGTGACCGACGGCTTTACGGGCAATGTGCTGATCAAAACCGCGGAAGGGGTGGGCAAGCTCATCCGCACGATTCTGGTGGAGGAGATCACCGCCACGCCTATCTCCAGCCTGGGCGGGCTGCTGGCCAAGTCGGCCCTGCGCCGTCTGGCCCGACGGGTGGATGACAGCGAATATGGGGGCGCGGTGCTGTTGGGCCTCTCCAATCTGCTGGTGGTAGCCCACGGGCGCAGCAATGCCCATGCCATCCGTCACGCCATCCGGGTGGCCAAACAGGCCATCGACTTCAAAATCGTCGATGAAATTCAGGCGGGTGTCCAGGAAATTGCCGACAGCGCGCCTGTGCGACAGTCACAAGCTATTTGACACTTTACAATACCACAGGAAAATGACAGAGCACTCATGAAAATTTATCGCAACCTGGCTGAAATCAAACGCAAGGAAAGCATGGGCCGCCGCATCACCCTGGGCGGGCTGGCCGTCCTCTTTGTCGGTCTGCTGGCCAGCTTCACCCCCAACTGGTTCCCCCCGGATGCACAGGCAGCCAATGGCTTTATCGCCTTTGTCCAGTCCTATTGGGCCTACATCAGCTTCGGCGCCCTGGCCCTGGGCTTTCTGGCCTCGAATGTGGGCAGCTACTACATCAACCGCTTTGCCCCCCGTCGCTGGCCCGACTCCAACCGCATCGCCCGCCCGGACGAACTGGTCGAGCAGAATCTGAAGGGTTTTGACGACAAATACGCCCTCTTTCTGTGGAGTTTGCCCAACGCACCCTATCTGCTGGCTGGGCCAACGGGCATTCAGGTCTTTGTGGTGCGGGGCGACAAAGGACAGGTCAATGTCTCCGGTGATCGCTGGAAAGAACCCTTCAGTATCGGGCGCATTTTCACCGCTTTCACCCGGGAAGGGCTGGGCAATCCGGGCCGGGAAGTGGAGGAGTTGAAGCAGAAGGTTCGGGAGTTGCTCCAGGCAGGCGAGGCCGATGGCCGATTGAGCGTCAAGGCCGGGGATGTGCCGATGGAGGGCGCGGTGGTCTTTGTCAACCCTTCCATCAATCTGCAACTGGACAACCCCAGCGTGCCGGTTGTGCCCGTGGCCCAACTCAAAAAGGTCATCCGCAGCGGCAAAGGCCAGCCGTTGAACGGCAACGAAGTGCGGGCGCTCACCGATTACCTGCGCGATGTGGCAGTCATCTCCGAGGCGTAGAAGCTCGAACATACAAGCGTTCGTTGCTCGTCCAATCCGTGAAATGTGAAACGTGAAACGTGAGGTGTTGTCGAGTGATTTCCCGTTTCCCGTTTCCCGTTTCCCGTTTCCCGTTCCCCGTTTCCCGTTTCCCGTTTCCCGTTTCCCGTTTCCCGTTTCCCGTTTCACGTTTCCGGCAAGAGCGTATCTGGACTTTAGCCACCTTATGATTTCACCCGGTCTGGTTTCCATCACCTTCCGTCAATTGACTCCCCGTCAGATTGTCGATCTGGTCGTACAGGCCGGGCTGACAGCCATCGAATGGGGCGGTGATCTCCACGCACCCCACGGCGACCGGGCTGCGGCCCTGGAGATTGCCCAAATGTGCCGGGACGCGGGTCTGGCTGTCCCAACTTATGGCGCCTACTACCGGGTAGGCCACCCGGAAATTCTTCCTTTTGCGGATGTACTCGCCAGCGCGCTGGCTCTGGGCACGCCGACAATTCGGGTCTGGGCCGGGCGGCTGGGATCGAAGGAGGCCGACGCTGGCTATTGGGCTGCTGTTGTAGAGGACAGCCAGCGCATTGTGGATCAGGCCGCGGACGCAGGAATCGCCATTGCCTACGAATTCCACGGCAACAGCCTGACCGACACAGCCGAATCGACCCGCCGCCTGCTGGAAGCTGTGGAACGCCCCACCCTGCGCTCACTCTGGCAACCACCCAAAGGCTCGACCCCCGCGGAGAACCGGCGGGACATCGACGCCCTGGCTCCCTGGCTCAGCCACATCCACCTCTTTTCCTGGCGGATCGAAGAAGGGCAGACCATTCGCCTGCCCCTCTCCGAATATGCGATTCAATGGCGGGAGTACCTGGCCCGGATCGACAGGCAGGGCGGAGACCGCTACGCCCTGCTGGAATTTGTACGCAACGACGACCCCGCCCAATTCCTGGCCGACGCTGCGACTTTGCGCGGCTGGCTCGCGCAGCGTTAGACGGCGGATCACTGACCCCGATCCGTCGTCTGCTCTCTACAGCCGGTACGCCTTCTTCGCCAGCCCATAGGCCAGATCGTAAGCCATCGCCGAAGCGTCTTCCTCGTCCACAATACCCTGCACCACCAGCCCGGCCACCCAATCGCAGGCCGCCCGCCGCCAGAGTTCGTGGCGGGTGGGGATGGAAGGGAAAGCCCGGGTGTCATCGTTGAAGCCCACAGTGTTGTACAGCCCCGCAGTCTCCATTACCGTATCAAAAAAGCGACGAATCCCGGCCAGACTGTCGAAGAACCACCAGGGCGGCCCCAGACGCAGGGCCGGGTAGTGGCCGGCCAGGGGGGCCAGCTCCCGTCCGTAAGTCGTCTCGTCCAGATTGAAAAGGATCAGCGTCAGATTGGCCGCATTGCCAAAGCGGTCCAGCAGGGGTTTCAGGTTGCGGGTGAACTCCGCGGCAACGGGAACATCCGCGCCCATATCCCGGCCAAAGCGCTGGTAGATGGACGGGTTGTGGTTGCGATAGGCGCCGATGTGCAGCTGCATCACCAGCCCATCTTCCGACGACATGCGGGCCATCTCCACCAGCATATGGCCGGTGAAGCGGCGGGCGTCCTCGGCGTCGATCTTACCTGCCAGGGCCCGCTGGAAGATGGCCTCGGCTTCGCTGCTGCTCAGGCTTTCGGTGTGGGCCGTCAGCGCGGCGTGGTCCGTGGCGGTTGCGCCCATCTCTTTGAAAAAGGCCCGTCGCTGCTCCAGCGCCTGGATAAACGAGGAATAATCCCCCACATCCACGCCAGAAACCGCGCCCAGTCGGTCGATCTCCTGCCCCCAGCCGTCCATATCCAGATTGACCACCGCGTCCGGGCGGAAGGTGGGCAGGATACGCCCGCTCCAGCCCGATTCCCGGATGGCTTTGTGCTCTGCCAGGGTAGAGGTGGCGGGGTCGGTGGTGGTCAGCGCCTCTACATTGAAACGTTCGAACATCCGGCGAGGGTTGAATTCGGGTGTTCGGAGCGCAGTGTCGATGGCGTCGTAGATAGCCTGACCGCTCTGCCCGTTCAGCTTCTCGCTGATTCCGAAAAGGTCGCGCAGTTCGTCTACCAGCCACATACCCGTAGGCGTGGCCCGGAAGAGGTGAAAATTCTCGGCGAAAAGCTGCCAGGCTTTGCGGTGGTCCGTCTCCACCGGCCCCCCGTCCCGACGGGGCACGGCCACCGATTGCATAGAAATGCCCTGGGAGTAGAGCATCCGAAAGATGTAGTGATCCGGGATCAGAAACATCTCCGTTGGCGAGCCGAAGCGAAAGTCCGCATCCGCAAAGAGTTTGGGGTCTACGTGGCCGTGGGGGCAGATGAGCGGCAGGCTGCCCACCTGTTGAAAGAGTTGCCGGGCAATGGCTCGCCGGCCCGGTTCTGAGCTAAAATAGCGGTCCTGCCGGTCTGGTGTGTAGGTTGAGACGTGAGTCACCGCGTGTCCTTTCGTGTGGAGGGGGAACGGTATCGTTTCCAGAATCATACACTTCTATTGTAACTGCTCACCCCCACCCAACCTCCCCCACAGTGGGGGAGGAGTCGATCCGCTTCCCTCCCTGGAATGGGTAGGGCTAGGGTGGGGTGGCTGAACAGGTACCTTCTATTATACGCCTTCACTGACACACGGCAACTCCCGGCAGGATTGCCTCCGTTTCCCATCCGGTCAATCCTGCACCTTCTGCACCACATCCTCCCGCCGGATCGTCCCCGGCTGCACCACTTTGGCGCACAGCCCGCGCAGACGCATCTGGCGGCCCAGGGGCGTCATCACAAACTTCTGGGCGTCGTTGCCGAAGCGGGCGGCGAACTTCTTGCAGCCCGTGTGGGGCTGGTCGGTCACTTCGATGACCGCCGAGCCGATGGCGAGTCGGGTCCCCGCGGGCAGGTTCTCCTCGCTCAGGTCCAAATCCACAAACAGCTGATCCCCAGCCAACTGCCAGCGCTCTTTGTCCTGGGCCACCAGATCGATAAAGCGGGTGTTGATGACGTTCAGTTGCATATCCGGGTGGGCGGTTCGATCCGGCATTCGGTCGCTGGGACGCTCGATCCAATTGTCCCCCACCAGACCCACTTTCAGGTCGAGTTCGCCCTCCTCCAACACATCCCGCACTTCGCTGCGAGGGCGGCGCACGATCAGTTCCAACACGCCGGACTCTTTGGGGGAAAGACGCACTGCTTCCAGCCCGGCTTCAATCTCGGCAATCGACAGATGGGTAGCTTCCGCAATCATTTTTCTCTCCTCAGGGGTTTGAACCACAGCGCCACAAAGACGAATCTAACGTGTGCTTTTCTTCGTAACTTTGTGGCCTCACTGTTCTATTGTATCCCACAACCATCGAAAATGTGTAAGGCGGTATCTTTGGTATTTTGTGAACCCTCTGAAATTGTAAACGGATGGGATGGTGTACTATAATTAGAAACTGAAAACCTTCGACCGTTGGCGTTTTCTCCCCAGCCAACTGGGAGATAGGATCGCCACCCCTCGCAACGATGCGGTCCCCTGTCAACGACGACGCAGCCGAAGAGGTAACTGCTCACCCCCTCCCAACCTCCCCCGCCTGAGGGGAGGAGTCGATCCACTTCCCTTCCTAAAATGGGGAGGGGTAGGGTGGGGTGGCTGAACAGTTACCCCTTTTTGTTCAGAAGAAAGTGTCTGTATGCCCAAACGACTTGGAGTTTTGACCAGTGGCGGTGACGCTCAGGGAATGAACGCAGCTATCCGCGCCACTGTGCGGGCGGCGCTGGACCTGGGCGCGGAAGTCTATGGCATCTACGAAGGCTATCAGGGGATGATCGATGGCGGCGCATACATCCGCCCGGTCGCATGGCCGGCGACTGGCGGCATTTTGCACAAGGGCGGCACCATATTTGGCACAGCCCGCTCCCCGGAGTTTCGCACCCGGGAGGGGCGGCGTAAAGCGGTAGCCAATCTGCTGCGTTTCGGCATAGACAGACTGGTTATCATCGGTGGCGATGGCAGCCTGGCTGGGGCCAATCTGCTGCGCCAGGAGTGGAAAGAACTGGGCCAGGAATTGGTGGAGACCGGCGAGATCGATCAGGCAACGTTCGACGCCCATCCCTATCTGGTCATCGCCGGGCTGGTTGGTTCCATCGACAACGATATGTTGGGTACGGATATGACTATCGGTGCAGACAGCGCGCTGCACCGGATTACCGACGCCATTGATGCCATTACCAGCACTGCGGCCAGCCACCAGCGAGCCTTTGTGGTCGAGGTGATGGGGCGCAACTGTGGTTATCTGGCCCTGATGGGGGCTCTGGCTTCCGGTGCGGATTGGGTGCTGATCCCGGAGAATCCGCCAAACCTGGAGGATTGGGAAGCCAAAATGTGTTCCATCCTGCGCGAGGGGCGCAAGAGCGGGCGGCGGGACAGTATTGTGGTGGTGGCCGAAGGTGCCCAGGATCGCCAGGGCAACCCTATCACCTGCGATGAGGTGAAGAATGTGCTGGAAAGCCATCTGGGCGAAGATGTGCGGGTGACTGTCCTGGGGCATGTGCAACGGGGTGGCTCGCCCAGCGCCTATGACCGCATTTTGAGCACACTGGTGGGGGCAGCGGCCGCGTCGATTGCCCTTTCGGCTGGCGCAGACGACGAGTCGATGCTGGTGGGTATTCAGCACAACCGGGTCACCTTTCAACCCCTGATGGAGTGTGTACGCAGAACCCACGAACTCAACGCGGCCATGCGCGGGCTGGATTTTGCCAAAGCGATGGAGATGCGGGGCAAGAGCTTTCAGGAATCCTTTGCCATTCTGCGCACGCTGATTCGCTCCAAACCCCACCCCCCCGAACCGGGCAAGGATCGCATCCGTTTTGCAGTGTTGAATGCCAGCGCCCCCGCGCCGGGGATGAACGCGGCCGTGCGGGCGGCGGTGCGTCTGGCCGTGGATCGGGGGCACATTCCCGTGGGTGTCTATCGGGGCTTTCGGGGGCTGATTACGGATAATCTGCAAGAGATGGATTGGATGAGCGTGAGCGGATGGGCACCCACCGGCGGCTCGGAGTTGGGGACCAGCCGCAAAGTACCCAAGGGGGGGGATCTCTACGCCATTGCCAAAACCCTGGAAAAGCACCAGATCGACGCCATTCTGATGGTGGGGGGCTGGGCTGGTTATCAGTCGATGCTGAAGCTCTATCAGGAGCGGGCCAACTTCCCGGCCTTCAACATCCCGCTGATCTGTGTGCCGGCCACCATCAACAACAATCTACCCGGCACGGAACTGTGCGTGGGTGCAGATACGGCTCTCAACAGCATTACCGAAGTGGTGGATAAGATTAAGCGTTCGGCTGTGGCCTCCAATCGCTGTTTTATTGTGGAAGTAATGGGGCGCTATTGTGGCTATCTGGCCCTGATGTCGGCCATTGCCACCGGCGCCGAACGGGTCTATCTCCACGAAGAGGGGGTGACGCTGAAGGACCTGGAGCGGGACATTGCGATGCTCAACGAGGGTTTTGCCCACGGCAAGCGGCTGGGGCTGATGATCCGCAACGAGAACGCCAACCCCCTCTATACAACGCCCTTTCTTTCCGCACTCTTCGAGGAGGAGGGCGGCCCGCTCTTTGACGTGCGCATTTCGGTGCTGGGTCATTTGCAGCAGGGGGGCGATCCCTCCCCCTATGACCGCATTCTGGCGACCCGGTTGGCGGCCAAATCGGTGGACTTCATCGAACAGCAGTACGGTCAGGGCGACAAGGACGAATCGGCGGCCTGTATCGGCCTGCTCTCCGGCGAGATGCGGCTTACACCGCTCTACGAGATTCCCCGGCTGATGGATGACAAAACCCAGCGACCCAAAGAGCAGTGGTGGATGAGCCTGCGCCCCATTGCCCGAATGCTGGCCCAGCCGGGGCCGGGGTTTTATAAAGGGGCGTAAGATATATTGCATAAGGTGGCGAAGCCACGATTTGCGTGCGGAAAGGTGAAGACGTGAAACGTGAAGACGTGAAACGGGAAGACGTGAAACGGGAAGACGTGA
>JAHDWH010000091.1 GCA_023384455.1 Caldilineaceae bacterium | reverse complement strand
GATTCAATCCAACCTGAGTATAACGAACCAGCGTTAACCGGACGCCCACCCACCTGAACCGTGACCCGTGAGGCGCCGTCACCTACTCTCACGTTTCACGTCTTCACGTTTCTGCCCGCAAGTCGTGGCTGCGCCACCTTATGCAATACGAAATACGCAATACGCAACATCCCACACGCCAAGAAGGATTCCCGCCCGTGCAGCTAATCGTCTTCTCCAAGCTACTCAAAGACCACTCCATTCACGAACTGATCGACCTGGCCCACAGCCACGGCTACGACGGCTATGACCTTTGCGTGCGTCAGGGCTACCCGGTCAGCCCGGAAGACGCGCAGGAGACCCTGCCCGGGGCTGTACGACAGATGGAAGCTGCGGGGCTGTTTGTGCCGCTGGTCACCGGGCCGACGGGGCTGACCGATCCCCGGCAGCCGGGCACGGAGGAACTGTTGGCGGCTCTGGCCGAGGCTGGTGTGCCCCGGCTGAAGCTGGGCTATTTCCGCCACAACCCGCTCCGCCCCTACTGGGATCAGGTGGACGATGCCCGCCGCAGTCTGGAAAACTGGGAAGTGCTGGGCCGCATCTACGGCGTACAACTCTGCTATCACACCCATTCGGGCAACTATCTGGGGCTCAACGCCGCGGCGCTGATGCACCTGTTGCGCGACCACAACCCGGCCCACATCGGCGCGTATCTCGACCCCGGCCACTTTGCGGTCAACGGCGAACCCTTCGCCCTGGGGTTGGCGATGGTCGCCGGGTATGTGAGCCTCTTTTCCTTCAAAGATGTGCTGGTGGAGCGGGTGCAGGCCGATGGCCCTTCGACAGGCTCAGGGCACGGCGTGGGCAAAGTCTGTTGGAAGCCCGCGGGGGAAGGGGTGGTGGACTGGACGGGGGTCTTTGGCGAACTGAAGCGCACAGGCTTCGATGGCCCGGTCTCGCTCCATTGCGAGTTTGAAGCCCCCGCCGACCAGTGGATGGAGACATTTGCGCGGGAGATTGCCTTCTATAAGAAATGGAACGCAAGTTGAACAGACAAAAAAGGACACGGATTTACACAGATTTTTTGGATTTTCACGGATAAAACGGACGGTGTGTACGAGACAGACCTGCCACCTGCCACCTGCAACTCTGGAGCACCAATGAAGACACTTGTACTCAACGAACCGGGCCATTTTTCTCTGACAGAGAGCGCGCCGCCCGCCGCGCCCGCCGCGGGTGAAGCCCAGATTGCTATCCACCGGGTGGGTATCTGCGGCACAGATTTGCACGCCTACGCCGGCCGCCAGCCCTTCTTTGCCTATCCCCGCATCCTCGGCCACGAACTGGGCGCAGAGATCGTCGCCCTCGGCCCGGACGCCAACCCGCAGGGGCTGGCTGTGGGGGATCGGGTCTGCGTGCGCCCCTATCTCAACTGCGGCGTCTGCGGCGCGTGTCGGCGGGGCACCACCAACTGCTGCTCGAAGTTGCAGGTGCTGGGCGTCCACACAGACGGGGGGATGCGGGAGCGTATTAATGTGCCGATTGACAAGTTACACCGGGCCAACGATCTTTCCTTCGACCAACTGGCAATTGTGGAAATGCTCTGCATCGGCAGCCACGCGGCCCGCCGGGCCGAAGTGGTTCCCGGCGAATTTGCGCTGGTCATCGGCGCGGGGCCAATCGGTCTGGGCGCGACCCAATTCGCGGCCCTGGATGGGGCACGGGTGATTGCGATGGACGTGGCCGACAGCCGTCTGGAACAGGCCAGCGAACAGCCCGGCATCGAATTTGTGATCGACGGCCGGGGGGATGTGGCGGCCCAACTCCACGCCATCACCGGCGCGGACGACCTGCCTACCCTCGTCTTTGACGCCACGGGCAACCCCCGCTCGATGCAAAACAGCTTCAATCTGGTGGCCCAGGGCGGGCGGCTGATCTTTGTGGGGCTGGTGCAGGGCGAGATTTCGTTCAACGATCCGGAGTTCCACCGGCGGGAGTTGACCCTCAAAAGCAGCCGCAACGCCACGGCCCAGGACTTCGACCGGGTGCTGGCTGCCCTGGCCGAGAAGACGATTCACGTAGCGCCCTGGATTACCCATCACGCCAGCCCGGAGGAGATGCTGGGCCAGTTCGATAGCTGGACCAGACCGGAGACCGGCGTCGTGAAGGCGATGCTGGATTTTTGAGCGGGACGCAGATTTTCATGATTTTGATTGATGCACGCTGCCCTGAAAATAGCCATTCGTACGTCGGACTGTTAGTCCGACCAGCGACGGTGCAGGCCAGTCGGACTAACAGTCCGACGTACATTTTCATCCCCCGTGGCGCTACCCGTCGCATGAGGAACTGATCTGAAAATATCTGCGCAAATCTGTGTTTTCTGCGTAATCAGCGTCCTATTTCTTTCATTTCTCAGGAGTAACCAATGCTTACATTTCCCTCTGAACTGACGCTCTATGCCGCTTCTGTTGTGGAGCAGGACGGCAGCACCTATTGTATGCTGCGCGACGCGGAGGGCAAGCGGCTGCTCGGCGTCTCTGGAAACACCGACGGTTTTGTACCCAACGCCGTGACAGCCGATGGTCTCGCCATCTGCGCTTTGACCGCGGCTAACGCCCGCCAACTGCGCAGCCGCCTGGCCTGGGCCTCCCCCGTGGCCCTGGGGCTGCGCACCTCCGCCGGCTTCGGTGACCGGTTGGGGGTGGCGACGCCGGGCCACATTCTGGCGACGCGGGGCACGGGCGTTGCGCCCATCTACGCCCAACAGTCCGTGCGCGAGAACACCCGCACGGGACGCACACCCCAGAATGTGGTGGACGACGCGCTGTGGGGCGTGCTGCAAATGGGCTGGCACGAAGCCTGGGGCGCGGACGCCGACCACATGAAAACCATCGCCGACATCGACCCCTTTGTAGATGCGGGCTACACATTCTTTACAATCGACCCCGGCGAACACGTAGACGACGCGGCAGAGCACGCGGACGACGCCTCCCTCTCCGCCAAAGTCGCGGCCCTGCCCTGGGATGCCCTGGAAAGTTCGGTGGAAGAGCTGCGCGCCCGCTATCTGCACGCCTTTGATCTGGACGACCGGGTTCTGACCTTCGACGAGCATCTGCTCTACAAAGCCGCGGCCAAATATGCCCGGGCCGTGGCCCACACAGTGGCAATGGCCCGCCACCTCACATCCCGTATGAAGGGCAAAGCCTTCGATCTGGAAATGTCCGTGGACGAGACCCACACGACGACGACGCTCCACGAGCATCTCTACATCGCCGGGGAACTGCAACGGCTGGGCGTCTCCGTGGCGAGTATGGCCCCCCGTTTTGTGGGTCGCTTTGAAAAGGGCGTGGACTACATCGGCGACCTGGCCGAACTGGACGAGAACATCGCCGGTCACGCCGCGGTCATGCGCTACTACGGCAACAGCTACAAACTCAGCCTGCACACGGGTTCGGACAAATTCGGTGTCTACCCGATTGCGATGAAGTATACGGGCGGGCTGGTCCATCTGAAGACCGCCGGCACCAGCTATCTGGAAGCCCTGCGGGTGATGGCAAACATCGACATCCCCTTCTTCCGGGAGATTCTGGACTTTGCCCGCAGCCGCTACGAGGAGGACCGCAAGAGCTATCACGTCTCGGCGATTCTGGGCAAAGTGCCGGCCGCGGCGGAGCTGAGCGACGGCCAACTGCCCGACCTGCTCAACCAATTCGACGCCCGCCAGGTATTGCACGTCACCTTTGGCTCTGTGCTGGACCACTACGGCGACCGTCTGCAAGCAATGCTGGCCGCCCACGAAGCCGAATACGACGCCGCGATTCAAGCCCATTTTGACAAACATTTGGCTGCGTTTGCTCGGTAATTGGTGTATACTACGGGCAGTGAAGTGTATGGTTGATTCTTGCGGAGGTTTTCATGTCAACAATTACAGTGACGGATGTGACAAAACGGTTATACGGTCTGTCGTCCAATCAATTGTCGATTGTCAATGATTTTCTTGTGGCTCTCGTCGGACGTTCTTGGCTAAATGGCGAGAAGGCTTTGCCATTGGAGGAACGCCCGATCTCCAGAATTGAGGATTTGCGTCTCGATTTTTGGCCTGCCGAAGAATCAGTGGATGATTTCCTGATGGCGCGGGAACTATGGCGCGGCCAGGATATACAACTCGAAAAAGAGCGAGCGCAGTAGATGAGTCACCTCTTGCTGGATACCGATGTCTGGTCCTTTCTTTTCAAAGGCGATACACGGGCAGAGAATTTCCGGTCTCATCTGGTGGGCAATACCCCGTGCATCGCCTTTGCCACTGTTGCCGAGCTATACCTGTGGGCGGAGCTACACAATTGGGGAAGCAGACGGCAAGAATCCTTGCGACAGGCGATGGCAGGGCATCTGATCCTCTCGTATGATGATGCAACTGGTCGGCAATGGGCGCGTATTCGCGCCGAACGACAGCGTCTTGGGAAGCCAATGGCCTCCCAAGACGCGTGGATTGCTGCCTGCGCTATTCGGCACGGAATGGCTCTATTGACACACAATTCCGCCCACTTTGAAAATATCACAGGTCTTTCCTTGCTAACGGCATAGACCTCCACATAAACGAAGTCCCCACAAGAAACGGAGAACATCCAATGTCCACTCAACTCCCCCTCGTCTACAGCACTCTCGGCTGCCCGGATTGGAGCCTGGAACGGATGGTGGAACAGGCCGTGGCTGACGGCTATGCGGGGCTGGAAATCCGCGTGCTGGATGGCGGGATTATCCCGTCGGATATGCCGGCCCCCCGGCGCAAGGAAATTCGTGAACTGATGCGCCAGAACGGGCTGGTCATTGCCGGGCTGGGCGCGTCCACCCGCTTCTCCTCGCCAGACCCGGCGGAGAGGCGCAAAAATCAGGAGGAACTGCGCCGCTATCTGGAGTTGGCGAACGATTTGGAAGCGCCGATGGTGCGCACCTTTGGCGGCGCGGTTGCCGAGGGGCATACGATTGAGCAGACGATTGACTGGCTGGCCGAGGGGCTGGCCGGGGTGATGGAGGCTGCCGCGGCGCAAGGGGTGACTGTGCTGCTGGAAACCCACGACGCCTTCTGCCGGGGGCAGGAAGTGGCCGCTACCCTGGCGAAGGTCGAGCATCCCCGCCTGAAAGCCGTGTGGGACACCCATCACCCCTACCGGATGGGCGAGAGCGTGGCCGATACGTGGAAGTACATCGGCCACCGGCTGGCCCACGTCCACATCAAAGATGCCCGGCGGCGGGCCGACGGCGAGTGGGATTTGGTCCTGCTGGGCGAGGGCGAAGTGCCCAATCGGGAGATTGTAGAACTGCTGCTGGCCAAGGGCTACAGCGGTTATCTGAGCGCGGAGTGGGAGAAGAAGTGGCATCCCCACATCGAAGAGCCGGAGATTGCCCTGCCTCAGCACGCGCGGGTACTGCGGGAGTGGATGGGGGGATAACACCAACAAAATTCACACACAAACGCCTTGCATTTCCCGCCCATCTGTGCTATTGTATGTCTACCCGTGGGGATGATCGGCTTCGACGGGGCAGGAAGAACTGAGATTGCAAGCCGTAGAGTGTCGACTACGTTAAAAAGGCGCAAACACTACAAATGCCAAAACAACTGGCAAGGCTTTTAACTTCGGATTCGCCAACGCTGCTCCTGTAGCAATGGCCGCCTAAGTTAGGCCATAACCTCCTTCGAGGGGTTACGGTCGTTTCAGTGGGGCCAGCAGGCTGAAACGGTACCGACATACACTGTGAGCTGCGGCAGCCCGACGCCGATGACGGCTGCCTAAGACTTTCGGCTAGTTGGGGCTGAACTCCCGTTGCCCAGAGGTCCCCCAGCGAACCACCAAGTGAGCAACTACGCTTGTAGACGTCTCAGGTCAAATGTTTCGGACGCGGGTTCGATTCCCGCCATCTCCACCACACAAAGCAGCCCCGATAGGCTTATCGGGGCTGCTTTCGTTTTATGCCCGGGGGTGGTATGATTCTCTGCACCTCCTCCACTCATTACACTTGTCACACAACTCCAGAGCGAACGCTGTATGACAAATCAGCCACAGATCGAAATCGTCTCGCCCGCCGGTCAGGTTCGCTTCTACCCATTGGACCCGTCTCTGGGCGTCGTCAATATCGGCCAACACCCGGACAACGATATTGTCCTGGATGGCCGGGATGTGCGCCCCTTTCACGGGCTGATCGATTACCGCCGCCATCCATTCCGCTACGCAGCTCTGGCCGAGGACGGGGGCTTTGACGAGGAGCGTCCCTTTTCCCTGTGGGAGCGGCTGCGGGTCGGCGAATACGAATTGGTGCTGGTGGATGGCGAACGAACACAGGCCGCCTCTGTCGAACGCGCAGATTCGCTGACGGCCGCGCCCCTGCCTACAGGCAGCGAAGCCGCGCCCCGTTGGCGGGCCGTGCCAGGCCAGACAGTGCGCCACAATCTCACCATTCAGAACAGCGGCGACAGCCCGGCGACTTTTCTGATCAGCGCGGGCGGCGTGCCGGAAGAGTGGCTCTGGTTCTCCCAACAGGTGCTCGCCCTGCAACCGGGTGGTCAGGCGGCTGTCCAACTGGCCGTGACCCCTCCTGCTGGCCCCGACACCCTGCCCGGGGTCTATCCCCTCACCTGGCAGATGGAATCCCCGGACTATCCCGGCTGGGTGCAGAGCGAAGCGCTTTATCTCCAGATCGAAGCTGCGCCGGCTGTACAGATGAGCAAACCAGAGCCGGCCAATGTCACCTCCCGCGCCTTTCGCCGGGCGGGTCAGACCTATCTCACTATCGCCAACTGGGGCAATGTGCCGGCCCAGTTATACGTGAATGGACAGGAGCGGCGGGGCGACTGTATCGTGCAGATCGACCCGCTCCCCCCACTTCCCGGCGCGGAAGCGACAGAGTGGGAGCGCCCTGCGGCCAACGGCATTCTCTACACCACCGACCTGCTGCTTCTGCTGCCGCCGGGCGAAATGGCTCACCTGCGGGTGACAATCACGCCCAAAACCGGACGGCGCTTCGGGATCGGTGCCATCCATCACCGCTTTTCGGTGACAGCCCAATCGGTGGACGACAGCTTTGCTCCCCAGAGCAGCAGCGGCACTTTCGAGAGTCGGCCAGCGATTCGCATGGGGTTTCTCTTTTTGCTGGCGCTTCTCTTGGCCCTGGCCGCGCTCTATACCCTGCGCGGCACCATCTCCGCCAGCTTTGGCCGGGCCAGAATCCAGTCGGTGGTCGCGCAGAGCCAGGAGCCACCACCCCGCTTGGCGTGGATGGCCCCCACCTCAGCCACCCTCCCCCGCCCGCTTCTGTCTACGGGTGGAAGAAAGGGAGGAGAGCCGGGGGAGACATACGCGGAAATGTTTCAGGAGATCGGCGCACTCTATGGGATGGACTGGCGGCAGCTGGTCTCCCACGCCAACCGGGAAAGCAGGCTGAATCCCAACGCACAGGGCGGAGCCGGCGAGTATGGGCTGATGCAGATTTTGCCCTCCACTTGGGATGAGTGGGCGCCGCTGGTGCAGGTGAGCGACCCCTGGGACCCCTACAGCAATGTGCTGGTGGGAGCGGCCTACTATTCCTACATCCACAGCTATTTCCGCGATCTGGGCTACACCGATCCCCAGTGGGCGCTGGCCGCCTACAATTGGGGTCCCGAACGTACCCTGGGGCTGTTGGACAGCGGCGGTGATTGGTATTCCCTGCCCCTGACCCAGCGGATGTACGTGGCGGATATTCTGATTGGCGTGGAGAACGCGCCCTCGCTGGTGGCCGAGGCGGAGATACGCTATCCGCGGTAGCGCTTCAACCACAAAGATTTTCACGGATAAGGACAGTTATGAACCTTTCGACACTTTTTGCGATTGCGCTTGAACGCACCCCGGACAAACTGGCCCTGGAATATGCGGATGCAGAGCAGCCGGGACGGGTGGAGCACTACACCTATCGGGAACTCTACACTGCCGTAGAGCGCTGGGCCGCCGCCTTGCAAGGGCTGGGGCTGCAAAAGGGTGACCGCATCGCCTTCTTTCTGAGCAACCGGGCCGAATTTGTCATCGCCTATCTGGCCGTCATCCGCATCGGGGCGGTGATGGTGCCGGTCAACCTGCGCTACCGCAAGCGGGAGATCAACCACATCCTCCACGACTGCACGGCCAAAATCCTTTTGACCGAGACGGCGCAGCAGTCGGTGCTGGACGAGTTGGAGGCCGACGATCTGGCCGCCGTGGAGCGGATGTTGCTGGTGGACGGGGCCGAAAGCTGGCTGGGGGATGAGAGCGCGCCCGGGCCGGTGGTGGTGCAGGGCGAAGATCTGGCGCTGATTATGTATACCAGCGGCACCACCGGGCGCAGCAAAGGCGCGATGATCACCCACAACAATGTGCTGGCGACAGTCACGGGGCTGCTCTCTGCCTGGGCCTGGGAGCGGGAGGATGTGATTCTGCTGCCCCTGCCCCTCTTCCACACCCACGGGCTGATGGTGGGGCTGCACTGCGCCCTGGCCGCGGGGGCCACCACCCGTCTACGCCCGAAGTTCGATCTGGCCGAGACGCTGGATGTGCTGGGCAGCGGTGGCGCGACCCTCTTTTTCGCCGTGCCGACTGTCTACTTCCGGCTGGTGGAGAGTATCCGGGGAATGGACCTCAAGCCCGATTTCAGCCGGATGCGTCTTTTTTGCTCGGGCAGCGCGCCCCTGCCCGCGGAGACCCACAACGAATTCGAGCAGTTGACCGGTCTGCGCATTCTGGAACGCTATGGGATGACCGAGACGGGGATGAACTTCAGCAATCCCTATGCGGGGCCACGTATGGCCGGGACAGTGGGCACACCCCTGCCCGGTGTCTTTGGCCGGATTGTGGATGGGCAGGGAAATCCTGTGCAACCGGGCGTAGAGGGGGAGATGCTGGTACGGGGCAGCAATGTCTTTGACGGCTATTGGCAAGACCCGGAGAAGACCGCGGCCAGTTTCAGCACCGACGCCGAGGGCATCCGCTGGTTTCACACGGGCGACCTGGCCCGGCAAGACCCGGAGACGGGCTACGTCACCCTGCTGGGCCGCCGCCACGAACTGATCATCTGCGGGGGCTTCAACATCTACCCCCGGGAGATCGAGGAGATGCTCTGCACCTTTGCCGGGGTGGTGGAGGCCGCGGTGGTGGGGATGGCCCATCCCGAATGGGGCGAAGTGCCCGCGGCCTATCTGGTCTGCAACGGCACGCTGGATGAGGAGGCGCTTACCGTCTATTGTCGCAGCCAGCTTGCCAGCTTCAAACTGCCCCGGCGTTTTCATTACATTGAGCAGTTGCCCCGCAACGCGATGGGAAAGGTGCAGAAGCATCTGCTGCCTCGGTAGGGACTTGTGACCGAATAATTTGTATACACGGATAAAAGGGAACACGGGTTTTATCTGATCTGTGTTCCCTTTTATCCGTGTATACAAGCTCATTTTCAAGCGAGGATGACAAATTAGCTCAGGAGAAATATCCGTGAAGATTACAAACATCGAAGCCTATCCGGTGTGGGGCGGACACCGCAATTTTCTGTTTGTGGTGGTCGATACGGACGAGGGGATTTGGGGTGTGGGCGAGGCGGGTATTGTTTCACCGCCCCAGGCCCTGCTCGGCGCGCTGGAACATTTCAAAGCGATTCTTGTGGGCCAGGACCCCTTTCGCATCGAGCACATCTGGCAGACACTCTTCCGGGGCGGCTTCTTCCCGGCCCAGCGCATTCTGACTTCGGCGATCTCCGCCATTGACATTGCCCTGTGGGACATCAAAGGCAAGGCGCTGGGTGTGCCGGTCTACGAGTTGCTGGGCGGGCGTGTGCGGGACAGAGTGGTCTGCTATCCCCACAATGTGGGCCACCAGTTGGATACCCAGGCCCTCGTGGATTCGTGTCTGCAAACGACCGCGGATGGCTGGAAGTTTGCCCGCTTGGGTCTGCCCAGCGATGGCAAAATCCTGGAACCCCGCCCGATGATTCTGACTGCCATCGCACAATTCCAGGCTGTGCGGGAAGCCCTGGGCGATGAAATCGAGATCGTCTTCGACGTTCACACCCGGCTGGACTTGCCCGACGCCCTCTGGCTCTGCCAGGAATTGGAGCCGTTCCGCCCTTATTTTGTGGAAGACCCCCTGCGCAGCGAAAACCCGGATTCGTTCAAAACCCTGCGCCCGCGCACAGCCGTCCCCCTGGCGGCTGGGGAGCAGTTTAGCTCCAAATGGGAGTTTCGCCAGTTGATCGAGGAGGAGTGGATCGACTACGCCCGCATCGATCTGTGCATCGCCGGCGGCTTTACCGAGTCCAAAAAGATTGTGGGCTGGTGTGAGACCCACTATATCAAACTGGTGACCCACAACCCCCTGGGGCCGGTCTCGTCGGCGGCCTGTTTGCAGCTCAATCTGGCGACGCCGAATTTTGGCGTGCAGGAAGAACCCCGCAAGCCGGGAACGATTCTGACGGATGTGATTCCTGTGCAAGTGGAGTGGGAGGACGGCTATCTGTTGCCGCCGACCGCGCCCGGTCTGGGCATCGAATTCGACCGGGAGGCCGCCAAAAAGAACCCAGCCCAGCCCCGCAACAACAGCGCGCCGGGCCTGCGTCGGCTGGATGGGTCGTATACGAATTGGTAGATGCCAAAATGTAGGTGCGGTTTGTAACCGCACTTCTCCGGGTAAAAGTGCGGTTACAAACCGCACCTACAGATTTTACCAGGGCAACAGGCTGGCCAGCGTCCCCCCTTTGACCAGCGCCCGCTCTGCCGCGGAAAAGTGGGGCAGGTGGGCGTCCACAATCTCCGGTGTGCCGCTGCCCCAGACCAGCCGCTCCGGCCCAAAGGCATCGGCCACCCAGCGGGTGAAGGGGCGGGCGCTGGTGTAGAGGGGCGCATCCGTGGCGAAGTGGTTAAGCCCGGAGAGTTTCATATAGACATTCGGGTACTCCGCCAGGGCCAGGACGTTGGCAAATTCCACGCCTGTGCCCATATGGGGTTCGGCCAGGTGATCGATGAGAACCCGCGTCTCCGGGAAACGAGCCACCAGCGGTGGGACCTGCGCGGCAAAGTCCGGCCCGATGTGCAGTTCCACCCACAGCCCCAATTCGGCAGCCGTCTCCCACAAAGCTGTCACCCCCGCATCCGAGAAACTGTCCAAATAGTGTGACTTGCCCCGCGTCGCGTGGAAGCGGGTGGCGATGATGCGCGGCTGTTGGGCCACCAGCGTCCGCAGCTTTTTCGGCGCGTCCGGGTCTGCCGGGTAGAAAAGTGCCGTGCCCAGAAAGCGTTCCGGCTCCCGTTCCAGACTGTCCAACACCAGCGAGTGATCGTCGCCGTAGGGTTCCGGGTGGACGAGAATGGCCCGGTCGATGGCGCGGGCGTCCATATGGGCCAGATAATCGGCCAGGGGATCGGGGGAAAGGCGGCTGGCATCGGGGCGGTAGGCGGCCTGGGGGTGGAAGGGGTAGCGGCTGGTGTCGCTGTGGAAGAGGTGGTGGTTCCATTCGATAATCATCGGCGTTCTCCCGTGTACGTCGGACTGACAGTCCGACGTACAGTTATCTGTCCCAAGTGCGTTTCAGCGGGTCGGCGCAGCGGACGACCAGCGCCGGCCCCAGTCCCTCAATCTCCAGACGGATGGTGTCCCCGTCCTGTACAGGGGTCAGGCCGAAGTGGTGGGTGCCGGTGGAGACCACATCACCCGGTTGCAGGGGCAGCACTTTTGTGACTTCCACCAGCAGTTCGGGGATGTGGCGGTCCATATCCCGGGTGGAGATGTCGTGGCGCTGCGCGTCGTTCACCCACAGACGGATCGACAGATTATTGGCGTTGGGCACTGCGTCCCGCATAGTCAGTACAGGCCCCATCGGGCCGAAGGTGTGCCAGGACTTGCCCAGGAAGAAGCCGCCGGGCAGCCCCCGGGCCGAGACATCCATAAACTGAGTGTAGCCAAAGACGCAATCCAGCGCATCTTCCGCCCGGATGTGGCTGGCGGGCTTGCCGATGACCAGGGCCAGTTCCGGCTCGAAGTGGAAGACGGTGGCTTCCGTGTCGGGCAGTGTCACTGTTCCGCCGTGGCCGGTGAGGCTATTGGGGGATTTGAGGAAAGCGTTGAAGAGTCCCCGCTCCGGTTTGGCCGGTTCCAGATAGTTGCCCGCCAGACAGACCAGTTGGCCGGGCCGGGGCACGGGCGGGCGGCAGGTGACAGAGGCCAGGGGGACACCGGGCGCGGCGGACGCAGCTTCAGCGACCTGCGCCTCCATCTGCGCCCAGCCGGTGATGAGCATCTGCATCATCTCCTGGGGCGAGTGACAGCCCAGTCCGGCCACGGCGGCGGAGGCGTCGTGGACAGCGCCGTCGATTAGCACGCCCAGTTTGTAGTCATCGAACAGAAGCAGTTGCATCGGGTATTATCCTTTGAGACCGGTGGTAGCAATCCCCTGCACAAAATACTTCTGGGCAGCAAAGAAGAGCATCAGCACTGGAGCGGCAGTGATCAGCGAAGCAGCCATGAGAATCGCCTCCCGAGGTTCATCGCTTTCAAACGGGTTGGAGACGAAATAGCGCAGACCAATCGAAATGGTGAACTTCTCAGGCGAGTTGAGGTAGATCAGCGGCCCAAAAAATTCGTTCCAGTGGCCGATAAAGGAGAAGATAGCCACAGTCGCCAGGGCGGCTTTGGAAAGGGGCAGGATGATATTCCAAAAGATACGGAAGGAGGAAGCACCATCCAATTTGGCCGCTTCGTCCAGGTCTCTGGGAATGGTGAGAAAGAATTGACGGAGCATAAAGATGTAAAAAGCGCCGCCGCCAAAGAAGGAAGGCACAATCAGCGGCGCAAAGGTATTGATCCAGCCCAAATAGCGAAAGAGCAGAAACTGGGGCACCACCGTCACCTGCCAGGGGAGCATCAGCGTACTGAGAACGAGAACGAAGAGTGCTTCCCGCCCAGGGAAGCGAAAGCGGGTAAAGCCGAAGGCTACCACCGCCGCCGAAAGAATCTGACCGATCATTGCCAGGGCAGTGACAATGGCTGTATTCCAGATAAAGAGGGCAAAAGGGGCAATCGTAAAGACATCGGCATAGTTCTGCCAGCGGATATTCTCCGGCCAGAGTGTGGGCGGGAAGACAAAAAGCTCGGTAATCGGCTTGAGGGAGCTGGAAACTGTCCAGAAAAAGGGCAGACCAAAGGCAAAGCCAGCCAGCAGAAGCAGGACATAAACCCAGAAGTTGGACAATCGCCGTTTCAGGCCGTACCGGGTCGCTTTTGCACCTCCCGGTTTTATACTGCCATCAGAAAGGGATGTACTGCGATTGGATGTAGTCATCTTAGGAAAACTCGTAGTAGACCCAACGGTCTGAGGTTTTGATCTGAATAAAAGAGAGTACAAAGATAATCAGGAAGAAGACCCAGGCCAGGGCCGAAGCATACCCCATCTGAAAATAGGTGAATGCGCTGTAATAGAGGTGCAGTACATAAAAATAAGTGGCATAGCTAGGGCCGCCATCGGTAGCCACATAGGCCAGGGCAAAGACACTGAAACTGCCAATCACCCCCAGAAGTACATTGAACAAAATAACGGGAGAGATCATCGGCAGGGTGATATTGAAGAAGCGCTGGAGCGTACTGGCACCGTCCAGTTCCGCAGACTCGTAGAGCTCTTGTGGCACGCCTTGCAGACCGGCCAGGAAGATAATCATACGCCCGCCGCCGATACCAGCCCAAAGAGAGATAAGAATCAGCGAGGGCAACGCCCACTGACGGCTGGTCAACCAGCCGGGGCCTTCAATACCCAATTGATAGAGGGTATAGTTGACAAAACCGACCTGGGGTTGGAGCAACCACTGCCAGAGAATTGCCAACGCCACGACCGGTGTCAGCGAAGGCAGATAAAAGAGCGCCCGGTAGAAGTTGCGGCCACGCACGTTTTGGTTGAGCAGAATCGCGGCCAGCAGAGAGCCGACAGTGCCCAGGATGACAGTGGCGACGGCGAAGTAGACGGTACGCCAAAGCGAGTTCCAGAAGAGCTTGTCCTGACCGCTGAACGCACGCACATAATTATCCAATCCTATCCACTCTGGCGTGCCGCCGATCTTATAGGTGGTCATGCTGAGGTAGAGGGAGCCAATCATCGGCCCCAGCGTGAACAAGAGAAATCCAATCACCCAGGGGCTGATCCACAGATACCCTTCCAGGGCTTCCCGTCGTTGCGTCGATGATTTCCACCAACTGTGTGCTGTTGCTGCCATCGGGTGTTGATCCTTTGGGTGTCAAGACGGTAGTTAGGCGAAAATTGTCACACAGAGGCAGGGGCGTTTTCATCCTGACAGAAACGTGAAACGTGAGAGTAGTGAATACTTTCACGTTTCACGTTTCTGCACCCTGCAATGACGCTATACTCGACACGGGCATAGACTGACATTATTTCACCTTGTCACCCGGTCATTTTGTCACCCTGTCAAGTATATATGCAGTCCGTTACGGTTTCGGCAAGTCCATAATCGTCTGGACCTGCTCGGTCACGCTGTCGATGAACGCCTGGGTGGGCTGCTCTTCGCCTGCCCACAGGGGTTGCATCAACTGGGCAAAGGTGTTCTGCGCCTCGGTCTGCCGCCAGTTGGCGATAATGCGGCTGGCCTGGGCGTTGTCCATAACTTCCTTGAAGACCTGGCGGAAGGGGAAGACGAGCAGTTCGGGCGCATTGTAGACATCCGGGCGACCGCCCACTGTGCCGCCGATCAGACCCAGTTGGATGCCGCTATCTTTGCTGCACAGGTACTGCACCCATTTGAAGGCTTCCGGCGCATGTGTGGTCGTAGTAGTGACACAATAGGCATCCACCTCGAAGTCAGAACCACCCACACCAGCCGGCCCGACCGCATTGGGAGCGACCATCCATTTGAATTTATCGCCAATCGCACCGCCGGTCACAGAAGTGGATGTACCGCCCTGGATGAGGCCCAACACGCCGCTGATCCACATTTCATTGCCGCTGCCCAATATCTGATCAGGCGAGGGGGATACCTGATGGGTGTGGAAGAAATCGTACAGATGGTTGATGGCCTGCATCCCCAACTCGGAATTAAGCTGGAAGACAGTACCTTCTTCGTTGATCAATTCGGTGCCAAAAGCCCGGAAGATCGTGACGTGGGACTTCCAATCCGTTCCGGGCAGGTAACCGAACTGTGTAATGCGGTCACCCTCCTTCTTTGTCGCAGCCTTGGCAATCTCGACCTGCTCAGCAAGGGTCGTAGCTGCGGTGGGATATGCCACGCCTGCCTCGTCCAGAATGTTCTGGTTGTAGTAGATAATCGCCAGCCCGGGGTGGGATTTGAAGGGCAGACCCAACAGATTCCCTTCCAGGGTAATCGCATTCAGACAACCCTCATACCACTGGCTCAGATCGACACCTTCCGAGGCTGCCAGATCGCTGACGGAGGCAATCTGGTTCTGGGCATAAGCGAACTGAATAGTCGAACCACCCAATGCGCTCCACATTACATCACCCAATGTGCCACCCGCCTGCATTGTGGACATTTTGGTATTGAATTCCGCGCCAGGGAAGGATTCCTTGACAATTTCGATGTTGGGATTCTCTGCCATAAACTTGGGCATCTGCATATCGTACAGCGCATCTTCCTGCTGGCCGATACGGGCGTGAAAACGGACGGTCACCTTCTCGGCAGCGGGGGCGGCGGCAGGCGCGGCAGATTCACCCGAACCGGCAGCCGGCGCGCTGGCCGGGGCTGCGGGTGCAGCACAGGCGGCCAGGGCCAATCCTACGGTTGTAAAGGCTGTGGCCCGCAAAAATCCACGGCGTGACATACTTCGTTTGTCAGACATTCTGTTTCTCCTCTAATTGCAAATGTACTTCAATGGTCGATAGCCGCGCCGTCGTCCGGGTGGAACAGCCCCGGATGGCGGCGAAAAACACCGATTTTGTCTTGCAGTGCCTCCTCGTCAATCTCAATGCCCAGACCGGGCCCCGTGGGCAGGTCGATATATCCATCTTTTACCACAAAAGGCTGTTTGAGATAGCCCTCGCCCAGATGGACCTGCTCCTGACAGAGAAAATTGGGGATAGATGCGTCCAGTTGAATGCCCGCGGCCAACGAAATCGGCCCCAACGGGCAGTGGGGCGCGACGACTGCGTAGTAGCTCTCCGCCATCCCCGCAATCAGCCGTCCCTCGAAGATACCCCCGGCGTGGCTGATGTCCGGCTGGAGAATCGAGGCCGCGCCCTTTTCCAACAGTTCCCGAAAGCCCCATTTGGTAAAGATGCGCTCGCCCGCGGCAATGGGGATGTGGGTCTTGCGGGCCAGATCGGCCAACACATCCACATTCTGGCATTGCACCGGTTCTTCGATGAACATCGGCTGGAAAGGTTCGAGCGCCTTGATGAGGGTGCCGGCCATCTGCGGGCTGACCGCGCCGTGAAAGTCGATGGCGATGTCCACATCTCTGCCCGCGCCTTCCCGCAAGCGGGCAAAACGCTCGACGACCGCGTCCACAAAGGCAGGCGTCTCGATGATGCTTCGAGCACTCTGGCCTGTGGCTGTGCGCGGTCCCGTCTTGAAGGCACGGAAGCCCTCGGCCTTGCGTGCCCGTACATAGGCAATCTGTTCGTCAAGGGTGTCGCCCCGGATGTGGGCGTAGACTTTGATGCGATCCCGCAGTGGGCCGCCGAAGAGTTTGTAGACAGGCACGCCCAGGGCTTTGCCGGTGATATCCCAGAGGGCGTGTTCGATACCGGAGAGAGCGCTGGTCAACACCGGGCCGCCCCGATAGAAGGCGTGCTTATAAATGGCATGCCAGTGGTGCATCACCCGTGTGGGATCTTTGCCCAGCAGATAGGCTTCCACTTCTGCGATGGCCTGGGCCACCGTATGCACCCGATTTTCCAGGGTGGGCTCCCCCCAGCCGACAATGCCTTCGTCGGTGTGGATTTTCAAAAAGAGCCAGCGGGGTGCAACCAGAATGGCCTCGACGCGGGAGATGCGCATGGACGGCTCGGTAGCAGAATTACAGAGAAAAATCCGATGGGGGTAACGTTACCACGCGGGGCGTCCGATGTCAAACGTGGATTCTGCAGAGGACCTATTTTCGGGTTTTGGACAAATGGGCGAGTCCGCTCCGGGATGAACTCCCGGAGCTACCAAACAGCGCCGGATGAACTCCGGCTTGGACAGCCGTCTATACGGGTGGCAACTGCTCGCCTCCTCCCAACCTCCCCCATTTGGGAGGAGTCGATCCACTCCCCTCCCTGGAATGGGGAGGGGTAGGGTGGGGTGGCTGAACAGATGCCCCGGGTGAGACAAGTCCCACTTTAGGGGGCACTGTTGATAGCCGGAGGACTTCATCCCCCGACGCTTCATCCTCCAGTTCGTCGCGTCCCCGCCATCCACAGCCCACCTTTGGGCCGCAACGTCACACGGGGGTCCATCGACACGGGTTGGCTGTTCACTGGACGAAAATACCAGCTCCGAGCCAGAGTTGCCAACAACAATACCCCTTCCATCCAGGCAAACTGGGCACCAATACAGACCCGGGGACCACCACCAAAGGGGAAAAAGGCGAATTTGGGTCTATCGTTGCGGCTGTCGGCCAGCCAGCGCTCTGGGCGAAACTCCTCGGCCCAGGCGAAATAGCGGCGATCCCGGTGGGTCACCCACTGGCTGAGAATAATCATCGATCCGGCGGGCACTGGATAGCCACCGATG
The DNA here is from genome assembly GCA_023384455.1 of Caldilineaceae bacterium. Classification (GTDB taxonomy): domain Bacteria; phylum Chloroflexota; class Anaerolineae; order Caldilineales; family Caldilineaceae; genus JACQGT01. The sequence continues at coordinate 5,576 of JAHDWH010000091.1, read as the reverse complement.
ACGCAATCTTTGATAGCGGACCGACCGATTACCCAGGCCGGAGGAAAGAGGCGCAGACTCTCGGAGAGCACAGCCCGGGTGAAGGGTAGACGGCCCAGATCGGCCACCCCCGGCAGTTCACCGCCGGGTGAAAGCTGGTCCACTTCGGCGTGCAGCCGGGCCTCCGCTTCCGGGTGGGCAGCCAGCAGATGCCAGGTCCAGGCCAGGGCGTTGGCGGTGGTCTCGTGACCGGCCAGCAGCAGTGTCAACGCCTGATCCCGCACAAACTGGCCGTCTATCGGTTCACCAGTCTCCGCGTCCACCGCGGCCAGCAGTATACCCAACAGATCGCCCTGACCGGGAGCGCTGGCCCGTCGCTGCTCGATCAGGCCATAGATCAGCCCATCGAAGAACGTTTTGGAGTTACGGAAACGGCGCGCGGTCGGCGTCGGCAGCCAGGCCATCAGGGGCGCAAGCATCAGATGAATCGGGTCGGACAGCACAAAAAGATCGTCCAGGGCCGTGGCGATCTGCTCCACCTGGGCCGAGAGATCAACGCCAAAGAGCGTCTGTCCGACGATGCGCAGGGTCAAATGATTCATCGCCTGGGCCACATCAAAGGCGGCGTCTTCCTGCCATTCCGCTGCCGTGCGCCGGGCTTCCTGGGCCATGACCGCCGCGTAGTGGGCGATGCGCTCGTGATGAAAGGCGGGTTGCACCAGACGCCGGGCCTGCCGGTGTTCGTCCCCTTCGCTGGTCAGCAATCCGTGGCCCAATACCATTCGCATCCGCTGCAAGGCCCGCCCTTTGGAGAAATTCTCGTGCTCGGTGACCAAAACCTGCTGGACAAAATCCGGGTGGCTGAGCAGAAAGGCAGGCCGCCCGGCAAAGGTAAACTGCGCAATATCCCCATAGGTACGCGCCAAGCCGGTCAGCATTCCTGTCGGGTCCCGACGAAAGGCCAGCAGTCGTTGGCCGGGGATGACAAAGCCGGGGCCGGGTGCCCGTTTTGGGGTAAGGGGTGTACCGGTAAGGGTGTGTATCATCGAAGCCTCCATCAGGTGGAACGTGGCAGGTGGCAGGTGGCACGACTCCACCTCATTCGCAATTCCCAATTCGCAATTCACTATTCACCATTCACCATTCCCTACGGTCGTCTGCCACCCGCGGGAGGCTGGATGTTGCCAGGGCGGGACGGGGCAGCGGGCACCCCATTGCTGCCGATGGAGGGCATCTGGGCGTTGATTCCATCCAATCCCTGGCGGGCAGCGGGCAGATCGTTGCGAGCCAGCGCGCCGGTCACCGAGTCAATACCGCCGGCCATTGCCTGTAGCTGGGGGCCGCCAAAGCTCTTCAATCCGGCGGACGCATTGGCCCCCGCCTGGGCCACGTCAAGAATCTCGTTCTGATCGATGCGCCCGTCGGCCAGGGCCCGCTGGGCCACCTCGGCAAACGAGCGGGTCATTTGCAGGGCAGCGGGCAGATCAGCGGCTATCTGCTGGGGCTGAATGGTCTGGATGATGGCGGCGAAATCGGCGGACTGGTTTTGCAGGGCAGCCTGGGCGCTTCTGGCCCGATCCGCCTGGGCCTGCAAGCTCGCTTGCCACACCTGGGCCTGGGCCTGTACCTGATCGACAGTGACCTGGGCTTCGGCGGCGGCGTTTTCCAGCTGGGCGATGCTCTCCTCGGCCAGGGCCAGGCCAGCATCCAGGGTTGTGCTGATCTCTTCCAGGCTGGTAGCCATCGAGGCAGCGCTCTGGTTAAGGGTTGCCAGTTCCTGTTCAATGCCGTTGAGCGCGGCCACCATCTCGGCGCTGCTGTCCGCATAGAGCTGGCCGTAGGTGGCCAGCACCTCTTCGGCATAGGCAATCGTCTCCTCGGCCAGGTGGACGTAGACTTCCACCGTCTCCACTTCCGCGCTGGTCACTGTGTCGTCGGCGGTGGCTGTAGACGCGGCTTGGGCCGAGGCCTCGGTAGCGGCCACGGCCTGGGCCACCGATTCGTCGATAAGCGCCTCCAACTCCTCCTCGCTCATCGTTACGTAGACATCCTGGGGCACGTAGACGATTTCGGTGACTGTTTCGGTTGTGGTGATGATTATTGGCGTTGGCGCAGGGGTGAGCGCGGCGCTGGCGGTCATGGCGGTTGCCGTGGCCTGCACCGCGGCATCAATGGACGCCTGGGTTTGGGTCTGGGCGATGGTTGTGGCCTGGACTGCCGCGGCGACAGTGGCTTCCACGTCGGGGGTATTGGCGCTCTCCCGTCCCCGGCCACAGGCGGCCAGGGCAAAGAGAAGCAGGCACAGAAAGAGAATACGGGGGAAAATTTTCATCGGTAGCTCCTGTTGCAGACATCGTTGAGTCGTGGATGATTCCACTCTTGCCTGTCTGTCAGGATACCAATCCAGGGAGAAAAGATCAGCCGCCATTCGTCGGCAAAGGCGACCCTACTTTGGAAGGCATTGATTGCCGCAAAAAATAGACCGCGGGTGGGGCGGAGTTGGCTGATCAACCCGGATCAAAAAATCTGCGTACATCCGCGGTTTCTGTAATTTCTGCGTCCTACCCTTCCCCCCACGAGTAAATTTATACCTCATCCACATCCACCAGCCCATAGCGCACGGCCAGCAGCGCGGCCTGGGTACGATCCGAGACGTGGAGTTTACTCAGAATTGTGCTGACATAGCCTTTGACAGTCGCTTCGGTCAGAAAAAGCGTACCGCCGATCTCCTTATTGCTGTGGCCCTGGGCCAGCAGAACCAATACTTCCCGCTCCCGCTCGGTCAGATCGTCCAACGGGGTGGCGGGTACGGGCATCTGCCCCATCAGTTTGCGGGCGATCTCCGGGTGCAGTTGGGGCGCGCCCTGGGCCGCGCCACGAATGGCCGCCACTAGCTCATCGCCGGAGGTATCCTTCAGCAAATAGCCTGTCACCCCGGCTTTGAGCGCGGCGTAGAGTTTGGCGTCCGCGTCAAAACTGGTGAGTATCAGAATATGGACTTCCGGCTGGTCCCCGTGAATCTTTTCCGCCGCGCTAAGGCCATCCATCTCCGGCATTTGGATATCCAACAACAGGACATCCGGGTGTTGGGCCGCCGCCAATTGTACAGCCTCCTGGCCATTGGTGGCTTCCCCGACCAACTGCATATCCTCCTCCCCCAGGATTGTCATACGCAAACCCCGGCGTACAATTTCGTGATCATCGGCAATGGCTACACGAATCATCGGTTGTCCTTTCAGTCTGTGGAAAGTGGAAGGTGGAAGGTGGAAGGTGGCAAGTGGCAGATCATTTGAGCGCATTCTCCTTGTCACCCCTTCTCCTTGTCACCCCTTCTCCTTGTCACCCCTTCTCCTTGTCACCCCTTCACCCTGTCACCCCTTCACCCTGTCATCTTCCACCCGTACCCGCACGGTCGTCCCCTGCCCCGGCGCTGAGACAACGGAAAATAGGCCGCCAATCTTCTGCGCCCGTTCGCGCATAGAGTGCATCCCCAGGCCGTGGCCCGCTGCGCCGTTTTCCAGGCCGGGGATAAAGCCCCGCCCCCGGTCTGTCACTTCCAGCAGCAGGCCATCGGCTTCCCGGATTAAGCGGCAGGTCGCCTGGCTGACCGCAGCGTATTTCACCACATTGTGCAACGCTTCTTTGGCAATGTAGAGAAGTTCTTCCGCCATCTGCGGTGGGACATCCGCCCCATCTTCCACCTCCACCCGCACAGCCAGCCCGGCAGGGGCCAAACTGGCACAGTGTGCAGCCAGGGCGGAGGGGAGGCCACCCTCCGCCACCAGCGGTGAGCGTAGCTGGGCCAACAGTGTGCGCATCTCGGCCAGGGCCTGCTGGGCCGCGCTCTCCTGCTCGGCCAGCCCGCGGCTGGTGGCCCCGGGGTCGCGCAGGGCCAGCTTGCCCAACGCCCGGCTGCCCAAACTGATGCTGAAAAGTGTTTGGGTCACCGAATCGTGCAGGTCCCGGGCCAGGCGCTGCCGTTCCTCGGCCACAGCCAGGGCCCGCTGCTGATCCAATACCCGTGCGGTCTGCGCGGCCACCTGCTCTTCCAGGTTCAGATTCAGATTGTTCAATTCTTCCAGGGTTTGGGCATAGGCCAGGGCCAGGGCCGCCTGGGAGACAACCGACTGGAGTTGGGCCTGCTCGCTGGCGTCGAAAGGCAGACCGCTGCGCCGGGGGCCAAGCCAATAACGGCCCAACACCCGGTCACCCACTTCCAGCCGCCCATTCCAGGCTGGCTGGCTCTCCGTATGGCCCGGCACATCCTGGGCCGGCACCAGCACCAGATTGGCCCAGACCGAATCCAGCGCGACCGGCAAATCATCTACCAGCAGAGAAAATATCTGACGACGGGGGAGCACCTGCTGCAAGCGGTTACGAACATCTGCCATCACCTGGGCAAAGCGCAGGCGTTCGGGATAGAAGAGCCGATCCACAAAGCCGACGAGTAGCTGATAGAGGGGGCGAAAGGCCAATGCCGCCATCACCAGCGTAAAGAGGATGGCGGCTGTCTGGAACTGGGGCAGCAGTTGGGCCAGAATCCGGCTGAGAAAATCTGTAAAGCCGAAATAAATGCCCAGCAGAACCGCGCTGACACCTGTATAGGCCAGGGCACGGCGCACCGCGGCATCGATCTCAAAAAGATCGTGGCGCTGAATCGCATAGGCAACTGTGAGCGGGACAGCGGCCTGAAAGAGCAGCGCCACATCGTAGGGAATTGTATCGGGCCAGCCCAGCCCGAATAAGAGAAGGCGCAGCAACAGGGGTGCTTCGGCCAGCAGAAAACCGAGCAGAAGCAGCCGGGCCTGACTGGCCGAGCGCAGCCAGGCCGGGTTGTCATCCCGGCTGACCCGGATTAACTGGAGATGGGCCAGAATCAACAGAAAAAGCATCCAACCGATCGTCGGAATCCCCAACGCCGGGCGCAGCCACCCCTGGGCTGGCAGGAGCATTCCGATTGTGAGGGCAGTCGTAAGAAGATAGATCAGCAGAAGTTGGCGGTCGCTGGGGGATTGGGCAGCCGAACGGGGGCTGCGGGGCGGAAAGCGGGAGGCAAGATGCAGACCGACCGGGATGGCCAGAGTGGCGTTAAAATAGCGCAGAAGCGCATGGATCGGCAGGTTGAAAAGAAGTGGGCCATCCGACTCCAGGCTGACAGAGCCGATATCGAAGGGAACCACCAGCAATCCGGCCAAAAGGAGAGCCAGAATCGCAGCCAACCGGGTATCGCTGCCTGGGCGCAGTACAGGCATCATCAGCCCGCTGATCACCAGCAGCAGAGAAACGCCCGCGGAAAAACGGCTGATCGCCAGCTCCATCTGATTCGCAGCGGCAATCAGACCCAACAATTCGAGACCGATCAAAAGCAACACAGGCAGACAGGCCCGGGCAAGACCCCGGGGGCCACTCCACGTATTCAGGGACGGTGTGATGTCGCTCATAGATTAAATCCCGATAGTATCAGCCCAGACCAACAAAAAACGGATGTAACTGCTCACCCCCACCCAACCTCCCCCACTGTAGGGGAGGAGTCGATCCAGTTCCCTGCCCTGAAAATAGCCATTCGTACGTCGGACTGTCAGTCCGACCCGTGACGT
>JAHDWH010000090.1 GCA_023384455.1 Caldilineaceae bacterium | reverse complement strand
ATGACCATACTGCAAGCTGTTTCAGTACTCGCTCTATCGAGTCGTGTGAGGAATCCGCCTGCGTTTTGGCCGGGTTTGAGGAGCGAAATGACCTGGGATACCGCAAAAGTCGCTCTATAGCCCGCACAGGGTCTCGGTCTGCCACCCGCACGAAAAAATCTGTGCTGTAAAAGTGCCGCCCCTCGCAATTCCAGAATTGTAGCAGAAGCGCCCCCTTTTGCGAAATCCACCGCTCCCCTATTCTCTCCTGAATCACTGGCCCGTCGCCGCTCCGATACTCCATTTTTGCCCCTATTCTGTCGCTCCCTATCACAGTTTGCGAAGATACCCTCTCTCCCCACAAAAAAAACGACGATTCGGCGCGCTCCTGCGTCTGTCGAAGGGCCGTGAAAGAGCCTCCCCTCCCGGCGTCTACAAAACATCGTTGCAAAAACGCCGATACTCGCAATCCACACAGTGGCTGCGCTGGCTTGCCGGCTCCGGCATCCGCTCCGCTTGCACCAGCGCCCGAATCTCCTCCACCTGGCGCTGGGCGTCCCGGCGCAGACGGGTTGTCATCTCCACACCGATAGACCTGCGCACAGGAATCAAATAGATGTAGCCCCTCTCCACCGGCGCGCCCCACACTTCCTCCAGCAACAGCGCATAACAGGCCAGTTGCAGCTTGAAATGGCGGCCCGGTTCCCGGCGACTCAGCTTGTAATCCACCGGAATCAACCGCCGTTCTGCACCAGCCCCCGTCTCCACCACCAGATCGATCTGTCCACTGATCCCCAGCCCCGCGGACGAAAGACTCACATTGAAATGGCGTTCCCCCTCTTGCACCCCATAAGCGCGCAAAGAGCGCCGTTCCTCCAGCGCCTCCACACGCTCCTGAGCCTCAATTCCCGCGCTCATCTTGTATGTCGCTGGCTGCACCCGATCCAAGCAGTAGCGAAAGTAAACAATACGCGGACAATAGGCAAACTGCTTCAAATCCGTCACCTGCAACAGCCACTCCTCTTCCATCCCATCCTCCCAATCCCATGAAAAAGCCTGACAAGGAGACAGGGAGACAAGGAGAGATTCCTTCATCCTGTCACCCCTTCTCCCCTTCTCCTTATCACCCCTTCTCCCCTTCCTCCTCCATCCCCTGCTCCACCACCTGCCGTTTGCTCCAATCCTCTTTGCACAGCGGAAACAAATGTATCCGCCCCGGCGACTTGCCCAGCTTCTTGCCGATCTTCAGCATCAACTCCTCCTGGTGATTCACGCTGAGCTGGCCCAGAAACGCGCTGTACTGCACCCTGTCCAATCCAAAATCCAGACAAAAGTCGGCCACTTTTGTCCGCACACTATCGTTGGGAATATCGTAGATCAACAGGCAACGCATGAACACCTCCGGGAGGAAGGGGGAGAAGGGGAGAAGGGGAGAAAGGGTGACAAGGAGACAGGGAAAAAATATCGTCTGCCACTTGCCACCTGCCACTCTTTACCACGACGACACAAAGGCTGTGTATGCCTCCCGCTCGCCGCGCAGATAGGCCGCCAGCCGCCGGGATTGCATTTGGATAATGGCGCGCAAGGGGTGGCGTTTTCCCTCATAGAGTTCCGTCGCTTCCAGCCGGGCCAGCACCTTTTCTGCCAAAGATTTGCGGCTCGTCTCCGTCAGTTTGCCCCGCTCATCCAATTCCACCGCCGTGCCCCGGTTGAAGATCGCCATCACCGTGCGATCCACCACTGTCTGGCGAAATTCCTCCACCATATCATAGACCAGCGCGGTCTTGCCCGGTCGGTCCGTATGCAAAAAGCCTGCATAGGGGTCCAGCCCGGCCAACACCAGCGCCCGCTCCACCTGGCTATAGAGAATCCCATAGCCATAGTTCAGACTGCTGTTGAAGGGGTCGGCCGCGCCCTGAGTCTTGCGCCCCGGCCAATCTACCTCGGCCAGGAGCAGATGGCCGATAGCCTGCCAATACTTTTGCGCGCCCCGCCCCTCAATCGAGAGAAGTTGGCCCCTGGCGTCGTCGATTGTGCCTGTGCTGGACGGGCTGTTACGTTCCTGGGCCAGCCGTTCCAATTCGGCCACGTGATCCAACACTTCGTCCGCCAGCAGTCGCACCGTCTCGTAGACTTCCGGCTGCTTCTCTTTGCGATACTTCGCCATATATTTGAGCAGGTTGACCTGATTGCGCAGCTTGCCCTCCGCTACAGCCAGGGCCACGTGCAGCCCCCGGGGATCGTCCCGGGCCAGCAACTGGGCGCGCCGGGTCTGCACAGTGGCCGCCAGCCCCGCGCTGTAGAAGCTGCCCACGGGCACGCCCCGGCTGTCCAAAAAGTGGATGGGGATGCCCCCTTCGGCGCAGGCCGCCACCGCATCGCTGCTCAGGCTGACCCCCCGCCCGGTAATCAGCACCGTCTCCAGGTGCATCAGCGGCGCTTCCACCCGCTTCTCCCCCTGGCAGGTCACTTGCAGCCGCTCGCTCTTTTTGGCAACAAACGAGCCAAACTCGTCCACAATCAGATGTTGTACAATCGCCATCGGGTTTCTCCTGTGTAAAAGTGGCAGGTGGCAAGTAGTAGCACCCGCCACATCCCAATCCGAGTGCATCCCAGAATGGGGGCGAGATGCGCCCGCCGAATCAATTCGGCTGCTGTTATGGGAAACCCGTTGAAACGGGTTGTGGGTGGTTCTTCAGTGCGTTTCAACGCACTTGCCATCGCAGACATCGGTTTGTAACCGATGGAGGGATTCCCCCCAATCTGGGATGCACCCCCAATCCCTATTCCCCGATCCCCAGTCTCCAATCCCCAACCCCCAGCCCAACAATCCCACTCCCCTTTACCACATTTTTGCCCATCTGCGTCTGGCTGGCCCAGAGCAGCCAGGGCAACAGAGGCCGCCAATCCACCGCCCAATAGACCACCCAGCCCACAAAACCGCCCAGCCGCTGCTCCCGTTCCAGCCGCCCGGAATAGCCGCTCACATCCCACCAGCGAATCTCATCGGCCACCACCTGCACCCGATCCGCATGGGGATAGATGTCCGTTTTCAGATGCAGGGGGCGACCCTCCACCGTCGGGCGTCCACCCCCATACTGGGCAGAGAGATCCGCGGCCCGCAGCACAGCCGCCTTCATCACCTGAAAAGGCTGTGGCTTCTCAAGTTTGTGCTCGTCCTGGGTCAAGCGGGTGGGGGTAAGGAAATGGAGGGTCAACCGGTTCTGGCTGGCGGTCAACAGCTCCGCCCCCTCCTGGCTGGCTGCCAAGACCTGGGCGTGGGTCACCGGTGCAGAGACCGCCTGCACCATCTGCTCCCCCGTCCCCAGCAGCGCCACCGACTCGCCGGTCAGCGGATTCAGGCTGTCGATGCGCTCCACCGTAAAGCGCCCCCGCTGCCCATCCGCGCCCTTGCGCCCAATCCCCGTCGCCCCCATCCCGCCCGCAGTCAGCACCAGATAGGGCAGATAGAGCAGGCTTTCCCCAAAGAGGGTGATGGTGAAACTGAATTCCCGCCCCAGCTCGTAGCGCAAATCTTCATCCAGCGGAGGCCGAATCGCATAGGGCCGACGCACATCGCCCGGTGTCTCCTCGTCGTTGGGCGCGGCCAATAGCTGGCAGACCGGGCAGAGTTGGACGTGGATCGGGTCCGTCTCCCCTGCCCTCCACTCCGGGCAGAAGGTGCGGCGCAGCACCCCCACAAACGCCCCCCGCAGCGCACTGCCCTTGAAGGGATGCCAGAGGATCGGCTGCACTGCCCGGCAGCTAAAGCGCAGGTGGTGGGCGGTGAGGGGGATGGAGAGACTATCACTTCCTCTGGGTGTGTACACAATTGACACAATTCCTGGCCTTTCATATAATGATTGTGACGTAGTTTCTGTTCTGTCTGCGAAGGGAGACCCAGGATGACTGTTCTGGCCGAACAAATGCTGAATTCCCTGCTTGCGCCTTTGCGCCGTATCGGCGCACGTCAGGCCCGCAACGGCTTTGCCGACCTGATCGGACAGGTCCACTATGGCGGCGAAGCCGTCGTCGTTGAGCGAGCGGGCAAGCCAATGGCAGTGGTTGTACCCGTCGAAGTCTACGCGGCCTATCTCTCCGAGAGAGAAGCGCGCTTTCAGGCTCTCCACAGCGCGCTGGCCGCGCGGCCAGCGGTTGACATCCCCGAAGCAGAGGTAGAGAGTGACATCGAAGAGGCCATCGCCGCTGTGCGGGCCGCCCGAACGTGGGAATCTCTTTGATGGAACGGGTTGTCCTGGATACGAATGTATTCATCAGCCATCTTCTTGTTCCGTCTGGGTTGCCCGCCCAGATTTTTGCCCGCTGGGAAGCGTCCCACTTCCACCTGATCGTCTCCCCCGCACTTCTGGCCGAAGTGCGAGAGACGCTGGGCTATGCCCGCATCCGCCGCAAATATCCCATCACCGATGAAATGGTGGACCGGCTGATCGACCTGCTGGAACACGACGCCATTGTCGTCCCGGGCGGTGTGGATGTGGCTGGCGCGCTCCCCGCAGACCCCGACGACGAGCAAATTCTGGCCTGTGCCGTGGAGGGTCGGGCTGATCTGATCGTCAGTGGCGACCGTCACCTGTTGGCCCTGGGCAATTTCCGGGGCATCCCCATCCTCTTGCCCCGGGACTTCCTCGCCCGCTTCCCCGACTGAACGCTGTCACCCCATCCGTTCGTAGAGGGTATAGCCCCGGCTGGCCCGGGTTTGGCGGTAGGGCAGGACGACCGGGCGGAGGATACGGTCTTTACCGATTTTCATTCCTTTGCTGGAATAAATATCCACCTGCTCGAAGGTTAGCTCTGGCCCGCAATCGTCCAGGATTTGCAGCGTACCTCCCATCACAAAACCCTCGTTCTCTGCCCCGGTCAAGAGTGAGAAGCCTTCGGGCAATTTTTCTACTCCGGTGGGTTCGTCCATCGCTTGAATGAATCCCCCCCGCTTGCCCAGATAATTGATCTCCGTCATCCAGCGCGGCCATTGCTCGATTGGCTGGGGGGTAGAGATGGCAATCTCCACATCTCCCTGCCACTGCACATATTCCCGGAAGCCAATCGAACGGATCATCGCCGACATTAGTCCGGTGTCTGGATCGATCCCTGCGTTGCGATTGGGTTTGAGGATTTTGGTAAAGGTGTTTGTCACCGCTATGTGCTCTGGTCCGCGCAGGGCTACGGCCGCGGCCCGGATGCTCGGCCAAACCCATTCGACCTGCCCGATGCCCACATCCCAGATGGCTCGATCCAATAGGGCCATTTTGACAGCAAAGGGCGTGGGCACGAGCAGAGACTTCCCCCCTGTGGATGTAGCCGTAGCCACTTTCAGCGTGACCAGACTGACTGGTCGATACTTCGTGATGTACCACATATTGCCCCCCTATGCGCCTGCTGCGTAGGGATGGCCGACAGCCACAATCTGCTGAATCTGCTCGGCCAGATCACCCAAAGATGCAAACTCCTGCACCTGCACCCGTCCGCTGTGGATGCGGTTCAGCGCGTCGGCGATCCGTTTGGTTTCACCCGCAAAGGAAGGACTGAGCGGGCTGAGCAGCGGCGCGGGCGCGGGACCTGTGCTATAGGTCAACACCCCTTGCACATCGACGACGTGGGGATTCTGCGTATTGCGCATCGCGCCGCTGGGCTGCACAAATGTATAGAGCAGACTTTCCAGCAGGGCTGCCAGCCGTCGCTGCCGCTCGTCGCCTGTCAGCGCATATTTCTGGCTGATGTCGTTGTAGCCGATACGGGCGGCCTCCACATTGCAGACAATCGCATACTGGCCGCTGCTGGCAGGGCGGTGGAAGATAGCCTGGCCCAGATTGCCGGACCGGTCCGCCTTTTCCGTGGGAATCTCCCGCCGGTCCGGGTCATACTTCACATGAAAATACTGTTCTGTGGTGACAAAATCAGGAATACCCACAGCCCAGCCAAACTCCACCACACTCTTGCGCGGGACAGAAAGGTTGCCTTCGGTGATCAGATTGCCTTCAATGTCATCCAGCGTGCAGGTCAACAGTCGGTCTACCACCTGCACAGGTGTGGGTTTATCCTTCTTCTTCACCCAGGCTTGAAAGTCCGGATCAGCGGACATTCGATTGGCGTCGAAGATAGCACAGGCCGCGCACAGGGGCAGGCTGTGATCCCGGCTGCCCTGGTAGAGATGTTCGGCCTGAATGTGTTTGAGCATATCGCCGCTGATGGCGTTGACGCTGTGAATGCGCCCGCTTGCGTCCACGACGTTGACAATACGGGTCTGGGTCTGGTTGCCCTCGCTGCCCTCGTTGTTGAGGGAGTGCAGGTTGAGGGTAGCTTTGGCCGCGATGGAAAGATTGTAGATAGCAGTCATTGGAAGTGTTCTCCTGTGAAAATTGAATCGATCTTTATTCGTTGGATGGTTGTCTATGCAGCGGGTTCGCTCTCGCCGGTCATCGCCGCTTCGTCCTCGCTCCGTTCCCGGGGGTCACGGGCATAGCCAAAGGCGACCAGCAGATTGCAGACTGTCTTGGAGCCAAAGCGGTCGATCAGTTTTACAACCGCTTCGATGTCCTGGGTCGTAATCATCTTGCGCCGGGCGCTCCCTTTCGTGCGCTCGTGTACACGCATCGTCTCGTCGTTGTAGTTCTGCATAAAATCACCCAATGCCTGGGCGAACTCGTCCGCGTATTGGGCGTGGCGTTTTAGCTCCTGGCCCAACCCATAACGGATATCAAAGCGACTCTTGCCGCGGCCCACATAGAGCGGCACAAGCGTACTCATACGGATGGCATAGGCGATATTGCGAAAGCCTTCATCCTCCAAAATGGCAGACAGTTTCGGTTCGGTCATTGTGAATAGCCTCCTGAGATTGGTTTCACTGAACGGTCGTACAAAGAAATTGCCTTTGTCAATGGCGCTGATGAGATAGCTGCTATAGTCGGCCAGAAATTCAAAGAACGCTTCGATATAATTGCCAGAGACAAAATCCCGGTAGAGTTGGAGGAGAGCGTAGCCCTCGCTGGTCGCTTCGTCAATGGCGCGTATCCGCTCCCGATGTTCCTGCAAAATCTCAATGTACTCCCCAGCATCCACGGCAGTCTGAATGGAAGGCATCCAATCAGGCAGCCCCAGAAAGGAGAGATTCATCGTCGTATAGGAATTGGCGCTGAGAAGCTGATAGGTCGCCACATTCATCCCCTTCACCACATTCGCGATGCTGCCGTCATCGAAAATGTCCAGATTGTCATCTGCGATGCTCTGTTCCAGCAGAATTTCGGTATAGAGCAGTACAGCCACAATATCCTGTTTCACCGCCCCTTCATTCCACAGCCGTTCTCGAAAACGGGCAAAGACCCGCTGGTGATAGGCCAGTTCCAGACTTTGGGGAGCCAGCACATACGTTTTGCGCAGATTGGCATTTGTCGTGGCCGTGGGCGCGCAGGCCATCCACAACCCCACTGCCTTCAGATATTCCAGCATCCAAAAGGACTTCTCATTGCCCATCGTCAGTTTGTTGGCTTTGCTGCGATTCTGCCCTTTCCCCATATGCGGGTTGAAAAGTTGGGAGGCGGTCACACTGTCGGCAAAGTCTGTCTCTTTCGTGGCCGCTTTCCAATCCGCGGCCACGGCTTCCTGATCCGCCAGCGGGTCCGCAAAGAGCGCCAATAGCGTGCGTATATTCAGCGGCGTGTGCTTTTCGCCGCTACGCAGCCAGCGCTCCACCAGTTCGTTATGGATGCCCTGGGCCTGCATCCGGTAGTCCCCCAGATAGGTGACGACCGTCCAGTCGTCCGGGGGCCTCAGGTCAGCGGTCGCTTGCTCTAACTCTGCCCCTGCCACCTTCTCGGCGCGTAATTCCTGTTGCCGCGCCACAAAGCTCTTGAACCGATCCCACGTGGCGTCCACATCCCGTGTGCGGATTCCCGGCAGGTCTGCGGGTACGGGGAATTTCCTCCCGGTAACGAAGGCAATCGTCTCAAAGGGGCGAGCCTGCTCAATCCACTCGTCCCGGATCGGTGTACCGGTGTCCACAATGTAGTACCCGCCGCTGTCTTGCAACGTTACAGTAGTAGAGACATTTGCGTCTTCCAGAAATTTCCCCAACACTTTCGCCAGTCCGAAGGCTATGAGTGTATCAGTCAATGTGCCGGTTGATTTGGGTACATAGAAGTGCTGTCTGTCGTTCATCACAACTCCTCAGGTATGAAAATCTGCATTCGATTTTTGTGTCTATTCTTCCTGTGACAATCCATCGCACAATCTCAACAGCCGCACAACCCACAGATAGAGCAGCAGTTGATGAAATTCACGGGGTTTGATTGTGATGCTGTCCAGCAAACCTCCTGCGGGACTGGATGGTTCGACAGTCTTTTGGGCTGCTGGCAAACCGGCAGCGACAATCGCCTCTGCAACTGTGGCTGTCGCCGCTGGGTCCAACGCAAATGGTTTGAATCGTTCAGTGCCTGTACTGTGATGGCGGGCAATCGCGGTCAGAACAGCCCGTCCCAGGGCTGGATTGCCAGACAATTCCGCCACAATCCTTTTGGTGGCAAATGCGCTTTCGCCCGCGTGGGGTGGCCGTTCGCTCTGCCGGTCCGCGGCTTTGCGCGCCGCTACGTGTGCCGGAATGTTTGGGTTGTGGTGGGTATGCACAGCCATATAGCCCCCATCCCCAATCGGTTCGCCGATCCCCTTTTGATAGAGACGCACCCACTTTTGCCAGCGGTTGTCCATCTTGGCTGTGTCGTGACAGGCAATCGCCAGACGCACCGCCTGATCCAATCCACCGGTGGGGATGATGCCCAATTCCGTCAATCGTCGCTCCACATAGGCGTAATCGTCCCCAAATTCCCGCTGATAGACAGTCAGCATCTGGCTGATGTGTTCCCCATAGCTCTCCAAATCGTAGACGAATGGACGGCGGCTGTTGCCCTGGGGCCACGAACCCGGCGCAGAAGACCAGCCATTGGCTTCCTCTGCGGGTACAATTTGAAAACCAATCTCCTCGCTGTAATGGACGAAAGCGCTGTTGACTACGACAACCGATGCTGTATTCAGCAGGCCGGTGTCAGCAATTTGCTGCCAGCGCACCGAAGGCACCGAGCCAGGCGTCTCTCCGTCCCCCTCATCCACAATCGGCAAGGCCATCAGCCACGGCGGTTCTTCAAATTCAGCGCCGACCCACCCGTCCCGAAACTCCTGGAGAGAGCGCAGCAGCCCAAAGACGCTGCCCCGATGGAAGCTAAAGCCTTGCGCTGCATAGGGGTTTCCCACAGCCTCGGGTGTGGGCCCGGCCAGCACAGTCACACTGTCGATATGTCGGATCAACTCCTGACGCTGTGCCCGGTCGTGCAATTCCAAAGCCGAGAAGATCTGATCCCAAATCAGCGAGCGTTGCCGGTCCATCACGGCTAGCAATTGTCTGTCACCTTCTGTATGCACCTCATCCACAATCGCCTGCTCCACCTGAAAATCAATCTCCTGGCCGTCGCGTCGGGCGAAGCTCTCCCAACTGGCCTGACAGATGGCCCCGTTGTAGGGCATGAAATCCGGTTTTTCTTCGTCCTCCGGTCGGCGCTGGCGCATAGGCACCGGATAGACGCAGACCTGGCCTTCTTCCCCTGGATAGCGGGCGCAGCGCCCAGCCCGCTGAAGCACTGCGTTGGCCGGAGCAATCTCTGTGTGTAATCGGTCACAGGTGATGTCCAGCCCAACCTCTACTACCTGTGTCGCCACCAGAATCAGGCTGTCAATCTGCCGTTTGTCTGCATCCTTGCCAAACTCACGCCGAATCTCTTCTTCTTTTCCCTGCCGATCCGTCTGCAGAAACCGGCTATGCAGCAGTCGAACTTCAATTTCACCCCGCTGTGGATGATCACGCAGGGACTCGTACAAGTTTTGTGCCCGTGCCACCTGATTGCAGACGACAATCGAACGGGTCACGCCACTTTTGGCATGGGCCGTCAACACCGCATCGGCTGAGACTGGCTGGGCTTGCGTATGAAAGAAGCGCCGCCGCGCCGTCTTGCCTTTGCCCGATGCAATGGCCGCGTATTCCTCCACGGAGACGGTTACAACTTCCGCACCGAGACGACTTGCCAGTTCGGCCAGCATTGTGCTGGAAAAAGTCGCTGTCATCAGCACAAACGGAACAACCCCCTTCAACGCTGCCAGCAGTTGTAAGGTCGTCACCAGCGCGCCCGAAGCGTCGCCGTTCTCGCCGGATGGGAACAGGTGAAACTCATCGAAGACCAAATACGAGGAGTAGATCGCACCAGCATTCATATTCGCCCGTCCAGGCGAGAGCGAATAGGGGACGGCCAATGCGCTGCTCAAACTTTGGTCAATCGTGGCAAAAATCATATCCTCCAGAAATTGCGGGTCCTCTGAACGCTCACCGGTCTGGATGCGTACCTGTAAGTCTGTTCGGAATCGCTTGTTATAACTCAGCGCAAGAGAAGCATATTCTGCTTCAAATTGGCTTGCCAGCACACGCATTGGCACAGAATAGATACATTTGCGCGGAAAAGAATTTGGCGGCATATTGAAAAAGGCTTCAATATACGGCGCTAAGGCCGCCCGCGTCTTGCCACATCCCGTCGGTGCTTGCAATACGACCGATCTTCCCTGTTGGATGAGTGCCTTGACCCGTTCTTGATAAGGATAGAGTGCCACTGTCGTTGCCTCCTGCAAAGTTATTCACCAAAAAAGTCGGTCAACGTTCGCGATACTTTAGCGGTCGGTCTACTTTGTACGTTCCACCCGTAGCATTCAGCCATCGCTTTGCTTTCTCCCATCATCTCCTCCCGCAAGCCCCGCGGCCCCACCACCTCCACATCCGCCCCCCACCCCCGAATCCAGGGCAGCATCTCCTGGGGTTCGGCCACCTTTGCCGACCAGAGAAGGTAGCCATCCGGTTCGGTGGTCGTCTGCTCTCCCCGCTGCCAGCGGCTCTCTTTGACCCGCTGCGCTACTCGGGGATGAAAGCGCAGCTCTACTTCTACCGGCTCCTTCTCCGTATACCAGATACCCCAAGCGTCCTTCAGCAGGGCAGTTGGATCGAAGTCGGCGGGGATGGCGTAACTTTCGTGCAGGATGGAGGCCGAACGCAGCCGCTCTATTTTGAATGTGCGCACTTTCCCCGGCGGTTCGCGTAGACCAATCACATGCACCGTTTGCCCCACAGCATACGGTTCGATGAAATAGGGCGAGAATGTATACTCGTATATCCGGCCATCCTCCATTTGGTGGTTCACCCGCAGCTTGCGCCCGCTGGACCAGCCCTCGGTCAATTTTTGCAACACATCCAGAAAGACTGGATCACGAAAATCCGCTTCCTGATCCATCACATCCGCCGAAGCCAAAAGGTGACGGCTTACATTGGCATCCAGCCGCTGCAAGGCTTGGCCCAGTTTACGCAGCGCCGATGCCGCATGGGGATTCTGCTTGTCCATACGCGTCGCCAGCAACCGGGTCGCCAGATGGATCGCCATCACTTCGTGCAGGCTGAAGGCTGCCTTTGTCAGCGCAGCCGAACGATCCATTTTGAGTTTGTTGCCGTCCATATCGTCTTCATAGATGCCTGGTGGCAACTGATCTTTGTCCAGGTATTTGGTGATTGTGGATCGATTGACCTGAACGGCCCTGGCTATGTCTGCTCGGCTCAGACCTTCCGGGTGTGCCCACAGCAATTCCTGAATCTGCAACAGTCGTTGCGCTTTCTCCTTGGCCCGATTCATCTGCTTCCCTTTCTGCCTCTGCAATCATTGAATACGCCGAGCATAGCACACCCCGTTGCCAAATCCCGCAAATGTGATAAATTTCATTTGTTGCTTCTTGCGAAGGGCCATAGCCCGCCCCGTTCGTCTTCGTGTAAAAGCAGCCCGGCCTCTTCCAGGCTGGGCAGACGGCGCTGGATGGTAGACGAAGCAACACCCAACTGTTCCGCCAGTTCGGTGGGGTTGAGTCCGGGATGTTCTTCAATTAGGCGGTAGGTTTCCTGCAATTCCGTCTCTTTTTTACTCTAAAAAGCCATTCTGTTTCTCCAATCTGGAATCATTGAACGTCGATGATTCCAGATTGGAGGATGGGTGTTGCCGGTATGGCAACACAACGATAGGAGATTGCGAGAGATTTTTGTGCCCCGTGCGATGGTTGGAGTGGGGCGTTGATGAGGTAGCTCACAAAGCATACGGCATTTTCGAGAAATAGGCAATCAAATGGCAAGCAAACTGTGCGCCTTGTCAGCCAGCCACCGCTCGTCTTATCTCAGCTACTCTGCATCGCCTCCCCAGCACGCTGCGCCGCCTTCTCAACTACCTGTCACCTGCGCCCAAGCACCCTGCATCACCTCCCCGCCTGCTCTGCACCTGCGCCCAACCACCCTGCATCACCTCCCGACCGCTCTGCACCTCTTCCCAAGTGCTGGGCACCGCGCCTGCGCTGGGTGCGATCCGCCCCCAATGGGGGATGCCATCACACACCAACACCGCCAGAGAGATACGCGACTGTGGACTGGCGACTGCGGACTACGGATATTCGACCCATCCCCGCGCCGGTGGTAAAATAACCGTTCGGACCTGTTCTATACGAGCAATGGAGAAACCCGCGATGACCCTCAGCCCTACGACATCTGCCAGGATGACCGCCAGGAATGGCACGGCCCGCAAACCTGCGGTCACCGTGCCTGCGCCCTCCCGTTCGGACCAACTTTTTGCCCGGGAAGCTATGACCTTTGACGATGTGCTGCTTGTGCCCGGTTACACGGAAGTATTGCCCGGGCAGGTGGATGTCCGCATGCAACTGCATCCCAAACTGAAGCTGAATATCCCGGTCGTCAGCGCGGCCATGGACACCGTGACCGAAGCCGAACTGGCGATTGCCCTGGCCCGGCAGGGGGGGCTGGGCATTATCCACCGCAACCTCTCGCCGGAGCAGCAGGCCGAAGAGGTGGACAAAGTGAAGCGCAGCGAAAGCGGGATGATTGTGGACCCCATCACCCTGCGCCCTTACAACAGCCTGCAAGAGGCGGAAAATGTGATGAGCCGCTACCGCATCAGCGGCGTGCCGATTATTGACGAGGAGAACCGGCTGGTGGGCATTCTCACCAACCGGGACGTGCGTTTTGCCACGGACTACAGCCGCCCCATCGCCGATTATATGGTGGCGGAGGGGTTGATTACGGCCAAACTGGGTACGACCCTGGAAGAGGCCAAAGAGACCCTGCACCGCTACCGCATCGAAAAGTTGCCCCTGGTGGATGAGGACGGCCATCTGAAGGGGCTGATTACCTACAAAGACATCCTCAAGCGCACGGACTATCCCCACTCGGCCAAGGACGAGCGGGGCCGGCTGCTGGTGGCCGGCGCGATTGGGGTGGGCGAAAAGGGGATGGAGCGGGCCCGGGTGCTGGTCAATGCCGGTGCGGATGCGGTGGCCATCGACACCGCCCACGGCTACAGCAAAGGCGTTCTCGACACTGTGCGTGCCGTGCGCGCCGAGTTCCCCGACCTGCCCATTCTGGCCGGCAATGTGGTCACCCCCGACGCTGTGCAGGCGTTGGCCGAGGCCGGGGCCAGTGTGGTCAAAGTAGGCGTGGGCGCGGGGTCCATCTGCACCACCCGCATCGTCTCCGGCGCGGGGATGCCCCAACTGACCGCGGTGGCCGAGTGCGCCGAAGCGGGCCACCATTTGGGCGTGCCCGTCATCGCCGACGGGGGCATCCGCTACAGCGGCGACATTACCAAAGCCATCGCGGCCGGCGCGTCGGCGGTGATGCTGGGCAGCCTGCTGGCCGGTCTCCACGAATCTCCCGGCGAGATTGTCATCCGGGAGGGGCGCTCCTTCAAAGAGTATCGGGGGATGGGTAGCCAGGGCGCGATGAAAGGCCGGGCCAACGACCGCTACCAGTCGGCCCAAAACGACGGCGCATCCCCGGACATCGGCGGCAAAACCGTGCCCGAAGGCATCGAAGGCCAGGTTCCCTACAAAGGGCTGCTCAAAGATTTCACCTATCAACTGATGGGCGGTTTGCGCTCCGGTATGGGCTATGTGGGCGCGGCCAACATCGAAGAACTCTGGCACAAAGCCCAGTTTGTGCGCATCAGCCCGGCCGGCTACCAGGAGAGCCACCCCCACAGTATCGTCATCACCAAAGAAGCGCCCAACTATCAGATTCGACCGACGAAATAAGAGAAGGGGTGACAAGGTGACAGGGTGACAAGGCCGTATAGTACCGATCACCTTGTCACCCAGTCACCCTGTCACCTTGTCGAATTCTTACATCACCAGAGAAGGAACACCCTGTCATGTCCGTCACCGCAGTTGTGGGCGCCCAGTGGGGCGATGAAGGCAAAGGACGCATTATCGACTATTTGGCCCAGCAGGCCGATATGGTTATCCGCTTTCAGGGGGGTGACAACGCCGGCCATACGGTTATCAACGAGTATGGCAAGCACGCGCTCCATCTGATCCCCAGCGGCATCTTCAACCCGGCCACCTGCAATATCATTGGCACGGGCTGTGTGGTCAATCCCCAGTCTTTGCTGGAGGAGATGGCGAGCCTGGAAGCCGCGGGTGTGAGTCTGGACAATCTCTGGATCAGCGCCCGGGCCCAGATCGTTATGCCCTATCATAGACAGTTGGATGTGCTGGAAGAGGCGGCCCGGGGCAAAGATACCATCGGCACGACGAAGCGGGGCATCGGTCCCGCCTACGCCGACAAAGCCGCCCGCTCCGGTCTGCGCATCGGTGACCTGCTTCAACCGGAGTGGCTGGAAGGGCGGCTGGACAATGCGCTGACGACGGTCAACCGCAAAATTGAGATTCTGGGCGGCGAACCGGTGAACGGCCAGGAACTCTACGGTCTGTTGATGCAGTATCGGGACAAGCTGGCCGACCGCATTGTGGACACTGTGCCCATGACCAAAGCCGCCCTGCAAGCCGGCCAGTCGATTTTGCTGGAAGGCCAGTTGGGGGTGATGCGGGATTTGGACTGGGGCATCTATCCCTACGTGACCAGCAGCAACCCGACCGCGGCCTTTGCCCCCTCCGGCGCAGGGCTGCCGGCCCGGGCCATCAACGAAGTGATCGGCGTCGTTAAAGCCTACAGCACCGCCGTGGGCGACGGCCCCTTCCCCGTGGAACTCCACGACGCCGACGGGGAAAAGCTGCGCAAGATCGGCCTGGAATTTGGCGCGACGACGGGTCGCCCCCGGCGCTGTGGCTGGTTCGATGGGGTCGCCATCCGCTATGCGGCCTGGCTGAACGGGATGACCGGTCTGGCTATCACCAAACTGGACGTGCTGGACAGCTTCGAGACCCTCAAAATCTGCACGGGCTACCGCCTGCCCGATGGGTCGGTCATCACCGATTCCATGCCCGACACGCCGGTCCTCAACGCAGTCACCCCCATCTACGAGGAGTGGCCGGGCTGGATGGAATCCACCGAAGATTGCCGCACCTGGGACGACCTGCCCAAAGCCGCCCGGGCCTACATCCACCGCCTGGCCGCTCTGGCCGACATCCGGGTGGAGTACGTCTCCGTGGGGCCAGAGCGGGATCAGATGTTTGGGGTGTAGGACTTTATGAATCGGCAGTTGTCGTACGAACAACGAGGAGATCGTCTCCGATTGGGGGCGCTCCTCGCTCTTTTTGTAACAATCGGTCTCTGGTACAGCATTGCTATTCCGCCCGGCGAAGGTGTGGACGAGGCTGCCCACTTTGCCTACGTACGCTACGTAGCCGACGAATGGCGATTGCCTGTTCAACCGCTGGATGATACGCATCCGCAAGTCTGGATGGGCCATCACCCACCCCTCTACTATTTTCTCGGTGCGCTCGTCATTGCTCCTGTCGATACCCAATCCAACCTGTCCGCCTTGCGCAGCAACCCTCATTTTCGGTGGGATGAGGAAGGAGATTTTGGTTGGAATGTAATGCTGCCTGTACCCACGGCGGAGCGTTGGCGGGGCGCGTTGTTGGCGCTGCAACTCCTGCGCTGGATGGGGATTGTATTTGGTGCGGTCGCCATAAGATATGTCTACGCTTCCGTGCGTCTGCTCTTGCCCCAGCACCCCTGGGCTGCTCTGGGCGCGGGCGCGCTGATCGGGCTAAACCCTTCGTTTCTGTATATGGCATCAACAGTCCATCACGACGTTCTGTTGAGCGCGATTGCCGCGGCTGGGCTATATCTGATGCTTACGGTCGCGTTCGGGCCTGTCCGTCTGCGCGGGCTACTTTTGCTGGGGTTGCTCTGCGGGGCGGCTGTGTTGACGAAATTGAGCGGTGCGGTGCTGCCTGTAACCGCTGCCTTCATCCTGCTTCTGCGTCCGCGGCAGACAGGAGATTGGGCCAACCGTTGGCTACACCTGGCCGCAGTTACGTTCTGCGCGCTCTTTGTCGCTGGTTGGTGGCTGGTGCGTAATCAACTGCTCTACGGCGATCCCCTGGGCTGGCAGATGTTTTTGATCACTCACAGTCATATGGTTCGCCCGACAGCCTTTACCTGGGGCATCTTTGTTGAAGAATTTCTGGCCCAGATCGGCAAGACTTTCTGGGGTGCATTTGGCTTTATGCACATCCTTCTGCCCGTGTGGATGCGCCAGATCGCTTGGTCGCTCTCTGCTCTGGCCGCTCTTGGCCTGATCGTGCAGTGCGCAAGAATTATCAGGACAAAGCGCTGGGACAAATCCACCGGGCTTGCCTGGGCGGCTATCTGCCTGCTGCTGATGCTACTGTTTGCTTCCTTCGTGCGTTTCGCCCAATCCACCCTCGGCGCCGGTCACGGGCGCTATCTCTTTCCCGGGGCTACAACGATTGGGGCACTGTTGATTGTCAGTCTGAACGGCTATTTCTATTGGCGCGGGGAGCGAATGATCAGTCTGGCAGCGCTGGTTGTAATGACAGCCTATGCGATCTTCGCGCCTGTCCGCTATGTCCTTCCTCTCTACCGGCTGCCCGATCTGCCTTCGGCTGCCCAGGTAGCCGGGGCACGACAGTTGGACATCGCCTATCCCGGAGGCTTTCGTCTTATGGCCGCACAGATGAGCAGCGCGGTTGTGATTCCAGGACAGGGGCTGGATGCGACTACCTACTGGCAGGCGGATGCGGACGTGGCTTCGGATATAGATCCGTACGTTACGCTTTCGCTTGTGGGCAGCGATGGCGGGCTATTGGGCAGCACAAGTTTTTGGCCGGAGATTGCCACCGTGCCCTCTGTTTGGGACGGGCGAACGGTTGTAAATCGACAATCCTTTTATGTCCCGCCGGATGTGGCCGCGGGCAGTGTGCTGATGCGTATGGAGGTATTGGCTGGGCGAGAAGGGTCCGTGTTGTCCACTTCCAATGGTGAAGAATCCGTCACACTAGCTGAAATGCTCGCATTGGGCGCGGTCGTCCAAGTGGATGCTGCCAGCCTGCCCATCTCCCAACGCAACGAAGTCTTTGCCGGTGCGTTGCGTCTGGCCGGAGTAACCCTTCCCGATACGATTGCGCCTGGGGAGATACTCCCTGTGCAACTCTTCTGGGAAGTTCTATCTTCACCCTCGGCAGACTATACGATCTTCGTCCATCTGGTCGACGCCAACGATCAGATCGTCGCACAATTGGATCGACCTCCCGGTGGGGGAATATCGCCAACCACATCCTGGCTGACCGGTATGTTTTTGCAGGACACGTATCCGATTCCTCTTCCGTCCGAACTTGCTGACGGCATCTATCGGGTACGCTTCGGTCTCTATACCTGGCCGGACCTGACGCGGCAGCCGGTGACATCTAATGGGTCCAGTATTGGGGATTCGGTTGTCATTGGACAGGTGGAAATAGGTCCGTGAAATGTAGAGCCGTTTGAGGTTCAGACCACCTACAGCAAAATACACGCCGCCTCGTGACCCCCGCCCGCGGCTTGCAGGGACGGATCGACCGTCTTGCACCGCTCCACCGCCAGCGGGCAGCGGGGATGAAAGCGGCAGCCCGGCGGCAGATTGATCGGGTCCGGCGTCTCGCCCTGGAGGATAATCCGTTCCCGGCGCAGGCGGGGATTGGGCACCGGCGCCACGGAAAGCAGGGCTTTCGTGTAGGGATGCTGGGACCCGGTCAGCACCTGGAGTGTCGGGCCGATCTCCACAATGCGCCCCAAATACATTACGGCGATGCGGTCGGCGATGGCGGCGATGGTGTTCAGGTCGTGGGTGATGAAGAGAATGGAGATGCCCCGCTGGGTGCGCAGATCGGCCAGCAGGTTGAGAATCTCGGCCCGGATGCTCACGTCCAGCATAGAGACCGGCTCGTCGGCCAGGAGCAGAGAGGGTTGCAGCACCAGCGCGGCCGCGATGACCACCCGCTGGCGTTGCCCGCCGGAGAGTTCGTGGGGCAGCCGGTGCAGGAAACGATCCGCCGGTTTCAGCCCCGCATCCTCCAGCGCAGCCACCACCCGCCGCTCCCGCTCGCCTCTGCCCGCCGCCAGCTTGTGTACCACCAGCGGCTCGGCCACAATCTCCCCAATCGTCATCATCGGGTTGAGAGACTCGTAGGGGTCCTGAAAGATCATCTGGACGTGGCGGCGCAGGGCCTTCTGCTCGCCACTCGTCAGCCCCGCGGTCCCCTTCCCCTCAAAGACAATCGCCCCGCTGGTCGGCTCCTCCAGCCCCAGCAGCGTCAGGGCCAGCGTCGATTTTCCGCAGCCGCTCTCCCCCACCAGAGCCAGCACCTCGCCCCGGCCCAGGGCAAAATCCACCCCATCCACCGCACGCACACTGCCTGTCTTCGCCCACCAGAGCGCGCCGGTGCGCAGGGGGAAGTGTTTGTGGAGAGCGGTGACAGAAAGAATAGGGGTAGGGTTCATTGGTTCGGCAATTCGTCTCTGGTCGGCACGATGCGGGAAAGGTGAAAGGTGAAACGTGAGATCGCTCGACCTATTCTCACGTTTCACGCCTCACGTTTCTACAAGAAAACAGCTTGCCCGATGGCCGTCGCGCAGCTCGTAGACCCGGGGCTGCTCCCCGTGGCAGCGGTCGAAAGCCGTGGGACAACGGGGGGCAAAGCGGCATCCAGGCGGCAGATTGTCCAGGCGGGGCGGGTAGCCGGGGATAGATGTGAGTTTCTCCCCGGGCCGGGTCAGGTCCGGGAAGGCTTTGAGAAGCTCTTGGGTATAGGGGTGTTGGGGGCTGTTGTAGATCGTATCCACATCCCCGTATTCCGCCACCACACCCCCGTACATCACCAGCACACTGTCGCAGATTTCGGCCACAATCCCCAAATCGTGGGTGACGAAGATGACGGCCAACCCCAGCCGCTCCTGCAAACTTGCCAGCAGTTCCAGAATTTGGGCCTGAATCATCACATCCAGCGCGGTGGTCGGCTCGTCGGCGATGACAATCTGGGGGTCACAGGCCAGGGCCATAGCAATCATCGCCCGCTGGCGCATCCCCCCGGAATATTGGTGGGGGTACTGCTCCTTGCGGCTGGCCGCGATCCCCACCAGATCGAGCAATTCCGTCACCCGCTTGTCCAGGTTGCCGTTTTGCTGTCCGTTGCTGTGCAGGCGGATGGCCTCGGCAATCTGATCGCCTACGGTACGCACGGGGTTGAGCGCGTTCATCGCGCCCTGGAAGATCATCGAAATATCCTTCCAGCGCACCGCGGCCATCTCCGCCTCGGACAGCCCCAGAATGTCCCGCCCCTGAAAATTGACCTCTCCGCCCACAATCCGCCCGGCCGCAGGTAGCAGCCGCAGCAGAGCCAGGGCCAGGGTCGTCTTGCCACAGCCGCTCTCCCCCACCAGCCCCAACACCTCCCCGGCGGCCAGAGAAAAACTCACATCCGCCACCGCGTGGGCCGGCGTCTGCTTGCCGGTGAGGTAGTCTATGGAAAGGTTGTGGACGGAAAGAAGGGGAGAGGTCGATCTCTCGGAAAAAGCCATTGCGCCTCGAAAGGTGTGAAACGTAAAACGTGAGATCGGGGAATGCGTTCACGTTTCACGTTTCACGCTTCGCCGACAGAAGGTTCGTTGCTGATTCTACCGTATTACCATCCCCTCCCCCACCGCCAAATGATGGCTCTCCAGCCTCGGATTGAGGACATTTCCCAGCCCGTGGCCCAGAAGCGTGCAGGCCAGCACCACCCACACAATCCCAAAACCGGGGGCCACCAGGGCCCACCACGCGCCCGCGCTCATTGCGCCCCGGGTAAAGGCGAAGTTGAGCATCTGTCCCCAACTGAGCGTCGTCGGGTCGCCCAGCCCCAGGAAGCTGAGGGTACTCTCGTTGAGAATCGCCAGGGAGATGACCAGCACTGTATTGACAACGATCAACGGCAGCACCAGGGGGAAGATGTGGCGGCGGATGATATAGGGGTTGCCCGCACCCACGGCCTGGGCGCGCAGCACAAATTTGCGCGACTTCACCGAAAGGGTCTGCGCCCGCACCAGCCGGGCTGTGCCCGTCCAGCCCAGAATACCGATGACAAAAATGATATTCCACAGATTCGGTTTGGTCAGGGCCACAATCACAACCGCCAGGGGCAGGTCGGGGATGACCAGCATAATATCGGTGAAGCGCATCAAAAAGTTCTCCACCCGCCCGCCGTAGAAACCGGCCACAATCCCAATCACACCGCCGATGGCGACGGAGATGAAGGAGGCGAAGAAGCCCACAATCAGGGAGACCCGTGCCCCGTAGATAAAGCTGGAAAGCACATCCCGGCCGGCGTCATCGGTGCCCAGCAGATGGGCCCCGCTCGGTTTGGCGTAGATGTCGTCAATCGTCACCCGGCCCGGATTGGTGGGGTCATAGGGCGCGACGACGGGCGCGGCCAGGGCGATGAGCACAGCCAATAGAAGCATTGCCAGCCCAACGACGCCGATTGGGTTGCGGCGAAAGCTGGGCCAGAAGGAGCGCAGGTCTGTGGTTGGGAGCGTTTCAGCCATAGAATGTGCGGCCTGTTTCTGGGCAGAATTGTCTCATACGTAGCGATAGATCGCGCAGCGGGAGATGCCCGTGCTGCTGTGGGGAATCGACCGCCCGCCGTCCGCGTTGGAGCCGTAGTCGTAGAAGCGCCAGTAGTGACCCCGCCCGGTCTCGTCCCCGTTGAGCCGCCGCCCGGCCACCCATTCGCCTTCCCGGAATTCGCCCTCGTCCACAGCCACAATCCCCGCCAGGGCTGGGCCGGGGGGCAATCCCCGGAAGCGCACCCGAAAGCCAAAGCCCGCGCCCAGAAATTCATCCGGGCCGGTGGCAATAATCAGCCCGTTGCCCTTTTGCGCGTTCTGCCCAAAGCCCTGGTCCAGAGAAATCTCCAGCTCGTAGTTGCCCAGTTTTTGGGTGATCAGCGGCGTCTCCCCGTCGAGCAGAAAGCCGATCATCGAATCTTTGCCCTGGGCTTCCAAAATAGAGGGGGCCATCTGGGCCAGCACAGCAAAGCTGCGGGCCAGAGGGTTCTCCGGCGTGGCCGGTGCCGAGTCGATGCCAAAGGGTGAGACGCCCAGCGCGTCGTGTGCGCCCAGGGCATAGAAAAGCTGGCGCGCCCCCTCTTCCGTGCGCCGCATTTCGGGAATGAAAAGCGGGTTGCCCCGACGGGTATACTGGCGACACCAGGCCGCAAATTGGGGCTGGTAGATGTCCGGGGCCAGAAAGTCGATGTGGGGCGCGGCCGCCAGCCAGATGTCCAGTGTGTGGGGCAGGGGGCCGCCGCTGGGCCACTCGCCCGGTTTCTGGCCGCCGCTGGCCCAGCCGCCCGGCGCATCGCCCAGGCTGCTCAGCCAGGCGTTGGCAAAGAGGGGCAAGGGGTATTCCGCTTTGCCCGCCGCGGCCACCCCGTCCAGATAGCGGGCGTAGTGCCAGGCCATAAAGAGTTCGTCGGTCTGGTCGCTGCTGCCGAACATCTCCTCCCAACTGCCCTTTTCCGGGAAGCCCTGGGCCTCCCACAGCCCCAGCAGCCCCGCGCCCAATTCGGCTTTGTGGGCCAGCAGTTGCGCCACCAATGCCGCGGGGACTGGCCCGGCAAAGGCTGCGTTGGCCCCAGGGGAACGGTCCCGCGAATCGCCCAGCACGCCCACTTCGTTCTGCACCTGCACCATCACAACCGTATTCTGCTGGCCGTCCACTTCCCACAGGTGGGCCATCAGACGGGCGAAGGCCCGCGCGTCCGCGGCCTGGGTCTCTGCGCCCAGGGTGGAGAGAATTTCAATGGGCGCGCCGTCGCTGGTGATGACACGGGGGAAGCGGCGATAGTCCCGCTTCACCCAGCCCGGCGCATAGCTGGACATTCCGTTCTTCCACGTGCCAAACCAGAGGATGACCAGGCGCAGGTCGTGCCAGCGGGCCTCGTCGATCAGCCCGTCGATGAGGGTAAAGTCAAAGACCCCTTCCTCCGGCTCGAACTGTTCCCAGGCGATCACCGCCAGGACGGTGTTCAGGTGCAGGGCCTGCATCCGTTTCCAGATGGGCTGCATATAGGCCAGGCTGGAGGCGCTGGAGTTGTGGAGTTCGCCGCCCAGAATCAGGAAGGGTTTGCCATCGACGATCAGTTGGGTGGCGCTGCCCTGTTTGCGCAGGTAGGGGATGGAAGCTCCATCCAGAGTGGGGGATGTCATTGTTTCTCCATTGATGGGGCGGAATAGTAGGCCGCTGAAAGGTGAAGACGTGAAACGTGAGGGCGTGGAACGTGAGGGTATGTGACAAGACTGCACGTTTCACGTTTCAGATGGTTGACCGACCGGCTAACCTATATGCGGTAGTTCCTCGCTGGTATGAAGTAAGGAGTTTATATCCAGCAAAGGCTGGAGTTCAATGCCGTCGTCGAGTGCGGGCCACCAGATGCCCCCACCTGATGGCACGATTTCCCATTGGGCGCGTTCTTCTGGCGTAGCCTGGGTTAACCAACGCAGCCAGGGGTAGTTTCCCATCTGCAACTGCAAGGCGCGTCCGTCGCTTAGATGCAAAACCAATAGGTTATTGGCAAAGGAGACCCCCACCATTTTTACAAGCTGTGCAGGCTCAACTTGTAAAGTGGCGGTCCCATAGGTCGAATAGTTCATCGAGTATTCGTCAATCACTCTGCTTGGCATAAACCTTTGCTCCTTCGTCGGCTGCTACCCCGCCTTCACCCGGGGGTCCAGCCAGGAGTAGAGCAGGTCCGCGGCCAAATTGGCGAAGATGACGCTGATGGCGATGAGCAGAAAAGCGCCTTGCAACATCGGATAGTCCCGCCGGTTGACCGCCTCGAAGATGGCTCCGCCCAGCCCCGGCCAGGAGAAGACCGTCTCGATCTGAATGGCCCCGGCGACGGTGAAACCCAAATT
Source organism: Caldilineaceae bacterium (assembly GCA_023384455.1). Classification (GTDB taxonomy): domain Bacteria; phylum Chloroflexota; class Anaerolineae; order Caldilineales; family Caldilineaceae; genus JACQGT01. The sequence continues at coordinate 73 of JAHDWH010000090.1, read as the reverse complement.
GAGGGCCACAATCGTCACAATCGGCAGCATCGCGTTGCGCAGCGCGTGGTCTTTCAGAATCTGGAAGTTGCTC
>JAHDWH010000420.1 GCA_023384455.1 Caldilineaceae bacterium | reverse complement strand
TCAGGGAAGTGACCTTCTCCGGGTAGTGGAGGGCAAAGTAGAGGGCCAGTCGCCCGCCCATCGAGTAGCCCAGCAGGTGAACCGAACTGACCTGTGTGCGCTCCAGGAATTCGACCAGTTGTGCGGCGGTGGCTGGCATCGTGTAGTCATACGGTGTACTGGGCTGATTTATCCCGTGGCCGGGCAGGTCGGGGCAGAGAAGGCGAAAACCGGCCTGCTGAAAGCGCGGGGTGTGCGCCTGCCAGTTGGCAGCGCTGCCGGTGAATCCGTGCAAGAGGAGCAGCGGAACTTCGTCTATTTGGGGTGTGTCCGGTCCTGACATCTTTTTAGTCATCACTCGGCTTCTTTCTTGCCGTCGCGGGTGATTGCCTGGACCAGCGCCAAATAGCGATGGGCATAGGGAATGATCTGCCCGGAAACCGAAACGCCCTTCGCTGCGACGACGGGCAGCAAAGGATCGGCCAGCGCGGCCAACTCATGCAGGCGGGCGATCTTCTCAGCGGGGGAAGGATGGGACGGCTCTGCCTCTGGCAAGGCCAGGGGTACGCCCACAAAAGCAGCAATTTTGCGCAGGTGATAGGCAACCCACTTCAGCACCTCCAACTTCGCCTGCCAGGGATGGCGCGCCGTATGTTTGGCCGCTATCAGCCACATCACCCAAAAAGCGTTGACGTTCTGGGTGGCGATCTCCTCTGGCGTGCGCTCTGGCACAGGCGCGTAATCAAAAAGCGTTGGGCTGTCCTGGCGGGGTAAGCCGATGCGGTCAAAGAGCAGCCGGGTCTCGGTGGGCAGCCGGGCCGCGGAGCGCCGCACCCAATACCAGTCCACCTGGTGGGGACCGGACGTGCCGGGGTAGAGCGCCATATTGTAGACGCCTCCCGGCGGCCAGTTCTGGGGTGCTTCCAAGACAAGCAGGGGCTGATCCACCTGGGCCACAGTGTCATAGCGCCGGGCCACCAGCCCATCAAACTCTGCGTCGTTGACGATCACAAACAGGTCTACATCGCTCAGTTCGTCCCCGTCGCCCCGGCCCAGAGAGCCAAAGAGCCAGGCCGCGTCCACCCGCGGGTCGTCTTCTAACCGGGCGTGGGTGGCAGCCAGCCACGTTTCCCGTTCTGCCTGGTGTGCGTCCAGCATCGGTTGCAGCGCGGGGTCAGCAAGCGTCAGCATTTGTTTCCTTCGCTTTCTGCCACTCTTGCCACAGCAATCCATACCACCAGGTATCCGTCACATCTTCCCCTACAATCCAGCGCTCCCGCATCTCCCCTTCCTTTGCAAAACCCAACCGCTCCAGAGTCCGAGCCGAAGCTGCATTGCGCGGGTCGATGTCCGCTTCCAGCCGGTTCAGATCGAGGGTTGTAAACGCATAGGCGATCAGCCCATTCAGCGCTTCGCGCATATAGCCCTGGCCCCAATAGGGGCGGCCCAGCGCATAGCCGATTTCGGCCCGGCGGCTGGGTTTGTGAAAGTTGAAGAGTGCGCAGACGCCTATCAGCGCTCGATCTTCTTTGCGCTCCACGCCATAGCGAAACCACTCGCCGCTGCGATAGCCTTCCTGCACAGCAGCAATGGATTCCTCGGCCTGGGCGAAGGAGGTCCACGGGGGGGTACTCCAATAGCGCATCACCTCCGGATGAGAGAAGATGGCGAAGTAGGCGGGCGTGTCCTGGGCGCTCAGACGGCGCACGCGAAGTCGGTCGGTTTCAAAGAGAGTCAGGGCAGGAGTGTGGGTAGTCATCGGAAGGTCGTTTCAAACGGCGCAATGGTGGATTGGGCTGGCGACGGATCGTACACAGCAAATTCGATGCGGCGGAAAGGGTTGCAAAAGAGGGGATCGGCCAGGGCCTCGGCAAAGAGGGCGGCGATCTGTTCGGGATCGTTGCGAAAGACACCGCAGCCCCACGCGCCCAGAATCAGTGCATCGCAGTGGTGATGGGCGGCCACCGCCAGCACCATCCGAATGCGTTCGCCCATCGCTCTGGCGATCTTTGCCTGCTTTGCCTGCCCCCGTCCCGACACAGAACCGGCGTTGACTGCGGCGGAGGTCAGGAAAGCCGCCTTCCACGGCATATCGAGCAGCGCGCCCGCGTCGTCCCGGAAGACGGGCACGCCGGGCGAAAAGATGACCCGGCTGGAGTAGAGAGCGTTGCCCTGTCTGCGATGGAACGCATAGAACTCCGGCTGGGTTTGCAAGGCCGGGTAGAGCGCGGAGGAGCGGACCAGACTCTCTTCCTGGGCCGGGCTGCCGTTGAGAAAGCCGCCGCCGGGCCGTTTGGCCGAGGCGAAATTGAGACAGGCAAGCGCTGCATATTCCCGACTCAATTGCTGGCCTGCGGCCAGAGTCGTGCGGTTTGTCACGGCAAATTCGGTGTTGGCAAAACGCTGCCATCCGCTGCTTTGGGCCACAAGCGCGGGGTAGTCATCGGGCAAATAGAGCCGGGTTGCGGCGCAGGCGGTATGGACGGCCTGCCGTATATGTACGGTTTGCCCAGCCGCGGGCTGATATTCGCCCCGTTCCAGAATTGCCAGCGTCTCCTGGGCGATGGCTGCCAGTGCCTGTCGCTCTATCATTCGTCCGCCAGAAGTTCGTTACGGTTTGCGGCATAGCGTTGCATCGTCACTCTCTCCCCGCTCTCGTCGTCCACATCGCTCCATTCGGACACCAGCCGCAGACCGGCCTTTTCCATCACCCGCGCCGA
>JAHDWH010000089.1 GCA_023384455.1 Caldilineaceae bacterium | reverse complement strand
GCAACGTCGCTGGTCGGACTAACAGTCCGACCTACATTTGCATCCCCCGTGGCGCTACCCGTCGCATGGAGAACTGCTCTGAAAATAGCCATTCGTAGGTCGGACTGTTAGTCCGACGGGCCTGCAACGTCGCTGGTCGGACTAACAGTCCGACCTACATTTGCATCCCCCGTGGCGCAACCCGTCGCATGAGGAACTGCCCTGAAAAAATCCCCGGCACTTTCTGTCCTGGCAGGCTGTCGGAGAGGCAAGAAATAGAACACGGATGACGCGGAAAAGGCTGATTTTCGCGGATAAAATCGAGAAAAATTCGGCTTTTTTGTACTGGTCAACGAGATGGTCAAACGTAGGTGCGGTTTGTAACCGCACTTTTGCCCGAAGAAGTGCGGTTGCAAACCGCACCTACAGATTTCACGATGTTTTTGACCAGTACAAAAATTCGGCTTTTTGCGTACTTTCTGCTCGATCCGCGTTCTATTCTGTGTAGGACAATCCAGGCGACGAAGTTCGTGAAGTGGGGGCAACGGTGCGCCGGTTTTTCCTCTTTGCGTCTTTCCCTGCTTCTGCCGTATACTAAAAATACCCCTGTATTCTCCTCTCATCTCTTGCGAGAAAGCCTATGCCCGCGTCCAGGACGATTCGTCTTCTCTATTTGGGCCGACAGCGCGATCTGGTCCAGGAGTTGGATTCGGTGTGGACCGCTAACTCTGTGCCAGACGACTGGGATATTCCGTCTGTCCGGTTGCACTTTCATTGGGTCAGTAGCCAAGCCCAGGCGTTGGATACATTAACTCGCCATTCGTACCGGGCTATTCTGCTCAATGTGGACACCCGCCGCTATCATCGCTCCCGTTTTTGTCAGGACCTGCGCCGTCGCTACCCGGAAATGCGCATCTGCGCCCTGTGCCGGGAGCCGCTAAAGCCCACCCGCTTTGCCTTTGATGGCGTGCTGCACTTGCCCTTGGAATCTGCAGAGGTTCTGTCCATCCTGCGCGCTTTCTGCTGCGAAAGGCCAGAGCTTCATCTTCAAACAGGGCCAATTCGGCTCGATGTGGAGACGCGCACCCTATCGGGGCCCCGGGGACGCCATCTCTTGCCCGCCAAACAGTCCAATCTGCTGCGTTTTCTCATGCAAAACGCCGACCAGTTGGTCAGCCGGGAGGAGATAATGCGGGTGGTTTGGGAGACCGAGTATTTGGCAGATACCCGGACGCTGGATGTCCATATGCGCTGGCTGCGCGAGAAGATCGAACCAGACCCTACCCGTCCGGTCCACCTGATTACCGTGCGCGGCCAGGGCTTTCGGCTGGAAACGGGATAATCTTACGTTTGTAAGCGTTCCTTTTCTGTGGAATAATGGAAGGATGAACGCGTCGAGACAGATTGCTCCTCCCCCCCCTTCTCCATCCATACCCTCTCCGGCCCTTGCGAATGGCCCGGCTTTGGCCCGCGAAATCGAAAATCCACTCAGCGAACGGGAAATGGATGTTGCCCGGCTTCTGACAACCGGCGCCAGCAACAGCGATATCGCTGCCGAGTTGATCATCAGCCCCCACACTGTCAAAGTCCATCTACGCAACATCTACGAAAAGCTGGAAGTCAGCAGCCGCACAGAAGCGTCGATGTTGCTGGTAAGCCAGGGGTGGATTCGTGTGCCCGGTATCGAGACGATCCCGCTTGCAGACGAAGATGAGATTCCGGAGCCTTTGCCTCTGACCGCAATATCGGGTCAGCCTTTTTACTGGCAACGCATCTATTTACTGGCCGTCTTTGTTGTCAGTCTGGGTCTGCTGCTCACCCCATTCCTCACCCGCCGGGTTGAATCCCTGCCCAACCTGCTCAGCGATGGCGACGCAATGGCGTTGGGTCGTCCAGTGATTGCCGAACTGCCTCGCTGGGAGTCACGAACGCCCTTGCGAAAAGGGCGTAGCCGACTGGCGCTGGCTGCATTCCAGGATACGGCGCTATATGCCGTGGGCGGAGAAGCGTCCCAGGGACAGCCGATCCGGGATGTGGATTTGTATGACTTGCGTGTCAATGAATGGCGCAGCGCAGCACCCCTGCCCTTGCCTCTGGCAAATGCAGCTATCGTAGTAGATCAATCGCATATTGTGGTGGCGGGCGGGGTTACAACAGTGGATGGATCTCTGGTAATCAGCGATGAGCTGCTGCTGTATTGGCCGGAGCAGGATCGGTGGGCTGTCGCTGGAAGATTGCCTGTACCCCTGGCCGGTGCTTCGTTGACCCTGGCGGGTGATTCGCTCTATCTGGCTGGTGGCTGGGATGGTGAAGCGGCTCGCTCGGAAATCTGGCGTCTGCCTGGACACAGACAGGCGGATGTCCAGCCCGATGAGTGGCAGTTGATTGCGCGCATGGAAGAAGGGCGCGCTTTCGCTGGGGCTGTGATTGTGAATGACGAACTCTATATTGTGGGCGGATACGACGGGCGCAGGGAATTGCGCACTGCCTGGGCCTACGATCTATTCGACAATAGCTGGCGCAAACTGCCCGATATGGCGGCAGCCCGGGGCGGGATTACACTGCTCTATGACGGTCTGGCGATATTTGCGGTGGGTGGCGGTTGGAGCCAACCGGTCAATACCATCGAGCGCTTCGATCCTGCCACCGGGCTGTGGAGCAACTTCCCTGCGCCGATCAGCGGTGAATGGCGTCATCTGGGCGGGGTAGCCAGCGCCCAGGGGCATCTCTATCTGGTGGGCGGCTGGTCAGGCAGCTATCTGGACGTACACCTGCGCTACCAAAGCTCCTTTCGCACTTTCTTCCCCTCCACCCAAAAGAACGACGGTCCTACGACTGCCCCGTAGACACGAAATTGTTTGCAGACCCGCTCGCTTGATTTTGATACGTATCGAAGACTCATCTGCTCAATCAGCTTCGCCCCCTTATTCCGTACCAGCGCAATAACCAACGCACGTGCGTTAGTTGCGAGTCGTGCCTCACTGCATAAGGCCAGCGCTCAACCGGCGCTCACTGATCTGATCGGGCCGTAACGTCCTGTGGCTTCGCCACCTTATGGAATTACAATAGTAGCGCCAATGCCCCGGTGGTCGGAAACCGCGTCCGCTGGAATTTCTATCTGCCGTACTCCGATGTCTGGCGAGGCAAGAATGTAGTCGATACGCCGGGTCGGGTTATCCGCCGGGAAGGTATAGCCCGGCTTCAGTCCGGCTTCTTCGATCAGATCGCGCAGCCCGACGGCGCCCAAACTGCGCAGGGGTGGCTCCATTGGCTGGGCATTCAGGTCTCCGGTAATCACAAGTCTTTCCATAGGATAGCCCTCCAGAAAGTGCAGAATACCGGCAACCTGTTGCTCCCGAATGGTCGCATCTACGCCTATATGATGCAGGTGGGTGTTGATCAAAAGCAGGGGTCTTTTTCCGCCGATGTCGATCTCGTGATAGGCGAAACCCCGGCCCAATGGCAGCCCTGGCGGGGGCAGGGCAAACTTTTCGTGGCGTACAACCGGATAGCGTGTCAAGAGTGCGTGACCCCAATCCGGGCCAGCGGTGGCACTGAATAGGGCCTTCATCCCCAGCCGCCACCCAAGCCAGGTAACCATATCCACCGAGCCGTTGACTGCCCACCCCCGGCTTACCTCCTGCAATGTGATAATGTCAGGCTGTTGGCTTTCAATAAGCCGGGCCATCTTCTCCAGCGCCAGCCCGCCGCGCATGTCAAACCCATTGTGTGCATTGTAGTTGAAGATACGCAGGGTGTCGGACTGGGCGCTGACAGTGGCAGGCTGCTGCCAGATTGCCGCGGTGACGCCCAGCAGCAGGGCCAGAATGAGGGCAAGGCTGTGCAGGGACGATAACCCCAGCAGTTGAAATGATGGCCGTACACGCAGGGACGCGGCCCAACGGTGGAGGTTTGCAAAGAGAACCATACCCATCACTACCGCCACCAGATAGAGGGCGAATTGACGGCTGAGCGGGAGAGAAAGATCGTAGGTAGCGTAGTAGAGAAAGATCAAAAGCACGAATAAGAGCATAGAAACCCACCAGAGCCAGGTGGTCTTGCCCACACCGACCTGGCTGCGGTGGCGGGCTAAATGGACACAGGCAGCGGTGATCAGCAGCCCCGCGCTGATCTGGCTGACCAACAGCGAGAATGCCACGCTCCCGATTTCCAGGCTGGGCGGATTGATGGTGATCATCAGGAACAAGAAAGCAGCCAGTGCAACGGCCCGGCCCGGCGGCAATAGCCAGGCCAAAAGAATGGCTGTGAATTGCCCGCCCAGCAACCAGAAGACAGCCAACGGCAGTGACCACTCCGTCAGGGCATTGAGCCGGGCCAGGTTGCCTCCTACCAGAAGATAGTAGACAAAGAAGGGGCCGAAGAGCAGCAATGGCAGTGAGTTGCGCCAGGTTGCTTCCCGAAAGGGCAGGGGGACCGCAGCCCGGCGGCTGATCACCCGCAGCAGCAGCCACTGCCCCAGCACCAATAGCAGGGTAATGGCGAAGGCGCTCCATGTGTTCTGCCAGATGGGATCGTAGGTGAGAAAGAGGCTGTGAATGGCGCTTTCCAGGGCCAGACCAGAGAGCAGCAACAGCGCAAAGTGCCAGCCCGCTTCGGGCTTGTGGATGCGGTCTCCGACCATCCAGCCCAGGGCTAGGGGCAAAAAACAGAGGAAGGCCAACGTGCCCCCATAGACAAACAGCGCATCGACCAGCGGGTCGCCCCACCAGATTTGAGCCAGCAGACGGGTGACCCCCACAAGGAAGGCCCCGGCCAGAAGCAGGGCCCGGGTCTCCATCCTGCGCACCAGGGGTCCTATTATCAGCACCAGAGAATAGATGCCCAGGGCAAGACCCCCCAGTTGAGGGGTGCTCCAGAGCAGGCGATCACCGAAGATATAGCGGAAATAGGCCAGGTTGGCGCGCAATAGCTGTGCCCCCAGCAGGACAGTGACAACAACGAGAAGTGGAAAGGCCCACTGGACGTGTGAACGTTCGTTGCTTCGCATCCGCTCCCTCACTCTACACTCCTATTGGCCGGCCAAACGTTGAATTTTGTCGCTGGTTTCCCGCCACGAGACTTTGCTCAACCCCATCTTCAGGCGTAGCTGATCGTCTTTCATCCCTGTCTTGTAATCCCGTACCGCGCTGGTCCAGCGCAGAGTCTCGAACCCCACCTGTGTGCGCCGGATTTTGGCCCGCTTGCCCGCTTCGTCCAGCACATACTCCAGATTGCGCGGGGTGCAATCAAAGAGAAAGCGATCCGGCTTGTATTGGGCCAGATAGCGGTCCAGGGATTGCAGGATGCTGGGGTGCAGGGGCAGGCGGCGGCTCTTGTGGATGTAGCGGGGATCGTTGTAGCGGATCAGCACTTCCGGGGATTGGGGGTGGCTGCGGTCGATCTCTTCCACCAGCAGCTTGGCACATTCGCTCTTTTTCATGCCCGTCTGCAAAAGCAGGCTGACCAGCAAATAGGGGCGGGCATCCGGCTTGTCGCGGTCTCTGTCCCAATCCTGGCAGGCCAGGACCAGCCGATCCACCTCGTCTTTGGTGAGAATGATGGGCAGGGGGGTGCGTACGGAAAACTGGATAATGTCTTCCGCCGGGTCCGTGGCAATCACACCCGTCTCCCGCAGCCAACTGAAAAAGACCTTCAGTGTCGTAATCCGGCGTGCCAGGGTCTTGGCACTGCACGGGCGACCCCGTTCGCTCTGCATCCATTGCAGAAATTCGTTCAGATGATCGTTGGTGATCTGGCGCAGTACCGCGTCGTTGTTCATAAAGAGACGCAAAATCTTCAGATCGTTACGGAAGGCTTTGATGGTGTTGTTGCTGAAACCTTTGCGCACCATATGTTCTTCAAATTCAGTCGTGGCTTCGCCCAGACTGCTGTTGGCCCGTAGAGCAGGAATAGCCGCGGTATCCGGATCGATCTCGACAGCGGGGGTCGAAGCTGCCAGTTCGCTCATTGTCGAGTTCCTTTCAAAAGAGAGGGATGCAGTTGCCTAAAATTTGCGTTGATTGCGCATAGCACTTTTGACTATACGCACACTATAGACCCAAATTCTACTTTTTGCAATCTGCTATTGCCGGTGGGTGCATCCCAGAAATGGGGAAAGCAAGTGCCGGGGACTTGGCGCAGGCAAAAGAAGGCTGCGGGGAGAGATCACCGCCGCCGCTTCTCAAATCCCCGACACTTTGCGCCCTTTCGCCCCGAATCTGGAACACACCCTTGCCAGAGGTTTTGACATCCTTTGTTCCTTTTTGTACAATTGCTGGCGTGAGTTAGACTGACAAGAAATGACAACAGGCAATGATCGCAAGAATCTTCTGGACCCTGCTCCTTGTGGCCGCGTGTATCGGGTGGTTGGTATTGAGTTATCGCCCCCAATGGTTGGCCGGCCGAGAAGTGGCTTTTGACGCGACAGGCAGCCCCCTGTTGCTCTGGCTGTTCGCTGCCAGTGCGTTACTTTTTATCACCTTGCAAGTAGCCTTGCTTACCAGTATTCGACATTTTTCGACACGGGTTGATCGAGGCAGCGATGGGAGGCCAATTCGCATCGTCCCGGCTGTCGAGTATTTTTGGACAGCCCTGCCACTTTTCATCTCCATCCTGTTTTTCTGGGCTATCTGGCGTTTTCTGTCAGGCTGATTATTTTCATACTCCGTCTATACCGGAGTCTTACATCAATCTCAATCTCAAACGTATCCGGCTTCGTTTCGAGGGCAATTTTCTATGCAGAATAATACACGGCACTTTGCGGCAATCGGCGTACTCGTCGTCATCTTTACATTTGTTGTCTATTGGATTCTGGACCTGGTGCTGCTGTTTCCGCCAGCCGCTTCTGTCCAGGCAGTTCCCATTGATACGCTAATCCAGGGCCATCTTTGGTTGATTGCTTTTCTCTTCTCGTTGGTGGTTGTCGTAATGGTCTACGTTCTCTTTCTCTTTCGTCGTCGGGAAGGTGACGAAGGGGAAGGTCAGTATTTTCATGGCAATACGACGCTGGAGATACTCTGGACAGTCCTGCCGATGATTGTCGTGATCGCTTTTGGGTACTGGTCGACAGTCATTTTGAACGATATTTCCCGGCGGCCTGACAATGAAGTGATTGTCAATGCAGAGGGGTATCAGTGGGGGTGGAATTTTTCCCTGCCCAACAGCGATACAGTCACCCAGGAATTGGTCCTGCCTGTCGATACCCCCATCCGTATGGATATGACCTCCAAAGATGTGCTGCACAACTTCTGGGTGCCTGAATTTCGGGTAAAGCAGGATATTGTGCCGGGGCGCACCACCTATCTGCGCTTCACACCGACAATCGAGGGTGAATATACCCTCATCTGCTCCGAACTCTGCGGTTTGAACCACACGGGGATGGTTGCTACAGTACGGGTTGTTTCCAGGGCGGAGTTTGCCACCTTCTGGAATCAGGACGTGCAGACGGCCAGCTCGAAGTAATTTCAAGCGGATAATCCTGCAACATCCGCTTGTCTCCGATTCACGCGTTTCTCCTGAACGCATAGGGGGTTCTTTTTATGTCGCTATCTTCACTCGGACTTACACGGGCAATCATCGGCCAGATTTTGGGTATGCTGACTGGTATGGCAACGACGATACTCGTTCGGGTTTTGCTCGGTTTGCCCGCCTGGGCAGCAGAGCCAGCCTGGACCGCGGGCGCTCTCTTCAGCATCATCGGCGCGCTGTGGGGTGTGGGCATCTTTGACGACTGGGCCAAATGGATGAAGGGTGAAAAGACGCCCATGCACCACGGCCCGCCGGTCGGCAAACCCGCCTGGACCCGCTACTTTGGGGTTGATTATAACCACAAAGTCATCGGCATCCAGTACACCGTCTGGGGCATCTTTCTGCTGCTCGTCGGCGGCACAATGGCCCTGATCTTCCGCACCGAGCTGGCCGAATCGGGACGCCAATTCCTGAGCCTGGAGTTGTACAACAACTTCATCGGTATGCACGGCTTTATAATGATTTTTGCTATTCTGCTGGGTATTGGCGGCATGGCAAACTATCTGGTTCCCCTGATGCTCGGCGCAGAGGATATGGCCTTCCCCCGGCTCAACGCCCTGGGCTTCTGGTTCAACGTACCCGGCAGCTTTCTGCTTCTTTCCAGCCTCTTTATCGGTGGCTGGGACGCGGGCTGGACGGCCTATCCCCCCCTGAGCGCACGCGGCCCCATCGGTTACCAGCTGTTCTTTCTGGGCGTCTTTGCCATCGGTCTCTCCTCTATCGTCGGCTCGCTGAATCTGCTGGTTACGATTTTGCGGATGCGGCCCAAAGGCATGAGCCTCTTCAAGATGCCCATCTTTTGCTGGGCCGTCTTTGCTACCAGCCTGATTCAGTTGACAGCCACCCAGCTAATCGGCCTCAGCTTTTTGATGGTCTCCACCCAGCGGGCCTTGGGCATGGGCTTCTTTGACCCCGGCCTGCCTGGGGCTACGCTGATGACCGGTCTGGGTGACCCAATTCTCTTCCAGCATCTTTTCTGGTTCTATAGCCACCCCGCGGTCTACATTTTTATCCTGCCCGGTCTGGGGATTATCAGCGAACTGCTGCCCGTCTTTAGCCGTAAGCCCCTCTTTGGCTACAAATGGATTGCCCTTTCCAGTCTGGCGATTGCGATTGTCGGCTTCCTGGTCTGGGGTCACCATATGTTCACCTCCGGCTATGGCAATGTGCTGCGCTACGCCTTTATGTACTCCACACTGCTGGTGGCTGTGCCGACGGGCGTCAAATTCTTTAGCTGGCTGGGCACAATCTGGGGCGGCAAGCTGACCTTTGAGACGCCTATGCTCTTTGTGCTGGGCGCTATCTCCGTCTTTCTCATCGGCGGTCTCAGCGGCCCGATTCTGGGCACTGTGCCCTCGGACCTGCCCCTGCACGACACCTACTTTGTGGTGGGCCATTTCCACGCCACAATGTTCGGCGGCTTTGTCTTCCCCTTCTTTGCGGCCCTCTACTTCTGGTTTCCCAAGGTGACAGGGCGGATGTACAACGAAACCCTGGGCAAACTCCACTTTGCGCTGATGACCCCGGCTTTTTGGGTGCAGACTCTCGGCCAAATGGGCGTGGGCGTGATGGGGATGCGGCGGCGGGTGGCCGACTACGACCCGACATTGGGTGGTGGTTCTATCGAAGCCTGGCATCTCTCCATTACGATTGCCGGTTTCCTCATCGGTCTTGGCGTGCTGCTGATGATTTGGAACTTCTTCCAAAGCGCCGAAGTGGGCGTGCTGGCCGGTGACAACCCCTGGCGCTCCCGCTCCCCAGAATGGCAGATTCCTTCGCCCATTCCCGAACACAGCTTTCCTTCGCCGCTGGTGGTGCATGGCGAACCCTATGACTACGGTCTGCCCGAACCCTACGTGGCCTTTGCCGCAGCCGGGGATGACTAAGGACGCAGCGATGATGGGATGGTGGGATTTGTGGAAACCCCATCATCTCATCACCCCATCATCAACATTTATGGAGTGACGAGCAATGAGTGAACGTAAAAAGGCTGTAGCCAAGCCAAAGGCCGGTATCTATCGCACGGGATATATCGTCGCCATCGTCCTGGCGGTTGTAACCGTTGTTGAATTTTATATTGCCCTCACCTTCAACAACTTTGCGATTATGATGTTGTTGGGTCTGGTGAAGGCTTATCTCATCGTCAATTATTTTATGCACATCAAAAGCCTCTGGTCGGAAGAGGAGAGCCACTAAATGAGCGCTGCCGCATTGGGACACAAGGCCGAACACGGCCACGGGGCTGGTCACGCAGACAGCCAGGCCGATTATCTGGAAAAGACCCGGCGCAATCGGCTGGGAATGTGGCTTTTTTTCGTCTCGGAAGCCTTTCTCTTCATCGGTCTCCTGGCCGCCCGCTTCTATCTATGGGTAGATGAGAGTGGCGAGATGGTGCGTCCGGACCTGGCACAGGTGCCCGGTCTGGCTGTCACGGTTATTCTGCTTTTGAGCAGCTATTTTATGAACCGGGCCGAGATTTCCATTGCCAATAACAAACGGCGGGACTTTCTGACCAGCCTGATTATCACAGCCATCCTGGGCACGGCCTTTTTGGTCGGCGTGATAGTCTGGGAGTGGGGGATGTTCCCCTCGATTGTCGAGGGCCATCTCAAGCCATCTGATGGCGTCTTTGGAGCGGTCGTCTTTGCCATGACCGGTATGCACGCCCTCCACGTCCTCTCGGGGAGTGTGCTGATCCTCAACGTCTGGTGGCTGGGACGCAAGGGACACTTCTCCCCCGAGCAACATTGGGGCGTGGAAGCCGTCGCCATCTACTGGCACTACGTCGATCTGGTCTGGATTTTCTTCTATCCGGCCATCTATCTGATCGGTCACGCCTACGGGGCGCACTAGAAATAGGTATATTTCGTCTGCGAAACGTGATGCGTGAAACGTGAGATCGGCGACGATATTCACGTTTCACGCATCACGTTTCGCTACTGCCCAATGGGTGTCTGTTCTTGAGTGTTTTTCCATCCTATGGACCCAATCACAAAAGCGCTTCTGCTCTCGTGGGATGTACGATTTGAGATTCTTCTCCCGCTCACGCTGCTGGGGGCGTTTCAGTTTATAGGCTGGCGACGGCTGCGCCAGCGGGGTGTACAGCGTTTTGCCAATGGCTGGCGGCTGGCTTCCTATTTCGCTGGGCTGGCCCTTCTCATTCTGGCCCTGCTCTCTCCGATTGATGTGTTGAGCGGCCAGCTCTTTGCAATGCATATGATTCAGCACCTGCTGCTGGTGATGGTTGTGCCGCCCCTGCTCTGGCTGGCCGGCCCCTTCGCCACCGGACTCTGGGCCTTGCCCCGGCCTATGCGTTTGCGGATCGGCGGCTGGTTTCAGCAGGAGAGCCGCTTTCGCCAGCTTTTGCGGCTGACAACCCAGCCCGGTCTCTCCTGGCTGCTCTTTGTAGGCATACTCTTTGGCTGGCACGATCCTACAGCCTATAGTCTGGCCCAGGGCAACGGCTGGATTCACGATCTGGAGCATCTCAGCTTTTTCGGCAGCGCAATGCTCTTTTGGTGGCGGGTGGTGGGGGCTGGCCCTCACATCCACGGCAAAAGCAGTCTGCTCTTCCGCATCGGCTATGTGCTGGGGGTGGTGCCGCCCAATATGTTTCTGGGCGTGGCGATTGCCCTGGCCGAATCGCCCATCTACACCTACTATCTAAGCGTGCCCCGGCTCTACGGCATCAGCGTGCTGGATGACCAGATGATAGCCGGGCTGATTATGTGGATTCCGGGCAGTATGATGTACATTGCCGCCGCGCTGGTCTTGGTGGCCCGGCTCTTTATTAACGCAGATCGCCGCAACGATCTGCCCAAAGATGTGGCAATGGGAGCGGTTCGGCGCACGCCCCATCCACCCCGATTGGCTACGAACGAATGATGAAAATGCTTGGACGGGGGGCGCTCTTTCTGCTGATTTTGCTGCCCCTTTTTCTCTCTGCCCGTTCCCTTCTGGCCCACGCCGGGGTGGGAACCGCGCAGATCAACAATCTGGACATCGGCCCTTTTCGGATTTGGGTCTGGTCGGACCCGGAGCCGCCGCTGGTTGGCGAATATCATGTAGCCGTGGCCCTGACCGAATCGTTGGAGAATGACCCCAACGGATTTGCCGGCGAGCCGATTCTGGACGCAGATGTGGTGGTGGAGATGGAGCATCCAGCCAGCGGGCTGCTGCTGACTGCCCAGGCCACCCACGAAGACGCCACCAACAAACTCTTTTACGAAGCGCTCTTTGCCCCGCAACAGACCGGTCTGTGGGAGATTCGGGTGATTGTCCAGGGGCCGGACGGTCCTGCCCAGACCAGTTACACCGATGAGATGGAGTCCCCCGCTTTTCCGTGGATGGCGGTCGGCGGCGGTCTGCTGGCCCTGTTGGTGGTGGGAGCGGGGGTGGTTCTCTACCTCAAAACTGGTGAGAAAAGCCCAAAGCCAAAGGTGCGCCCGGCCCGATGATTACCTTTCGTCTGCTCTTCAGCCGCCGCTACTGGTGGCAGACGCTGATTGTGCTGCTGGCAATGGCTGTGATGGCCGGGCTGGGGCAGTGGCAGTTGGCCCGGCTGGAGCAGCGTCGGGCGGCCAATGGGGAGCTGCTGGCAAAGTTGCAAACAGAAGCGCTGGTCATCACCGGTGGGTCCCTGGCCGAAAGCCCGGACGCCCTGGAAGATCGGCTGGCACTGGTCACGGGGGAATATGACTTTGCCCGGCAGATTGCCGTCCAGGGCCAGTTTTCCCAGGAAGCGCCCGGTTATTGGCTGCTGACGCCCCTGCGCATTGCAGGCAGCGGGAACGCCATTCTGGTCAACCGGGGCTGGATTCCCGCCGCGGCGGGCGAAACGGGTGAGTGGGCAGCCTACGACGAAACCCCTGCCCAGCCCTTGCGGGGCTATCTGCAACGCTCGCGCAAGATGCCCGACGGCAGCACATCGGCTCTCCCCGCGGATGTGGTCAAAGGCTGGTGGCGGGTGGACATTGAAGCCATCCAGAGCCAGATGCCCTACCCCCTGCTGCCGGTGGCCCTGCAAGTGGCCCCGGATGAAAGTCGGGGGCGCAACGAATTGCCCCAGCGCGTGCCGGTAGACTTTGACCTGAGCGAAGGCAGCCATATGATTTATGCCTTGCAGTGGTACGCCTTTGCCCTTATCGCCGGGGCTATTTACGTCGTTGTCCTGCGCCGCCGGGAAACCGCAACGGCCGAGAAAGAATAGGACGCTGATGACGCGGAAAAAGCGGATTTACGCTGCGCTGTCCTGAGTTCATCGAAGGGATAGAATCAGCGCAGATCAGTTGTTTCAGCGTAAATCAGCGTCCTATATGAGAACGGATTGAGAATGCAATTACGCAGCACAGTGTTGGAAGAAGCCGCCCTCAACGAGAACCCCCAGGATCTGCTGCGGGTCTATTCCCGCATCTCCTGGCGGGATTTGATGGCATTGACAAAGCCGCGGATTATTGCCCTGCTCCTGCTCACGACGCTTGTGCCGATGTTCCTGGCCGGGCCGATGGCTCCCAGCGGCTGGCTGATTCTGTGGGTGATGCTGGGCGGTTTTCTGGCTGCGGGCGGGGCCAATGCCCTGAACCAATACCTGGACCGGGACATCGACCACGTGATGGTGCGCACCCGTCTGCGCCCCCTGCCCAGCAAACGGATGCAGCCTGTTCAGGTGCTGGTCTTCAGCCTGCTCTTGAGCGCGGCCAGCTTTGTCGTCCTCTGGTTGGGGGCCAATCTGCTCACCGCCCTGCTCTCCACCGCGGGGATCGTCTACTACGTGGGGATTTACACCTATCTGCTCAAACGCAGCAGCACCCAGAATATCGTCATCGGCGGCGCGGCCGGCGCGATTCCCCCGCTGGTGGGCTGGGCCGCGGTGGCAAACGAAATTTCGTTGTTGCCGATTTTTATGCTCCTCATCGTCTTCTACTGGACACCCCCCCACTTCTGGGCCCTGGCGTTGATGCGCCAGAAGGAGTACCGGGCCGCGGGTGTGCCGATGTTGCCTGTGGTCACAGGTGAAAAAGAGACCCATCGACAGATTGTGCTCTACAGTCTTCTGCTCCTGCTGATCTGTACGATGCCTGTCTTTCTGGGACTGCTGGGGCCGGTCTATCTGCTGCTCTCCCTGGCCCTGAATGGGGTCTTCCTCTGGCAGGCAGTGGACATTCTGCGCCGCCCCAGCAATGCCAATATCTGGCGACTCTATAAATTCAGTCTTCTCTATTTGGCGCTCCTGTTTCTGGCAATGGGTATTGATGGGCTGGTTTTTACCAGCCCAGAGACGGCCGCAGCTTTCATTTTCCGTCTGCCCTTTGCATCTTCTCAATAAAGCGAGGTAGGCCGGAAAGAATTTGTGGGGGTGATCTCCGAATCTGTCCATTCTGTCTGTCTGGCCCAGCTTTCTCTCTCTGATATCAATCGAAAAGCCATCTTTGCCCCAGGGTCATTCCGTGGTATCTTTCGTTTTCAAGACGCAGGACACCAATATGCCGTGCAACATTTCGTTCCACTTCGCTAAGGATTGCCGATGGACAACTTTCTCGCTTCTGTTGCTCGCCCCTCTTTTCTTCAGCGCTTTCTGGCCTGGTCGGTCCACCTGATTACTGCTTCCGGCGCTCTCTTTGGCCTCTTTGCTCTCCACGCTATCCACGAAGAACGCTGGCTCATCGCTTTTTGGCTGATGGGCGCGGCTGTAGTGGTGGACGGTATCGACGGCAGCCTGGCCCGCCGTTTTGGTACGAAGCATCTGGCAGCCAAAGTGGATGGCGCGATGCTGGATAACATTGTGGACTTTTTGAATTATGTAATTGTCCCAGCTTTTTTTCTGATCGAAGCCGAACTCTTGCCACCCCTCCTGCGTCTGCCCCTGGCCGGGCTGATTGCCCTCTGCTCCGCCTATCAATTCTGCCAGGTGGACGCCAAGACCGATGACCACTTTTTCAAAGGCTTTCCCAGTTATTGGAATATCGTCGTCTTCTATATCTTCCTCTGGCAGTTTCAGCCTCTCTACAACGCACTGATTTTGGGCGCATTGTGTGTGCTTATTTTTGTCCCAATTAAATATATCTACCCGTCGCGTATGGAATATCTGAGCGAAAAGCAGATATTTCGCACAGGGATGCTGGGGCTGACGCTGCTTTGGGGTGTCGGCTCCTCCTGGCTGCTCTTTCAATACCCCCGCCCCCAGCACCAGGTGACGATCTTCCTCATCGCCTATATGATTCTTTACATCGGGGCCAGCATCTACCGCCAGATCGTTCCCCTGGGCGAGGAGTGGGATCCAGACCGGTTGGCGGGTTTGCGGAAGTTTGTGCGGCGATGAGGTAAAATCACGGATGCCATTACAAACAGTTTTTCTCTATGGCAAAATACGCGATGAGCAGTCCTGACGAGGTTGCTTTGGAAAGTATACTGGAGCGTATCCGCATTCAAACGATAGCGGAGCGCCTCCGTATTACCCAACATGCACAGCAAGAGATGACAGAGGATAATTTCACCCTTGATGACATTCTTCAAGCGATTGCTAACGCACAGATTTTAGAGGATTATCCCGAACGCAGACGAGGATCGTGCTGTTTGCTTAATGGAGTTGCTGACAACGGACGTTTCGTGCATATTGTGTGTACGACAGCACAACCAGTATTGATTATCATTACGGTCTATGAGCCTAAACCGCCGAAATGGGTAACTCCGACACAGAGGAGGTAAAACGTATGCAATGCAGTATTACAGGCTGCCCTGGCGAGTACGAAAGGCAGCACATTATCCATACTGTGCGACATCGTGGACAAGTGATCGTCTTTGATCTTGTGCCAGCAGAGGTCTGTTCGGTATGTGGCGATGTGCTTCTAAAGCCGGAGACCGTACGTCGACTTGAGGCATTGTTGCAAGCAACAGTACAACCAGCCCGATCAGTTCCTCTTTACGAATTCGCCTATTGACACCTAAAAAGGGCAGGGCCAGTAAGTGAAACTGGCCCTGCCCTTTTTACTCATATCAGTTTTGCTTTTGTTCCTGCCTTTTACCCCTTCATCACCCACACCGGCTCCGGGTGAATCTCCGCTTCCGGCTTACCACCCGGATCAGCCCGGCCACTGCCTTCCAGACGGCTGATGGCGCGCACGCTCATATCGCCGTTCATCTGAATCTGGCAGGAGAGACGCACGCCGCTCAGCCCCCGCTCGGCCAGCTTGTCCTTCTCGGCCTGGGTCATCATCGCCGGTTCCCCGGCCACAAACTCCACCCGGCAGGTGGTGCAGCGACAGTTGCCACCGCACGCGTGCAACTGGTCCACCCCTGCATCTTCTACAAGCGCCAGGACCAGCCGCTTGCCCTGGGCCACGTCAAATGTGCCATATCCTTCAACTGTCAATTGAGGCATAAAAATACTCCTGTGATGATGGGATAGTGAGATACTCTATAGCCTACTGCAAGAAAGTGGATGGGTGTGTATAGCGGATCACAATGTAGAACGGACTGTCAGTCCGTTCTACGATTTTTCCACAAAGACAAACAACAGATCGTTGACATTCGTCTGGGTCGGCCCCGTTTGCAGCAGGTCCTGGGTTGCGACTAGATAGGGATAGGCGTCGTGACGGGCCAGGTGTTCCGCGGCCGAAAGAGCCACCGCCGCGCCTCGGGCCACTGTCTCCCCATCGACCATCGCCCCCGCGCTCTCCGTGGGGCCATCTGTGCCGTCAGTTGCCAACGAAACGACCGTCACGCCTGGATGCCCCTGCAAAGCCAGGGCCGCGGCCAGAGCCAATTCCTGATTGCGACCTCCTTTGCCTGGATTGCTCCCCAACTGCACTGTCGTCTCCCCGCCCAGAATCAGACAGGCCGGTGCAGGCACGGGATTGCCACTGGCCCGTACCTCCTTTGCCAATGCGGCCAGCAGCCGCCCTGCGCTGGCCGCATCGCCGTCCAGAAAAGTAGTGAGCAGGAGCGCGTGATAGCCCAGCGCGGCTGCTACGCGCTGGGCTGCCTGGGCCGCCAGAAAATTATCTGCCACCATAACCGTCTGGCTGGTGGCAAAGGCCGGATCGTCGGCGTCTGGCGTGTCGGGGATTTCGCCCCGCAGCCCGGCCTGCAAGCGGGCAACAATCGCTGGGGGCAGCTTTTCAGCCAACGCATACTTCTCTACCAGCGCCCAGCCATCGGCCCAGGTGGAAGAATCGGGCACAGTCGGCCCGCTGGCAATCACATCCAGCGGGCTGCCGATCACATCGCTGAGGACAAGAGTAATCAGTGTGGCCGGCGCGACCGCCCGGGCCAACTGCCCCCCTTTGACGCCGCTGCAATGCTTACGCAGACAGTTCATTTCGTTGATTGTCGCGCCACAGGCCAGCAGACTGGCGGTCAACCCCTGTTTATCGGCCAGGGTCAGCCCATTGGCCGGGGAGACCAGCAGCGCAGAACCACCGCCAGAGATAAGTGCGATCACCAGATCGTCCGCACCGGCCTGCTCTGCCAGGGCCAGAATCTCCTGGCCCGCAGCTACGCCCGCCGCATCCGGCGTGGGATGGCTGGCCTCTACAATGCGCACCCGTTCGGTTGGCCCGCTGTGCTCCGTCTTCACCACCACCAGTCCGCCACTGATTCGGTCGCCCAGCACAGCCTCCACCGCCTGGGCCATCGGCGCGCCGGCCTTGCCTGCCCCCAGCACAAAAACCCGGCGATAGGCGTTCAGGTCGTAACGCCGCTTGCCAACGGTGAGGATATCCCCTTCCCGTTGCAACGCCCGCTGCACCGCGGCAGAGGGATCGACGGCGGTCAGCGCCGCTTGCAATACGGCAAGAATTTGCCCACGCGATTCGGGCGCAGGCTGAAGAACTCTCTCGTCAAAATTCATCTACGACTTCCTATCTGAAGGGAAATGGTCCGTAACGTAAGTTTTTCGTTTGCAATTTTTGTTCAGAACAGACCGCACGACCGGCTGACACCGGATAACGACGAAAATATTGTACGTCGGACTGTTAGTCCGACTGGCCTGTTCTGTTGCAGGTCGGACTGACAGTCCGACGTACGAATGGCTATTTTCACAGTCCTTTTTCAGGGCAGAAGCTCTCCTTTTCCCAAGCCGAACTTCTGTAAATCTACGGAGATTGCCCTATGTATTGTCTATGGGTAGATGTCCGATAATAGTAATGGAAAGATACAAACCTTCACCGCTCGCGACTATCCTGCTTTTTTGCAGAGGGAAAACGATATGGACCAGCTTTTAATTCGAGATTTGACAGTGGGTTTGTTTGCTTGTCTCGTGGCCTCTCCGCCTATTTTCTGGGGAATCCGGCGGATTTGGGGTGGCGGAATCATCTTTCATATGGCAATCTGGATGGCTCTGCTGGCGGACATCACCTTTCTGTTTGCCTTTGCCATCGGGCGTGTGGGAACCAACCCAGCCACGCTTACGGCGAGTATCCTCTTTTTTGTGCCCCTCTACATTTCCATTCTCTACGTCATCAACAAACGGATTGTCCGTCCAATCCGCGAGATGATCCGCGCTGCCCAGGAGGTGGCCCAGGGCAATTTGTCCTACAGCTTCCAACCCAGCGGGCACGGCGAAATCAGCGATTTAACCCAAGCCATACACGACGTCATCGCCTTTCAGAAGGAGATGACCGACCTGGCGCTGGGGATGGCAAGCGGCGATCTCTCCATCGATGTGCATAGACGCTCTCCAGATGACAAACTCTCCGAGTCGTTCGCCTGGATGCTGGATTCCCAACGGGCATTGATTCTGCGTATGCAGCAGAGTATTCGGGATGTCTCCGCCGCCAGTCAGCAGGTCCTTTTCGCCTCGGAACACAGCGGACAGGCAATTCAGCAGATTACCGGCACAATCTCCCAAGTTGCCAAAAGCACCAGCCTTCAATCCGAATACATCGGCCAGATTCGTGACCTGATCGAAATGCAGGTCGGTACTGTCGGTTCTATTGCCCAGGGGGCCACCCAACAGAGCGATGCGGTGAACGCTGCGGAAAACGTTCTTTCCAATCAGGTCGGCGTTGCCATGCGGCAGGTGGACGAAAGCCTGGGCGCAGGCCAGCAGGCTGCCTATGGCGCCGGCGCGGTGGCCCGCCAGGGCGCTGTCGCAGTAGGCAAAACCATCGATCGCATTCGGGATATGGCCGCGGCCATGCAACAGGTTTCCCAGCGGGTGGGCGAAATGGGACACCGCTCCCAGCAGATTGTCGCCATTGTGCAGACGATTGACGAGATCGCCGAGCGCACGAATCTGCTGGCGCTCAACGCTGCCATCGAAGCGGCCCGGGCCGGCGAACAGGGCCGGGGTTTTGCCGTTGTGGCTGATGAGGTTCGCAAGCTGGCCGAGCGTTCGGCCAAATCTGCCAAAGAGATCGGTACGCTCATCGGCGCCGTGCAGGAGACTGCCAGCCAGGCCACCCTGGCCATGCAGCAGAGCAACCGGGAAATGGAGCAGGGTCTTGCCACGGCGGACGAGACCCAGAGCAGTCTGGACCAGATTCAGCAGGCCGTGGCTGAAGTGGAGAGCCGAATGGTGGGCCTGGGCAATTCGGTAGAGGCTATCACCAACGGCAACCAGACTCTGCTGGCCGTGATGGAACGGGTTTCGGCCATTGGCGAAGAGAATACCCGATCCAGCAGCGGGCTGGCAGAGGGCAGCGATGGCCTGCTCCGGGCCATCGAAGAGCTTTCGGCCATTGCCGAAGAGAACAGCGCGGCCGCCGAACAGGTCGCAATTTCCACTGCGGATGTGGGCAGCCACGACAAACTGGCCACCTCTTCCGCCCACGAACTAATGGCGATGGCTGAGGGTCTGCAGGAGCTAATTGGTCAGTTTGTGCTAAAGCCCAATAGCCAAGACGAACCAGCCCAGCCCCTTTTGTCATCCTCCGAATCTGCCGCAGTCCCGGTCACTGCCGGGGAATGGTTGTCAACAATTCCGGCGCAGAATGAATACGTCTATGCCCCCGTCAATGGTAATGGCATTCACCGCAACGGGAAGGGGTGAAAGAGGCAAGTGACAAGTGGCGGCCAGAAGTTCGACTTTTCGGAAAAAGTCGAACTTCTCACTTACCCCACCCTCGCAAACTTCTGCAACCCCGCGTCCCCCTGCACCTGGCCCACGTAGAGATCGCCCCGGCTGTCCGCCCAGATGCCGTGGGGACAGTAGGCGAATTCGCCCGGTCTGTTGCTGCGCCGTGCCCCACCCCATTTGGACAATAGCTCCCCGTCCAGGGTCCAGACGCTCACCTGCTGCTCCAACTCGGCCACATAGACCACATCCTCCGTGGGGTCAAAGTAGATCGTATCCGGTTTGAGCAGCCCCGTGCGCTCCTCCAGGTAGTTGCCCTCCGTGTCGAAAATCTGGATGCGGTCATTCGTGCGGTCACAGACCCACACCCGGTCGAAGCGGTCGATGCGTACGCAGTGGGAAAGCTCGAACTGGCCCGGCCCCGTGCCGTACTCCCCCCAGGAGAGGATGCGCTCCCCCTCCGGCGTATATTTGTGAACCCGGGCATTGGCGTAGCCGTCGGAGATAAAGAGCGAACCGTCGGCGGAGATCGCCAGGTCCGTGGGCATACGGAAAGGTTCACCCGGCGCACCCTCTTGCCCCGGCGTGCCAATCGTCTGCACCAGTTCGCCCCGGTTGTTGAATTTGAAGATGCAGTGGGTCTCCCGCTCCACACACCAGACGTTATCTTCCGGGTCGATCCAAATGCCGTGGGCATCCTGAATAATCCCCTCGCCCCAGGAATCGACGAAATTGCCCTCCCGGTCGAAGATGACCAGCGGATGCGCGCTGCGGGAGTAGACGTAGACCCGGTCCTGGGAATCACAGCCCACACCGGGAATCCAGCCCCACGCCCAGCCCTCGGGCAATTTGCCCCAACCCTCTACCACTTCATAGGTGTATTTGCCGCTTCCAAATGCCATTGGTTCGCCCCCTATAGCTGAAGATTTGTATACACGGATGGAAAGGAACACGGATTTTCACCGTGTCACCTGGTCAGCCTGTCACCTGGTCAGCCTGTCACCTTGTCACGGATATTACCACGCCTTGACCGCAATTTTGATCACTTCCTCGTCCCCCAGCCGGTAGGTTCCATTCAGGGCGTGGAAGCCCTCGGCTACCCGTTCCAGGGGCAGGGTGTGGCTGACCATCTCGGCGTAGGGGTATTCGTTCTTTTCCAGAATGCGCAGCCCCCGCACAAAGTGCTCGTACTGGCTGCCCCAGATGGCCTCGAAACGCAGATTCTTGCGCATCATCAGCCGGTTGATGTTGAGTTCAATCGACCCCATATCCACAAAATGGCCCACCTCGACAAATGTGCCGCTCTGCTTCACATAACCCAGCCCCTCCGGCGTGGCGGGCAGAAAGCCGGAACATTCGAAGACCACATCCGCGCCGGCTTTCTTGGGCGTGTGCCAGAGCACCTGCTTTGCGCGTTCTTCCACCGAACGCACATCTTCGATGTTAATCGTCACATCCGCGCCGTACTTCAGGGCCAGTTCCAGCCGCTTGGCCGGGCCGCCTACGACGATAATCTGGGCCGCGCCCATCAGTTTGGCGCAGAGCAGCGTGACCAGCCCAATCGCACCGCTGCCCTGGACGACGACCGTATCCCCCAGCTTCACCTGACCGCGCATGGCCGCGTGGACGCCGATGGTGAAGGGTTCGGTCAGCACAGCCACCTCCGGCGAGGCGGTCGTCTTCATCAGACAGGTGGTGGGCAGGCCCAGATAGATGTAATCGGCAAAGCCGCCGTAGAAGTGGGGCGCGACATCCGGCGTCGTGTAGAATCCGTAGGCTCCGTAGCCCAGAGTGCCCGGCGCAAAGATCACCCGATCCCCCTCTTCCAACGACTGACCCAAATAATCCTGCGCGCCGCCCGGCCCGATGGCCTCGATGACGCCCACATTTTCGTGGCCCAGGAGCATTTCGCCCTGAATGCCGTTCTGCCAGTTGTGCAAATCTGTGCCGCAGATGCCCGCCAACTCCTGGCGCAGCAACACTTTGCCCGGCTCCGGGTCCGGCACTGCATATTCCCGAATCTCAAACGTTTGGCCGCTGGTGACAACAGCCCGTCCTGTGCGTGTCATACATTCCTCCTGCTTGTACGACGGACTGGTAGTCCGTCGGATGGTGGGCGAACTGTCAGTTCGCCCTACAGTTGTTGTCGATTTCGTGCTATACTTGCCCTATGTGTGGCTGAGCCAAAGGAGAACCGCTATGCCGTCGCCCTTTCCGGGAATGGACCCCTATCTGGAAAACCCCCATTTCTACGGCGACTTGCATCAAAATCTGGCCGTCTGCATAGCGAATCAATTGTCGCCAATTCTTCGCCCCAAATATGTGGCCCGCCTGATTCCCCGCCAAGTGCTGGACCGTCCGGACGAGGAGGAGCTACGGGTAATGTTCCCGGATGTGGCTGTGCAGCGCATTCCATCTGCGTCCCAACTGCCCCTGGCGGGTGGCGGCGTTGCGGTTGCCATTGCCCCCGCGCCGATGAAAGCCGTCAATCTGATGCGTGTTCCCTTCCGTCAGGTGACGGTAGAAATCCGCAGCGTAGGCTCCGGGTTGCTGGTGGCTGCGATTGAGATTCTTTCACCGGTCAACAAACGGCTGGACGGTGACGGACGGGATGCCTATCTGCGCAAACGGGACGGCCTGCTGGCGGCCTCGGTGCATCTGCTGGAAATCGATCTCCTGCGCCGGGGCGAGCGGCTGCCCGTCGATCCGCCCATCCCCGCCAGCGCCGACTATGCGGTAGTTCTCAGCCGGGCCGACGCACGCTTGAACGCAGAGGTCTGGCCGATTGCCCTGGCCGATCCCCTGCCCGTTGTGCCTGTGCCTCTGCTGCCCCCAGACCCGGATGTGCCCCTGGACTTGGGCGCTGCCATCCGTTCCATCTATGAGCGGGCAGGCTACGATCTGGATGTAGACTACTCCGTTCCCCCCTGGCCGTCCCTCACCCGCACACAATCGGTCTGGGCCGAAAAGGTGTTACAGAAGTAGGACGAACTGTTGGTTCATCCGGCGATGGGCGGACTGACAGTCCGCCGTACATTTTCTAGCGGGCGTAGGCATTGAATGGATTGGTCTCGGTCAGTTGGCGGATCGTCGCATCGTCCACCCCTGCTGCCCGCAATTTGGGCAGGAATGTCTCCACCAGATAGGTGAAGGGTTTGGGCACGCCCCCGCCGGGTTTGGAGGGGTCGTACCAGCCCCGGTCGTGGCTGAGGAGCAGTCTGTGGCCGAAGCCCGCATCCAGCAGCCGTTGGATGCGTTCGATGTACGATTCGTCGCTCTGGCCGCCGCCGATAGCGTCGTATTCCAGCCACGCGCCCCGCTGGGCCATCTCCAAGTGCGGGGCAAAATCCGGCTCGGCCTGGGTGTGAATCCAAATAAAGCGCTCGGCGGTGTAGCCGGCCCCTTCCAGAATATCCAACTGATCCCGCACCACCCGCCCGCGGATGGTGTGGCTGCCGATGATGGCGTTTGTGGCCCTGCCCGCCCGGGCCCCGGCCCGCAAAACTTTTGTCTCCGCCGGGGTAATGCCGTCGTCCCCCGCGCTCACTTTAATCCAGGCGGCCTGCACGCCGCTTTCCTCAATCTCACCGGTCAATTCACCTGTCATCCATTCGGTCAGGGTGTCTTCGCTGGCGTCCAGCGCCCAACGGGGAATCCACGGCTGGCGGTAGATGCCTGTGGGCACCAGAACAGGCAGCCCGGTGGCCTCCGACACAGCCCGGTCGATGTCGGCCCGGCGGCCCACCCCCACCGGTGTAGACTCCACCAGCGCAGTTATCCCCTGGGCCTGAATTTTGGCAATTTCCGGGGCCATCACAGGAATCACCTGTTCGGCAGTAGCCGCTCGCCAGTTCTCCTCGGCAATGGGGCCGAGATCGACAAAAATGTGTTCGTGGGGCAGAATTAGCCCCACTTCGTCAGCGCTGCGGGGGCCGAGGGTTGTGATGAGATGGGCCACGGGGAAGCTCCTGTGGGGTGAGATGAGTAGTCACTTCTATTATCATCCAGCCGGGAAAGATACGCAAGACGGATTTTTGGGATGGAATTTTGTATACACGGATCGGAAGGAACACGGATTTTTA
The DNA here is from genome assembly GCA_023384455.1 of Caldilineaceae bacterium. Taxonomy (GTDB): domain Bacteria; phylum Chloroflexota; class Anaerolineae; order Caldilineales; family Caldilineaceae; genus JACQGT01. The sequence goes on along the minus strand of JAHDWH010000089.1, from coordinate 20 downwards.
TTAATCCGTGTTCCTTCCGA
>JAHDWH010000419.1 GCA_023384455.1 Caldilineaceae bacterium | reverse complement strand
ACGGGTTTGCCGTAGCAGACGCCGAATTGATTCGGCGGGCGCATCTCGCCCCGATTCTGAGATGCACCCGACTGCTATGGCCTGTTTGACCGATGGATCGGGCGTGGCTATAATGGGGACGAATAGACGATCCCTGCAGGAATCTTTAACGGAGGAAAACGATGGCGGACCTGACTCTGCTCGATATTATTCAGGATATTCACGCGATGGATGAAGAACTTTGGCATTACGAATCTCGCTACGGCCTTCGTTCCCGCTACTTCTATGAGTTGTACCAGATGGGACAGCTCCGGGACGAAGACCCGCTCGAAAGTCGTGACTATACCGATTGGGCCGCCTGCTTTGACATGCGACGCCAACGGGAGGAACTATATGACCAGCGTGTGCGCCATACGCTGCAACAGGTAAAACCGCAGCAGCGCGTCTCCCTGGCCGATCTGCGCCTCACATTAAAGCCAGAAGCGCTACCTGCCGGGCTATGAGTGCGCTTTCTTCTCTCGTAGAATACAGTCGATTTGTCTATCCCCTTCTGGAGAAATCAGACCGGGTGCATAGCCATACGGTTCGCTTATATCCACGGGGCGCATCCATTGGCGTGCTTGAAGGGGAGGTCAGCTTTGATCAGCAGATTGTTCTGCGCGTCTATGAACGTCTGGACTTCGCTGCCGAACGGATTCTGGCCTATTCCTACGAAGTGTGGCGGGCACAGGAGCGATTGTATTGGTATGACCCTATGCCACATCCCAACAACCCTTCGCTTGCGCACAACCATCCCCACCACAAGCATGTCCCGCCCGACATCAAACACAACCGCATTACTGCGCCGAGACTTTCGTTCGATGCTCCGAATTTGCCCTTTCTGATTCGAGAAGTGGAGGGGCTGTTGGAGGGACAAGAAGAATAGAACGCGGATGACGCGAAAAGGGCGGATGGACGCTTTCCAGACGTAAAGAGAGCCGCAACCAAATGGTTGCGGCTCTCTTTACGTCTGGAAAGCGTGGCTGATAGGACGCTCTACCTTCAGTTAGCCTGGCCGGCCAGGTAATTCATCGCCGCCTCGGCAATCAGCCCGGAGCGGGTCTGGCCGTGTTGTGTGGCGTAGCGGTCCATCTGCGCCACCAGCCGTTCGGGGAGAGTAATGTTGATGCGTTTCGATTTTCCAGAGAGTTTGGAAAGGTCCACCGAGACCAGTGCCCAGATGCCGCCCGCATAGTCCGGGTTGTGGAGATGGGCGTCGATGGCCGTGGGCAGGGGGATGGCTTCGCCGTCGATGAGCATCCCTTCCAGATGGCATTCGATGGCCTCCGCCGCCTGGATGAGCGCGTCGTCGCTGCTCTCCCCTGCGGAGAAGCAGCCGGGCAGATCCGGGACGATTACGCCGTACTCGCTCTCCGGCTCTTTGTGGATCACTACGGGATATCGCATCATCTGTCGGGCCATTCCCAGCCTGCTTGCTTGTATATGCTGCGCACGGTGCCTGTGGGCAAATCTCTTTTTGGGTGGGGCACAGTCACACGCCCCGGTTGATTCGGGTGCTTGTATTGGTGATGGCTGCCGCGTATATGAACCAGCACCCATCCTTCGCGTGTGAGACGTCTTACGATTTCGCGGCTTGTCATAGGGGGAGTATACACACAGCACACATACTTGTCGAATGTTCAAGAAGCTGATTCTGGGATGCATTTCAGCGTTAGGGCAGGCTGGAATGATACAACCGTCCGGTCTTGCGCCGCGCCCAGGCGTTTGCGCTCCTGAGACAGCGGGGGCACGATTTGAGGTCGATTTTTGAGCAGCCAGTGGCTGTCAACTGATGGCGGGGCGTCTTTTTGGCGCGATCCGGCAAGAAGAATAGAACGCGGACAAAAAAGAGAGGCCAGAACCCACTGGGTTCCGGCCTCTCTTTTGTTTAGATGTAATTGCAACAGAAGCAGATTACCGAATGGTCGTTGGCAGATAGAGTCGCCATTCGGCTTTGGGTGCTGCTAACGGAGCTACAACTGTATCACCGCCAGTTCCCGACACATTCACATCCTGCCACTGGAATCCCTCCACATTGTATTGGGGCGGCAATTGCACACCCAATTCGTAACCCCCGGCAGGGATGTTTCCGAAAGTGTAAGTTCCGTCGCTGGCTGTGCGGGTTTCCCATTCCTGTTGCACGCTGCGGGCTTGCGGGTCACGGAGCTTGACGGTTGCATCGGCAACGCCCGGTTCGCCAGTTTCCTGCGTGCCATTGCCGTTGCGATCTTCAAAGATAAGACCGCTCACACTGCTGCCACTTGCCTGCTGTGTTGCCGTCGCGGTTGGTGTAGATGTAGCCGTCTGGATGGATGTGGCAGTCGGCGTTGATGTATGCGTAGCGGTCGGTGTGTGAGTCGGCGCATTCGGCGTCACTGGCGTGTTCGTTGGTGTTGATGTCGGTGTCCGGGTAGCTGTAGGCGTAGGTGCAGTAGTCGGCGTTGTTGTACGCGTGGCTGTAGGTGTATGGGTTGCGGTCGGCGTACTTGTGGGCGTCTCTGTCACATTCGGTGTGATAGTCGGTGTTGACGTAGGGGTACTCGTATCGGCCGGTCTAGTCGGCGTCGAAGTCGGTGTAAAGGTGGGCGTGGCCGTCGGTGTGGGCAAGACAGCTATGGACTGGGTTCTGGCCGGTACATAATCTACGAGACCTTTGGCGGAGTCATCGATGAAGTGCCAGATGGAGTTTTCG
>JAHDWH010000088.1:22402-23772 GCA_023384455.1 Caldilineaceae bacterium | reverse complement strand
TGGGTGTGTTTCCTCGTGTACAACTGATGTGAAAATAGAACACGGATGGACACGGCGGTGTCCTGAGCCTGTCGAAGGGAAAGAACGGATTCACACGGCGCTGTCCTGAGCCTGTCGAAGGGATTCAATCTGCGAAAATCTGCGTCATCTGCGTCATCTGCGCAATCTGTGTTCTGATTTTCGTTGATTATGGGTGTATTTCCTCGTGTACAACTGATGGTAACTGTTCAGCCACCCCACCCTGCCCCTCCCCATTTCAGGGAGAGAACTGGATCGACTCCTCCCCCACATTGGGGGAGGTTGGGTGGGGGTGAGCAGTTACCGTCCGGCCATCTATACGGACATTCTCTCTGGCTGACAAACTGACGTCAACTTTCACGCAGATAGAGGAGTCGCCGTGAACCATTTGCCCAACTTCGATCTCTCTGGCAAAATAGCCATCATCACCGGCGCGTCCCGGGGCATTGGGGAAGCGATTGCCCGCACCTATGCCGGGGCCGGTGCGGCCGTAGTTCTCAGCAGCCGCAAGCAGGAAGCCCTGGAACAGATAGCCGGAGAGATTCGGGCCGCTGGCGGCCAGGCCCTGGCCCTGGCCGCGCATACGGGGGAGAGCGCTGCTGTCCAGACACTCTTTCAGACGGCCACTGACGAATTTGGCGGCGTGGATATTCTGGTCAACAATGCGGCCACCAATCCCCATTTTGGGCCAATCCTCAGTGCAGAAGAGAGCCACTGGGCCAAAATTCTGGATGTGAATGTGGTCGGCTACTTTCGTATGGCAAAGGCCGCCGCGACCGCGATGCAGGAACGGGGGGGCGGCTCTATTATTAACGTGGCCTCGATTGCGGGCAGACGCCCCCAACCGGGGATGGGTGTCTATTGTGTCAGCAAAGCCGCGGTGTTGATGCTGACCGAAGTGCTGGCCGCCGAACTGGCTGGCGTCAACATTCGGGTCAACGCGATTGCGCCAGGCTTCATTAAAACTGCCTTCAGCCGGGCCATTTGGGACAATCCCCAGCTATACGAGGAGGTGATGCGCATTGTACCCCAGGGCCGCATGGCCGAGCCGGAGGAATTGACGGGCATCGCCCTCTACCTGGCCGCGGACGCCAGCAGTTTTACCACAGGCAGTACATTCCTCATCGACGGCGGCCAGTATGTGGACGCAGGGATGGGGTAGGAGGGGACTGGAGATTGGAGATCGGTGTCCAGTCCCGATTGGGGCACTTTCAGCGATAAAAAGCGGACGCAGATTGGCGCAGAAATAACTGATCTGACAACTGAAACGTGAAACGTGAGATCACATGACGACACCTCACGTTCCACGTCATCACGTTCCACGTCATCACGTTCCACGTCATCACGTTCCA
>JAHDWH010000088.1:0-22302 GCA_023384455.1 Caldilineaceae bacterium | reverse complement strand
TCACGTTTCACGTCTTCACATTCCTGCACGCAAATCGTGGCTGCGCCACCTTATGAAATACGAAATACGCACTACGCAATACAAAAACCACCAGCGAATGGACATTCCACCAATGACCACTGACATTCTCTCCCAACTTCTCCCCCGTATTCGACAATTCATCGACAGCGAAGTGATTCCTCTGGAGAGCGCTTTCCTAAGCAAGCCCTGGCGGGAATTGGAGCCGACACTACAGGCCAAACGCCAGATGGTGCGCAGCGCAGGCATGTGGGGGCTGGCTCTGCCCCCAGAGATCGGCGGCCAGGGGTTGACATTAGCCGAGTTTGGCCGGGTGAGCGAAGAATTGGGGCGCACCCCCCTGGGCCATTACGTCTTCAACTGTCAGGCCCCGGATATTGGCAACACTGAATTGTTGCTGGAATATGGCAGCCCACAACAGAAAGATCGCTGGCTGATGCCCCTGGTACGGGGCGAAATCCGCTCCTGTTTCTCCATGACCGAGCCAGAGCACGCCGGCAGCAACCCTACGTGGATGAGTACAACCGCTGTACAGGAAGGCGATGAGTACGTCATCAACGGCCACAAATGGTATACCACAGCTGCGGATGGGGCCGCCTTTGCGATTGTAATGGCCGTGACCAACCCAAACGCCGAGAGCCGCCACCAGCGGGCCAGCCAGATTATTGTGCCGCTGGACACCCCCGGGTTTACCCTCGTACGCAATATCGCCGTGATGGGCGAGAGCGGGGAAGGCTGGCCCACCCACGGCGAAGTGACCTATGAAAATGTACGGGTTCCCGTCAGCAACCGCATCGGTGAGGAGGGCGCGGGTTTTGCCCTGGCCCAACAGCGGCTGGGGCCAGGCCGCATCCACCACTGTATGCGCTGGATAGGCATCTGCGAACGGGCCTTTGATCTGATGTGCAGCCACGCAGCCCACCGCCAGGTGGCCCCAGGGCGCACCCTGGGCGAACAGGGGATTGTCCAGGCGTGGATTGCCGAAAGCCGGGCGGAGATCAACGCATCGAGACTGCTGGTGCTGGAAACCGCCGGCAAGATTGACGAGGAAGGCTCCTATGCGGCCCGGGATGAGATTTCGTTGATCAAATTCTATGTGGCCGGCGTCATCAACCGGGTATTGGATCGGGCGCTGCAAACCCTGGGCGGTCTGGGTATGAGCGACGATACACCTATCGCCTGGTGGTATCGCCACGAACGGGCGGCCCGCATCTACGACGGCCCGGATGAAGTACACAAAATCAGCGTGGCCCGGCGGATTTTGAAAAGATATTAGATAACTGTCCGTAGACAATTTAGGTGATCTGATTCCGGGAATCGGCCAAACGCACTGGGACATTCGAGCGATTTTGTGGCCGATTCCCGGAATCTTGGCGGCTGGGGAGCGGGGAGCAAAAATGCAGGATACCATTCCTGTGCGGGATGACGAGCAGATCGACGGGGAGCGGGTGGCGGCCTTTTTGTGGGGTAAGCTGCCCGGCTCGGATCAGCCGCTGGCTGTGCGCCAGTTTGGGGGGGGCGCGGCCAATCTGACCTATCACCTGGACTACGGCAGCCACGAGTACGTTCTGCGCCGCCCCCCCCTGGGACCCGTGCCCCCCTCTGCCCACGATATGGCCCGGGAGTCGAAAGTACTTTCGACGCTCTGGCAAGCCTATCCCTACGCACCCCGGGCCTTCCTCTTTTCCGATGACAAATCTGTTGTGGGCGCACCCTTTTTTGTAATGGAGCGGCGGCAGGGGCTGGTTGTGCGCAAGCGGATTCCCCCCGCCTACGCGGCCATACCCGACGCACCCCGGCGCATGAGCGAAGCGCTGGTGGACGCATTGGCCGATCTCCACGCGGTGGACTATACAGCCATCGGTCTGGCCGATCTGGGCAGACCCGCGGGTTTTGTGGGCCGCCAGATCGAGGGCTGGTGGCGGCGCTGGCAAGCCACAGAACTGGGCGAAGAAGCGGCTATGACCGCTGTCTATGGCTGGCTGCTGGCAAACCAGCCAGCCGAGGGCGTGCCTAGCCTGATTCACAACGACTACAAACTGGACAATGTAATGCTGGCCCCCCAAGACCCCGGGCGTCTGGTAGCGATCTTTGATTGGGATATGTGTACCCTGGGCGATCCCCTTTCGGATGTGGGCGCCCTGCTGGCCTACTGGAGTCTGCCGGACGATCCGCCCCACTTTCAAGCCCTGGCGATGATGCCGATTCAGCCGGGTTTTCTGCGCCGGGAGGAGTTGGTGGCCCGCTATGCGGCCCGCAGCGGGCGGGATGTGAGCCAGATTCACTTCTATCACGCCCTGAGCCTCTTTCGGGTCGTAGTGATTATTGCCCAAATCTACGTGCGCTTTGTGCGCGGGCAGACCCAAGACCAGCGCTTTGCCGCCTTTGGCCCGGTTATCCCGGCGGCTGCCCAGGCCGCGCTGGATGTGGCCCAGGGCGCGCGGGGCACAGGATAAGATACGCCAAAAATGTTATTTCGTCCTCAGCCTGGCCTGTAGACAACTGTACCGCCCGTGTCAGACCCGCGGGAGCTTTGCGGCGTGCTTATAAAACGCCAACAAAGCACTAACGTTTGGATAGCTGTTGACAATTCTCTTTGTGCTACAATAGGTGGTGGCTCTTTTTGGGCCACCACTCCTTTTATTCTATTCTGACAATTTTTGCTGGAGGTTTGTCTATGACACAAGAGACCGCACAGGCTACTGAATCCCTGGAATATCGCACCGAAGTCCGGCAACTGCTGGACATTCTGGCCCACTCGCTCTACACCGAGCGGGAGATTTTCCTGCGGGAGCTGATTTCGAATAGCTCGGACGCGCTCAACCGCATTCAGTTTGAAATGCTGACCAACTCGGATGTGGTGGATCACGACGCCGAGCTGGCCGTCACCCTGCGGGTAGATCGGGAGAACAGGAGACTTGTCATCAGCGATTCCGGTATCGGTATGAACCGGGAGGAGTTGGTCCAGAATCTGGGCACGATTGCCCACTCGGGGGCACGCAGCTTTTTGCAGGGAGCAAAGGAGCGGGGCGCATCCCTGGACGAGGTGATCGGTCAGTTTGGCGTGGGCTTCTATTCGGTCTTTATGGTGGCCCAGGAGGTCACTGTCACTTCCCGTTCCTACCGGCCCGACGACCAGGCGTGGAGCTGGCACTCCACAGGCGAAAGCGCCTACGAACTTTCACCCGCGGACAAGAGCAGCCGGGGCACGGAGATCGTCATCCAATTGAAGGACGACGCCGACGAATTTGCCAGCGGCTGGCGGCTGGAGCAGATCGTCAAGAAACATTCGGATTACGTTTCGTTTCCCATCTATCTGGTCGAAGAAAAAGAGAGAGAGGGCGAAAGCGAAGAAACCCGGCGGATGGTCAATCGGCGCACGGCCCTGTGGCGGCAGTCGCCCCAGGGGGTAGAAGCCGAGCAATATGTGGATTTCTACAAGCAGCTTTCCTACGACGCCGAGGCGCCACTGCTGCACGTCCACCTGATCACAGATGCGCCGGTCAATCTGCGCAGCCTGCTCTTCATCCCCTCGCGCCGGGATCGGGGACTGATGTCCGCCCAGAGCGAGCACGGCCTGCACCTCTACTCCCGCAAAATTCTGATCCAGAACCACAACCGGGAGCTGCTGCCCGACTACCTCCGTTTTGTCGTCGGGGTGGTGGACTCGGAGGACCTGCCCCTGAACGTCTCTCGCGAAACGGTGCAGAGCAACCCCAACATCCGCCAGATTCGGCGCGCCCTCTCCAACCGGGTCATCCGCGAGCTAAAGTCCCTGGCCGATGGGGATCGGGAGAAGTACAGGCGCTTCTGGCAGGAGTTTGGCATCTTCGTCAAAGAGGGCGTGGCTTCGGACCCGACCAGCCAAAGCTCGCTGGTGGAACTGCTGCGTTTCCATTCCAGCAAGACTGGGCCGGAGGAATGGGTGACCCTGGCCCAATATACCGAGCGGATGGGCGTGGAGCAGGAACAGATTTACTACGTCCTGGGCGAGGATGTAAAATCTGTGGCCCGCAGCCCCCATCTGGACTATTTCCGGGCCAACAATATCGAAGTCCTCTATCTGGTCGATCCCATCGACGGCTATATGACTTCTATGCTGCGGGAATACGAAGGCAAGAGCCTGCAAAATGTGGACGACGCGGGGCTGAAGCTGCCGGAAAAGGAGCGGGAAGATGCCGCCGGGAAGGTGGCCCAGACCGATTTCGATGCGCTGGTGGGTCGGGTCAAACAGAGACTGGGCGAGCGGGTGGCTGATGTGCGCGAGTCCAAACAGTTGGTGGACAATCCCTGCCGGCTGGTCTCGCCGGAAAATGAGTTCGACCGGGATATGCAGCGTCTGCGCCGTCTGATGGAGCAGGACTTCCAGACACCGGTGAAGATTCTGGAACTCAACCGGAGGCACGGGCTGGTGCGCAATCTGGCGGCGCTGATGCAGAATGACAGCGAGAGCCGGCTGATCGACGCCACCATCGAACAGCTTTTTGCCAACGCCCTGCTGGTGGAGGGGATTCACCCCAACCCGGCGGAGATGGTGGAGCGGATTCAGATGCTGATGGAGGCCGCTGTGTCCGGGGTGTAGACGGTTGGAGAAGAGACGAGAGGCGTGAAACGTGAGATGCCGCGGCCTTTCTCACGTTTCACGCCTCTGTTGTTGTAACTGCTCACCCCCACCCAACCTCCCCACGTTGGGGGAGGAGTCGATCCCGGTGTTGGGCCTACCCGGGTGTGTGAAGCGCCTAGCGAGGCTGTAACGAGAGGTGGTATAATGCCAAGACGTTATCTATTCGACCCTTTGCCATCGCGACAGGACACTCGCCATGAAAATCGAACGCATTGAACTGCGCCGCATCCATCTGCCCTATGTGCGCCGCTTTGAGACCAGTGGCTGGTATCACGACGCCAGCGACGCCATTATTGTACGGGTAGACGCCGACGGCGTTACCGGCTGGGGGGAAGCGCCCATGAGCGAAGGCCCCTGGTACAACGAAGAGACCTACCAGACCGCCTGGTTTATGATGGAAACCTACCTGGGGCCGATGCTGCTGGATGCGGATATCGACGATGCCTGGCAGACCCGCCACGTCTTCAACCGGGTGCGGGCCAACCGTATGGCCAAGTCCGGTCTGGAGTTTGCCGTGTGGGACCTTTTCGCGCGTGCCCAGAATGTCAGCCTCTCCAAACTGCTGGGTGGCACCCGGGACAAAGTGGAGGTGGGCGTCAGCGTGCCCATCCAGCCGGATATTCCCGCTCTGTTGGAGACGGTAGGCGGCTATCTGAACAACGGCTACAAGCGGGTGAAACTCAAAATCAAGCCGGGCTGGGATGTGGAGCCGACCCGGGCCATCCGGGAACGCTGGCCGAATCTGCGTTTGCAGGTGGACGGCAACAGCATCTATCACCTGAGCGATGCCGAACATCTGAAGGAGTTGGACCAGTTCGATCTGCTGCTGAACGAGCAGCCCCTGGACCACGACGACATCTTTGATCACGCCAAACTGGCGAAGATCATCGCTACCCCGCTCTGTCTGGACGAAAGTATCGTCTCACCGGATCACGCGCGCTGGGCTATCGAGCTCAACGCCTGCCGCATCATCAATATTAAGCCCACCCGCATCGGTGGTCTGGCCGATTCGGTGGAGATTCACAACCTGGCCCAGGCCGCGGGGATGCCCGTCTGGCACGGGGGAATGCTGGAAACGGGTATCGGGCGGGCGACAAATGTGGCCCTGGCCAGCCTGCCCAACTTCAGTCTGCCCGGCGACATCAGCGCCAATGACCGTTACTTCCCCCGGGACATCGTGCAAAATCCCTTTAGCCTGAACAGCGACAGCACCCTGACTGTGCCGACCGGCCCCGGCAACGGCGCGGTGGTGGACGAGCCATTTCTGGACGCAGTGACCCAGGAGCGATTGGTTTTGCAATAGAGGTGCCGTTTGCATGTTCCCACAAAGGCGCTCCAGAAAGTGGGGTGGACGGAGTGCCCGCTTTCGGGGGGATGCGCTGGCCGTGGCCCGAATGGTGGAGATGGCCTACACCTGAGAAAGACAACGCGATCTACTGCGCCTGATGTTGGAGCAGGGGCAGATATGCCCGCACTTTGACAGGCGCGAACTCGAACGCGCCGATATCGAAAGCGGCCAGGCCGTCTCCATCCCCATCCAACGGACGGGGTCTGTTGTCGTAGTCCTCGATGGGCGCATCCTGGCTGACGCCCCGGTCAATGGCCGGTGAGCCGGCGCGCAGGTAGAAGTTGCTTCCAGTCGCGTCCACAAAGAGTGGATCGCCTGTCACGGCGTCATCTCCATAGATCTCTCCCGTTGCATCCCGAAAGCCGTCGATGAGGTTGTGGTCGATGTGAAGGGCAGCGGCGGGCACACCACTCCCCAACAATATCTGAAATTTCAGATTCTGACTGACGATATTGTTGCGCGCCACCAGATTGCTCACATGCGGGTTGGCGATGTGGAGGCCGCCGCCCCATTCGGTCCCGCCGTTGCCGTAGAAGGTGTTGTTGAAGATATAGACATCGGTCATAGGGTGGGTGGGGGCGAGATCGTCGCAGCAATCCGAGACTTTCAGCCCGACCAGATTGCCCATCGACAGATTGTTGTAGATGCGGATGTTCTCCAGCCCGCCGCCCGCCTCGGCGGCCAGGGCGATGCCGTCATCCGCGGCAATGTCGTAGACCCGATTGGCGTAGACTCGGATGTTGTAGGTGGGTTTGCTGTAAGAGTCGATATAAATCCCCACCTGGTCCAGATCGTAGACGGTATTGTGGTGAATAGAACCGTTGGCCGCGCCGTCTTTGGCGTCGATGCCCTCCTTGCCGCCGGTGGTTGGATTGAAGCCGTGAACCCGATTGTAGCGGACCTCAAAACCGTTCACATCGGCGATGGTAATATGTTCCTGGTTCTGGCCCCAGCCTGCCAGAACCACTTCATTGCCGTCCACCAGCACATTCTGCGCCCCAAGAAAAGCAATCCCCGAAGAGGCGGTGTTGTAGGTGTAGCAGCGCTCCACAATCAGATGATTGCCCGTGTCCGCAAAGAGGCCAGCAAAAGCGGAATTGATTATCCGCAGACCGCTCACACGGATGTAACTCTGGCCTGAGAGATCGATGACCCCACCCCACCCCCACAGGTCAAAGCCGTCCCCATCCACCGTCGCCGTCTCTCCCGGATAGGCAGCCAACGTGAGAAACGCGCCCGGCGCGCCAGAACGGGTCAGCGTCACGTGCTCGTGATAGCTTCCCGCCCGAACATAGAGCGTATCGCCGGACAACAGCCTGTCCATCCCGTGCTGGATGGAGCGCCAGGGCTGCTCCAGAGATCCCGGATTGGCGTCGTCGCCGGTGGTCGCCACGTAATAGACCACTCCTGGGCTGGCGGACCGGGAGACCGAACTGGCCCCACAGAGAGCCACAGGTAGAAGCCAAACCAACAGCAGGGCGACACGCATGGCATTTCTCCTGAACGTCTGGCCGTTTCTCTGGTGGTGTTCAATGGGCCACCAGCGGCAGGAATAGCCTGCCAGGGGGCGTGCCGTCGTTCAGCGCTTCGAGCGTCGCCTGCCCGCCTGTGGCTGTCAACTTGTATTCGAAACCTGGAGCCAGACCGCCGATCTCCACCCGGTCGAACGCGCCGCTGACGCCTCCTGTTGCGGTGAGGAAGGCAAATGTGTCGCCCTGTTTGGGGGCAAAACCCTGGCCGAAGTTGAGCGCCAGCACGCCATCCAGATTGGCCGCGCCGGTGATAGCCAGGCTGCCGTACTCGCCTGCGCTGCTGCCGGTCAAGGGAATCTGCAGCCGCCCGGTGGGGCTGATGGTCAGCGTGCCGGTGATGGTCAACGTCGCCGGATTGCCCTGAGCCGCCAGGGATTGGGACGCGGCTGCCCCAGGCAATCGCGGCGGGGCGTGTACGATGATGCCCGGGTCAAGCACTCCTTCGTTCAGTAATCCGATGGAACCCAGGAAGATATCTCCCGCGCCAACCACTGTACCGTTGGGGGCGATGTGCAGGCCTTCCGCGGCCACGATGCGGGCGCCATTCATCAATTCGACAAGTCCGCCTCCGCTGTTGGTCTGGCCAACGCGCAGGATTTCGGAAGCGCTCAACCAACCGCCATGCAACCTGATGATACCGACGCCCTGTGTGCCGGCCAGCCCCAACTGAATGTTGCGGCAGTACAAAGCACTGTTTTCCTCAATCGTCACCCATGCGCTAGATTCCCGGCCAATGTGGCACAACCCAGCCAGCGGATCTTGCACGTCCAAATTGGAATCGTCCAGGATCACATAGCCGAGGCCGCGCTGTCCGAGGATCAAATCGCCGTCGATGTCGCCCTGGGCGTTCTGGTACATGGAGAGGATGCCTCCGTTGCCATTGCCGCCGATCAAAACACTCTCCAGCACATTCAGGTTCGAGTTGTCAACCTTGAGCACCCCCTCGTAGATGAACGTATTCCCGTTGACAGCCAGTTGCCCGCCCTTCAGCACCTCGACGGAGCCATTATCGCTCTGCCCGACGGCCAGGTCGCCCCCAACTGCCCATAAAGAGGGCTGACTGGCGCCCGCACCAATGCCTTCAATTATCACTTCTGAATCTTCGCTGAGGATGCCAAAGCTAACAGAGGCATTGTTCGAGTCCACGCGCCCGCCGTTTTCGATGGTCAAGGCACCGCTCTTGCCATAGCCCACGGCAATGTTGCCGGTCTGCCACAGCGACCCATCTCCGCCCACCACCGCCGTGCCGGGCGCTGTGGACAGCAAGCCGCCCAGGCGCGCCTCGGCGCTGGTCAGGTGGCCGCCGTTGGCCACAAACAGGTCGCCCGGCCCTTCGCCGCCGATAGACAGGCGGCCCGTGCCGTTCAGTCTGGTACCGCTGTTGAAGACCTGCAAACGGGCGATGGGTGGATTCGAGGGATTGGCGGGGGGCGCGCCGCCGATGGTGGCGTGGATGAGATTGCCCGCGCCCGAAGTGATTTTCACCGTCCCGCCATCGCTGACGGTCAGCGCCGGTTCTGTCACCGAATCGTCCAGCAGATTCAGAGCCAGGTTTTGGAAGTCTACCGTATTGGTGGCCGATATGACCATCCGGCCCACCGGGAAGTTGGCCGCTGGTCCGGCCGCGGCGACGGCGGCGCTGGCATCCACCGTGTATTGCCCGCTCAGGGCAAAGATGACCGTGTCGCCGTCGCCGGGGTCGCCTTGGGGATCCCAGTTGGTGGACAGGTGCCACGAGCCGCCGCTGGGGTTGATCCAGTAATACGCCCGCGGCGAGAGCAGGAAGGCGCGCGTCTGGCCGTTGAAAGAACCTCTGCCCACGATCTGTCCCCGCTCGTTGATGGCGCGTGCGCTGCTCAATATCCAACCCGAGTCCGCTGGAATCAGACTGTTGAGGTCCTGCCTCTGGCCGTTGTCCCAGAGAACAGCGCGCCCTCCAGATTCGCCCACGATCAACCCGGCGTTGTTGATGTCGTAGGCAACGCTCTGGGTTCCCCCCAAGTCTTGCATCCCGCCGCCCTGCGATAGGAATGCGTGCCAGTCATCCTGGTTGTCGTTCACCAGATGGCCGACCACCTGCCCGTTGTCGTTGATGGCGTTAGCCTGGCTCTGCGCCCACCCCAGGGTGCCCAGGTCTTGCATCGAACCGTTCCACAGGAAGGCATGCCCATACATCTCCCAAGGATCCACAGTGCCAACTTGGGCATACCCAACCACTTGACCGCTTTCGTTGACCCCATAGGCATCACTACCATAATCCAGGGCGCCCAGATCCGCCATTCCTCCGCTCCACAAGAAGGCGTGCTGTGGTCCAGCACTTGTCGATGCCATACCTACTATCTGCCCGGCGTTGTTTATTGCACGTGCCGAGCTGTGGGTTCCTCCCAACGTGCCCAGGTCCTGCATCACCCCGTTCTGCCACCGGAAGGCGCGGAACGTGCCACTGCTGGTATACGACATGCCAACCACCTGCCCGCTGTCGTTTATGCCGTAAGCCTCGCTCCTATCTCCCCCCAAGCTGCCCAAGTTCTGCATCACCCCATCTTCCCACAAAAAAGCCCGGGAATCGAAGCCACTGCCGGTGCGATAGAAGCCAGCCACCTGGCCGACGTTGTTGATTGCACGCGCCTCGCTCTCCCCCCCCAGCGTGCCCAGGTCGGTGACGGTGTAGCGCTCGGTCGGAGTGGACTGGGGCGCTGGCCGCCCATTGGCGTCCGCCAGGGCAGAGGGTCCGCGCTGGGCTACGCTGGCGACGATGAATAGACTTACGACCAAAATCATTGAGGGTAGGGTTCGTCTCATCGCGGGTTCGGCGCTTTCTAACTGCCGGTTCAGTATTCCCGTTTCCGGTCAGTTTCCATGCCCCGGTGGGGCACAATCATCAATGAAGATAGGACGTCGCAAGCTAACAGCTTGCGTTACAGGGCTATTTTCAGGTCAGGCTGCTCTGGGATGGGTCTCGCTCTCCATCCATCGGTGACGCAGGGATTCGATCTGTGGCAGATGCGTCACCTCGTGCGCGGCAAAATAGCTGACCTGCTGGCGCAGCGTCACCTCTCCAAACTCCTGGTGTCGGCCCGTGCGCCACCAATCAGCCAGCGGGAGCTGCTCCAGTTTGCCCAGGGATTGGGCGCGAGAGGCCCTGTACGCCGCAAAGATCTCGCTGGCAGTGGGGGGACGCTCCTCTTCCTGGGTTGCCCATGTCCACACCGCCTTCGCTTCCAGGTCGGGGTGTTCCTCTTGCAGAAACAGGTCGAGTCGGAAGTCGAACAACTGCTGGGCATCGCGCAGGTGGGTGATGACGTTGCGGATCGCCCAGCCGCCTTCTGTCGGCAATCGGGCCATCGTTTCTTCCGCCAATCCGGTCAGCAGTGCTGCCGCTTCTTCCGGCGTCCGTCGCAGGCTTTCCAGGGCGGCGAAAGGTTCCAGGGCATCGAACCAGTAGTTGGGCATGAAACGCTGATAGGTGTCCGGCCAGGCGCCGCAGGTGGGGCACTTTGTCTGGGGGGTGGTCAGGGCCAGGTGGCCGCAGGTGCGGCAGACGGAGGGATGGGGGGCGTCGCCGATGAGCGAGACGCGCCCGGCAGCCAGGGTGGCAGCCCCGTTTTCGAGCGCGGCGAGCAGGGCCGGACTGACGCCCAGATGGGAGAGCGAGGCTGCGGTCTGGCGAATGCCGACAGCCAATTGGTCAGCTTCCATCGCTGGGCGCGCCTGATAGGCGGCTTCCCGGCCCAGCGAATCCGCCGCGGCCCGCGCCAGCTTGGCGATGTTATACTCTCCCTCCTCCTCCAGCCGGGAGGCCAGGGATAAAAGGTTAAGGAAAGCGTCTACCCATTCTGAGGGATTGCGGGTCATCTTGCACCTCCTGGCAGATCATACATTGACAGCATCGAACACGTTGGCCTGGTAGTACTCAGTGGCCAGGCATAGCTGCTGCTGGCCGCCTGATCTGTCCAAACAGGTCAGCGCTGGCCAGCGGCCCCAGCGCCACGCTCAACCAGTTGGAAAGTTCCATCAGGGGCAGCCCCGCCGGTATTGGCGATGATCCCAATCCAGGCCAGGGTCACGGGCAATCGCTTGGAGCGCAGGGCTTGCCGGTTGTAGAAGATATAAACCAGCCCCAGGATGGCGCTGGGGATGGCGCTGGGGATGGCGGCGATGCCGCCAATGCTGTACAGATTGTTGGATGATGCGGGTGTTCTCCTTGTGGCTTGAGATGGTGAAGGTTGATCCATATACTGATTTTCGCCGACTCTATTGGCGTCATCCCATTGACACAAACTATTGTACACCCTCGTTCATTTGGTTCAAATTTGCTCCATCGCAGGCAGTGGGAGAGGCAAGAAATCAAACGCGGATGATGCGGAACGGGCTGATTTTCGCGGATAGAATGTATCTTCTCAATATTCAGGGGAAAGACCTGACAGGTGCGCCAGTGGAGAAGTCTCTCAGGCAAGAAAAGTCGGTTGGCGCGCCTGTCAGGTCTCGTGTGACCCTCGATTATTGAGAAGATACCGTATCCAGAGCCAGCCGCCGTCTTCCTGTTCGGTGATGCCGTAGCAGCGGGGCGCGCGCACAGGGCCAGGCAGCCCGGCCAGCAGGCCAGAGCCGAAGGCCAGCAGTTCCCGTTTCCAGTAACACCACTCCCGGGGGGACTGTCACATCTCGCCGGACGGGTGATTGACGATTTTCAACACGACTGACCAGGACCGAATGCCATCGGACCGTAGCTTATATCTGCTTGCGGATAAACTGGTATGTCTGCTCCGCTACCTGCTCCCACTCCTGATCCAGCGTCAACACATGCCCGGAGTGATGCAGCGTGACGATCTCCTTCTCGGCAGCGCCGACCCGCTCATACACAAACTGGGCGCAGTCTGGATGGATGCTGTCATCGGCTGTGCTCTGAACAACGAGGAGGGGACAGGTGACTCGGGGCAAATGTCGTTCGACTTGCCCGATCAGTTTTATCACCTCATAGGAGGCCGCCACCGGAAAGGCATTGTATGACCAGAGCCGTGACCCCGCCTCCGGATCGACGAAATTGTCCGCAGGTTTGGGCAACTGTCGCACCAGATATTTGAGCACTGGCAGGAGATGACGCCGCGGGTCTGTCAGCATTATGGCTGGCGAATAGAGGATAGCGCCGGCCAAACCGGGCAGATTGGCGGCCAGATAGAGGCTGAGCAATGCGCCCAAAGAAAGCCCGCCGACAAAAACTGTGTCGCAACGGCTGCGCAGATCGGCTGCCTTTTGGGTTATATGGCTGGACCAATCACTCCAGCGACGCCGGTTCAAATCGTCAAGGGTGGTTGCGTGACCGGGCAGGCAGGGCGCGGATACGGTGATTCCGCGCTGGTTCAGATACTCGCCCACCAGTCGCATTTCTGTGGGAGAACCTGTGAAACCGTGGACGAGTAGAACCCCAACCGGTCCCCCTTCCAAGAGGAAAGCAGATGGGTCTAAAGATAAGGGCTGTGCCATTCTTCTCTCCGAAATCTTTTGGATATTTCCAATCACCGGACGCACGCAACCGCACCGCCCAGACAGGACGCATACTCGAATTGGGGCAACCGATTCCGGGAATCGACCAGGCGATCTCCGGCATAGAGAGTTGGTTTGGTCGATTCCCGGAATCAGCGCCCCGCTGAAACGTCGTCGTCTCGTCGGCCCGTGTATCCGCCCGGTAGCGCACATCCGCATAGACTTTTACCGGCTCATCCTGTATGTACCAGATCATCGCGTCTACCAGATGGGAGCCCACATAGAGCAGTGGCCCGCTGCCCGTTTCCGGCCCGGCTCGCCAGCCCGATGACATAGGGCCAATGCCTATCGCGCCGGTAATCGTGTGAATCTCGCCCACAAATCGTCGCCCCCCGCTGCCTGCTCTGCTCCATCCCCAGCCATTCGCTGGCGCGCGCGGTCTCTACCACAAAGAGGGGGTTGCCCTCGGTCTCCCGGAAAAGCTGCCCAACCTCATCCGGGCGGAGAGGTACCCCGGCCACTGCTTCGACCACCGCCCCGCTTTCCGACGCGTTGAGCGGGCCGATCTCCAATTCGCTGATCTGCCCATCCCGGCCCAGAGCGGAGACAAACGCTTGCAACGCGGGATTGGTGGCCGCGTCCTCGGCCCGCACAGTTGCCAACAGCAGCAGGCGCGCCCGGCTATGGAAACGCAGAAGGTAGTGCAGCCATTCCAGCGTATCCCGATCCGCCCATTGCAGATCGTCCACGAAGAGCAGCAGTGGATCAGCGGCGCTCAGCAGCGCCCGCGCCGTTGCCTCAAACAGATTCTGGCGCTGCCAGCCATCGGAGGATGCACCTGGCTTGGGCAAGTCGGGTTGCAACACCAGCAACTCCGGCAGCAGACGCGCCACTTGACCCAGCCAGACCGGTTCCAGACTCGCCAGCCGTTTGTGGATGAGCGGTGAGCGCAGCCAACTGACCACCGGCGCATAGGTCAGCGTACCCTCGGCCGCGTAACAATGGGCGGTCGGGGCCGCGAAGCCCTGGCTCTCCACCCAGCCGATCAATTCCTCGGCCAGCCGGGTCTTGCCAATGCCAGCCTCCCCAACCAGCACCACACACTGGGGTTTGCCGCTGCTGGCAGAAAACCAGATATCACGGAGCTTTCCCCACTCGGCGGCACGCCCGACCAGTGGCAATTGGTCAGGATTGGCTGGACTGGGCGTTGGCGGGGGAAAATCTGCGGCCAGCAGGCGCTGGTGAAGTTCACTGGTGGCCGGGGATGGCTCGACGTCCAGTTCCACCCGCAACGTCTCCACGCAACGCTGAAAGACGCGCAGCGCGCCGGCCCGGTCGCTGTCAGCCGCGTGCAGGCGCATGAGTGTGCGATAGGCCGTCTCGCTGAGTGGGTCCAATCCCAGCAGACGTTCGCCATAGCCGATGGCGGTCCGATAGTCCCGTTCGCTCTCCAGCAATTCAACCAGACGGGTCAGCCCATCCAGCGCCAACAGGCGCAACCGCTCCCGTTCCGGCAGAATCCAGTCGTCGTAACAACTGGGCAGCAGATCGCCAGCGTACAAAGCTGTCGCCTTTTCCAGTGCGGCGCGTGTTGACGCTTGGGAGAGAGCAGCTTCAAAGTCGGCCACGTCAAACCGGTAGCGCACATCCGCTTGCCAGCACACGGTTTGGGTGTCACTCTGCACAAACTGGTCAGCGTTCGGCAAGACCTGGCGGAGTTTGTACAGAAGATTGCGCAGATTGGTGCGTGCCTGAGCCTCCGGGCTATCCGGCCAGAAGAGAAAGGCCAGGTGTTGGCGGGATTGGGGCGCGTGGCGATGGAGCAGGAGATAGGCCAGGATGGCCTGTTGGCGCGCCTGGTTGATCGTCGTGATCGGTTTATCACCAACGGCTATCCGAAAATCGCCTAAGAGGTGGATATCCAAAATAGACATCGACGTATTTTTATATCTGGTAAAGCAGGACACGGGTAACTGCTCACCCCCACCCAACCTCCCCCACTGTGGGGGAGGAGTCGATCCACTTCTCTCCCTGGAATGGAGAGGGGTAGGCTGGGGTGGCTGAACAGATACGACACGGGTAACGGTCAACTGTCCAAAGCGAGGACTTCTGCTACCCATTGTAGCACGGTTTGTCAATCGGTCTGAACCTATTGACCGATTGCCTCCGTCCAAAAAAACCTGGGTTGACACTGTGCATAGGGATCAATTATACTTGGCAAGGTGACAAAATGACCGAGTGACAAAAGGTCAGTTTATACCCGTGTCGAGTATGTAATGAATTTTGATCGGCAATTTGCTTCCTTCATCGCCTTTTGAACCTGGCGTGTCCTCTGGATATTTTGTGCAATGACATGAAGGTCATGTCGACATCTTTGGACAAACTCTCGAATCCAGCCTCAAATTCTTCGTAAGTAACCTCATGCAGTTCAATCCAAACAACAGGAGGAAGTTCAGATGAATCGGAAGCTTGTTGGTTTGCTGGCTTTGCTGATCACTTTCGCACTGGGAATGGCTGCCTGTCAGCCTGCCCCGGTAGAAACGCCAGCCGAAGCCCCTGTAGCCCAGGCCGAGGCTACCGCCGCCCCCGCAGCAGAGGCCATTCACGAGGCCCCACAATTGCACGAGAAGGTGTTGGCTGGTCAGCTGCCACCCCTGGCAGAACGGCTACCGTTGGCGCCTCTGGTCATCGAGCCGGTAGAACGCATCGGCGTCTATGGCGGCACTTGGCGCTCCGGTCTCTTGGGCCAGGCTGACTCCGCTTGGATCGGACGAACTATGGGTTATGATCCTTTCCTGCGTTGGGCCCCGGACCTGACCAAGACCATCCCCAATGTGGCCAAGGATTGGGAAGTCTCGGCTGACGGTACCGAGTTTACCTTCTATTTGCGAGAGGGTATGAAGTGGTCCGACGGTCAGCCCTTCACGGCTGACGACGTGCTCTACTGGTATGAGGCGGTCATCCTGAATGACCAGCTCACGCCGGTCAAACCCCAGTGGATGCGCCCCGGCGGCACTCTGGGTGTGGTAGAAAAGGTGGATGATTACACAGTACGGTTTAAGTTTGGTGCGCCCCACGGGCTCTTTCTCAAACAGCTTGGCAGTCAATACCCCTTCGAGCCTGCCCACTATATGCAACAATGGCATATCGACTATAACAAGGAAGGGGTCGAGAAGGCCGTCGCCGAGCTGCAGATGCAGGACTGGGTGGCTCTCTACGGCAATAAGCGACAACACTATAACAATGTGGATTACCCCACCCTGAACGCCTGGGTGGCTACAGTTCCGGCCAACTCCGCTACCCAGCTAGTGGCCGAGCGCAATCCCTACTACTGGAAGGTAGACACTGAAGGCAACCAGTTGCCCTACATCGACCAGCTGGTCTACCCCATTGCAGAGAGCGTGGATGTCCTGGTGCTTAAGGCCCTGGCCGGTGAAATCGATATGATGGACCGCCATATCGCCACCCCAGCCAACAAGGCCGTCTTCTTCGATAATATGGAGGATGGCGATTACCACTTCTTCAATGTCGAGTTCGCCTGGGAGACCCCAGTTTCCATTGGCTTCAACCTCAGCCATAAGGACCCGGTTCTCAAAGAGATATTCAATCAGAAGGACTTCCGGGCAGCCCTCTCTATGGGCATCAACCGCCAGGATATCATCGACGTTATCTATGTGGGTGACGGCGAGCCTCGCCAGCCGGCGCCCCTGGCCGAGTCGCCCTACTACAACGAGAAGCTGGCCTACCAATATACCGAGTATGACCCGGCCGCGGCCAATCAGATGCTGGACGATCTGGGCCTGACCCGGGGGGGCGACGGTATTCGCCAGCGACCCGACGGTACGCCTCTCAGCTTCACCATCGAGGTGATCGCTGCCTTCGAACCCTGGGCCGATATCATGGAATTGGTCAGCAGCTACTGGAGCGAACTGGGCATCGCCTCCAATGTCAAGGTCATCGAGCGCTCCCTCTTCTATGAACGCAAGGCCGCCTACGAGCACGATGTCATCGTATGGACTGGGGCCGACGGCATCGCCTTGGTCATGGACCCCCGCTCCTATATGGCGTTCAGCAACGAGTCTCTCTTTGGTGTGGCCTGGGCGGACTGGTGGGCCAGCGGCGGTGCCAAGGGTGAAGAACCGTCGGAACCTGCCAGACGCCAGCAGGCCCTCTATGACGAGTTGCAAGTCACTGTGGATCCGGCCCGCCAGGATGCGATTATGACCGAAATCCTGGACATCGCCACTGAGCAGTTCTGGGTAATGGGCATCACCAAGTACTACAAGGGTTATGGCATTATCAAGAACAACTTCTACAACGTGCCTGAATCGGTTTGGCAGTGGCATGTCTCCTCTGCCCCGGCTCAGACCCGACCGGAACAGTACTTTATTCAAGATTAACACCAGCCTATCGTGGCCGGCATCTGAGGAACAGCCGTGGGTGCCGGCCACGTTTATACCCGACACGGGCATAAACTGACATTTTATCACCTTGTCACCCGGTCATTTTGTCACCTTGTCAAGTATAGTCTGGTTGCTGCACACATACCGTTGGCTTCCCGTACAGCCCAAACGTGAAGGGGTGGAGAGGTGCTGGAATATATTAGCCGCCGCATATTCTACATGATCCCGACCGTGATTGCGGTCTCTCTGGTCTCCTTTGCTATCATCCAACTGCCGCCGGGGGACTATCTGACCACCGTCTTGGCCCAGCTCTCGGCTCAGGGCGATTTGGTAGAGGCGGATGTGATTGCGGCGCTGGGGGCTCGCTATGGGTTGGGCCAGCCCCTCTATGTGCAATATTACAAGTGGATCTCGGGCATTGTGTTGCGGGGAGACTTTGGCTTCTCTTTCGAGTGGGATCTGCCGGTCAAGGCGCTATTGTGGGAGCGGCTCAGCTTGACCCTAATGCTCTCCTTAAGTACGTTGCTGTTTACGTGGGTAGTGGCCTTTCCCATCGGCATCTATTCGGCTGTCCGCCAGTACTCAATTGGCGACTATATCGCCACGACCATCGGCTTCATCGGTCTGGCCATCCCCAATTTTCTGCTTGCCTTGGTTCTCATGTACTTCTCATTCAAGTACCTGAACCAAAGCGTGGGTGGTCTCTTCTCCCAACAATACATCGACGCGCCCTGGAATTGGGCCAAGTTTGTCGATCTGATGAGTCATCTGTGGATCCCGGTGGTGATCCTGGGTACCGGGGGCACGGCTGGATTGATCCGCATCATGCGCGCCAACCTGCTGGATGAACTGCGCAAGCCCTATGTGAAGACGGCCCGGGCCAAGGGCTTGTCCGAGACCGCCTTGCTCCTCAAATACCCGGTGCGCATCGCGCTGAATCCCTTTGTGAGCACCATCGGCTGGACCTTGCCGGCGCTCTTTTCTGGTTCGGCCATCGTCTCGGTGGTATTGAGCCTGCCTACCACAGGTCCTCTGCTGCTGCGTGCCCTGATCGCTCAGGATATGTATCTGGCCGGTAGCTTCATCTTGATGTTGGGGGTGATGACTATCATCGGCACACTGATTTCGGATATTTTGCTGGCCTGGTTGGACCCACGTATCCGGTATTAGATATCTGGGGCTGCATCGCCACTCTACCGGCGTTCGTCTGGACGGAAGGGATGTGTGACCCAATGAAAAGTTCGCACTGTCAACAAGTGAGGGTCATGTGACATCCGACATTGAACCAATTCCTGGGGATGTGGCCGATCAGACTCTGCCGATTTCTGAGGAGAGCCGCGTCAACGTAGCCACTCAGTGGCAGCTCATGTGGTGGAAGTTCCGCAAACATCGTTTGGCCATGCTGGGCGGTGTGGTCACTATCCTCATCTATCTGGTTACCATCTTTGTGGAATTCCTGGCCCCTTTTCCGCCGGTCAGTTTTGCAGCCAAATATACCTATGCCCCGCCCCAACCCCTGCATCTATTCGAGGAGACAGAGAACGGTCTCAAGTTCGCCCCCTATGTTAACGGGTATAAGGTGGAGATCGAGCAGGCGGCCCTACGTCGGGTCTTTACCGTGGATCCCGAGGCCAAACACTATGTTGGTCTGTTGGTCAACGGCGCCCCGTATAAGCTTCTTGGAATCCTACCGACCGACGTCCACCTTCTCGGCCCCAAAGAGCCGGATGCTCCCATGTATCTGCTGGGTGCCGATAAACTGGGGCGAGATGTGTTCAGCCGCCTGCTCTATGGCACCCGCATTTCCATGTCTATCGGACTGGTGGGCGTAGCCTTGAGCTTTCTGCTGGGTATTCTGCTGGGAGGTATTTCGGGCTACTATGGCGGTACGATTGACAACGTAATACAGCGCGTCATCGAGTTTATTCGCTCCATTCCGACCATCCCTCTTTGGCTGGGGCTGGCCGCGGCCCTGCCGTCCGACTGGCCGCCTCTGCGCATCTACTTTGGCATCACAATTATCC
This sequence comes from Caldilineaceae bacterium, assembly GCA_023384455.1. Taxonomy (GTDB): domain Bacteria; phylum Chloroflexota; class Anaerolineae; order Caldilineales; family Caldilineaceae; genus JACQGT01. Next base: position 2,869 of record JAHDWH010000088.1, on the reverse strand, counting down.
TATCCTTCATTGGCTGGACAGAACTGGCCCGGGTCGTACGCGGCCGCTTCCTGGCCCTGCGCACGGAGGACTTTGTGTTGGCATCTCGCTTGGAGGGTTCTAGCGAAATGCGTATCATCTGGAAGCATATGGTGCCTTCCTTCATGAGCCACATCATTGCCTCTCTCACTCTGGCCATTCCGGGCATGATTTTAGCCGAAACCTCCCTCAGCTTTCTGGGATTGGGGCTGCGACCACCCATCGTGAGTTGGGGTGTGCTGCTGCAGGAAGCCCAGAATATCCGGGCAGTGGCCACGGCGCCCTGGCTGCTTGTCCCGGGTGCCGCGGTGGTCATAGCCGTGCTGGCGCTGAATTTTCTGGGCGACGGTTTGCGGGATGCGGCCGATCCCTACCGCTAATTGAGTTGGAGAAAAGGTCCGCTGCCTTTCGACCCAGCGGGGGGAAATAGGCTCAACTCTACGACGAAGTACGTGAAGTGCCGGGGGCTGTGTAGCCCACCAACCCAATTTGAATGCAGCCATAACAATCAACCGGGTTGATCCCCACGCATTCCAATCACAGTGAATCGCGAGCATGCAAACAGAAGCTGAACTCCTGATCGAAATCAAAGAGCTCAAAACCCATTTCACTCTGGATGAGGGCGTGGTCAAGGCCGTGGACGGGGTGAATCTGGATATTTACCGTAACCGCACCCTATGTGTGGTGGGCGAAAGCGGCTGCGGCAAAAGTGTCACGGCCGAGTCGATTCTGCAGATCGTAGATCATCCCGGCCGCATTGTGTCAGGCGAGATTCTCTATCATCGCGCCCTGGGATCCAACAATTCCGACACCGATATCGTCGATCTGGCCGCCCTCGATCCCCGGGGACATGCCATGCGGGACATCCGGGGCAAAGATATCGCCATGATCTTCCAAGAGCCTATGACGTCCCTCAGCCCCATCCACACCATTGGGGATCAGATTTCGGAAGTGATCCAACTGCACATGGCACTGAGTCCCCAGGCGGCTCGGGGGCAAGTGGTGGAACTCCTGCGCCGGGTGGGGATTCCCCGGCCATCGGAACACTTCGACAGTTACCCTTTCCAACTCAGCGGCGGCATGCGTCAGAGGGCTATGATCGCCATGGCCCTCTCCTGTAATCCCAGCCTGCTGATCGCGGATGAACCTACCACGGCTGTGGATGTCACCACTCAGTCCCAAATCCTGGAACTGCTCATGGAATTGCAGGCGGAGTTCGGTATGGGTATCCTGTTGATCACCCACGACCTGGGCGTGGTGGCTGAAATTGCCGACGACGTGGCGGTGATGTACCTGGGGCGGGTGGTCGAGCGGGGGGATGTGGATACCATTTTCCACGATCCGCAACACCCATACACCCGGGCCCTGCTGCACTCGATCCCCAAACTGGATATCACCCGACGGGAACGGCTGGACTCTATCCGCGGTATGGTGCCGGATCCCTATAACCGGCCCGGCGGCTGTCCCTTTCACACCCGCTGCTATGCAGCCATCCCGGGGCGCTGCAACACCGAGACCCCACCCCGTACTCACCTCAGTCCGAACCGGGAGGTGAGCTGTCTGCTCTTCAGCGATCCGGATTTGGCAGGTACTGTTACAGAGTATCGCCCGACGGAAACGGTAGCCGTTCTCCGCCAGCCGGCCGCGTCAGCCCAGGTAGAGCGCCAGGCCGGCCAGTTGGCTTCCGTTCCGACCGCCCAGACCCATTCCCTGTTGGAAGTCAATAACCTGCGGATGCACTTTCCCATCCACGCCGGTCTGTTTCGGCGCACCGTCGGTCATGTACGGGCGGTGGACGATGTCAGCTTCTTTATCCGCACTGGCGAAACCCTGGGCCTGGTCGGCGAAAGCGGATGTGGCAAGACAACGGTTGGGCGCTGTATCATGCGCGCCTACACACCGTCCGCCGGTGAAATTTTATATCGGGAACAAGGCGGGCGTACGGTAGATTTGGCGCCCCTCTCCAACAAGGAGCTGAAACCATACCGGCCGCAAATCCGGTTGATCTTCCAGGATCCCTATTCATCCCTCAATCCCCGCCTACCTGTGTTGGAGATTGTGGGTGAACCCCTGATCGTCAATAAGCTGGCATCCGGCTCTGAACTGGAGGATCGGGTGGCGGCTTTGTTGCGCCGGGTCGGGCTACGGCCGGAATATATGCGCCGGTTTCCCCACGCCTTCAGCGGCGGCGAGCGCCAGCGCTTGGGTATCGCCCGCGCTCTGGCCCTGGATCCACATCTGGTGGTGGCCGACGAAGCAGTGTCCGCCCTGGATGTGTCGGTGCGGGCGCAGACACTCAACCTGCTGCAGGATTTGCAGGCGGAACTCGACCTGACCTACCTCTTTATTTCCCATGACCTCAGTGTGATTGCCTACCTCTGCGATCGGGTGGCCGTGATGTACGTGGGCAAACTGGTCGAAATGGCCGACGCCGATGATCTGTTTGCCAACCCCAAACACCCCTACACCGAAGCCCTGTTATCGGCCGTTCCCAATCCCAATCCCCGTCTGCGCCAGCAAAAACAGCGTATTGTGCTGGAAGGCGACGTGGCCGATCCGGCCAACCCACCTGGCGGCTGTTATTTCCACCCCCGCTGTATGTATGTCAAAGAGCGTTGTCGCACCGAAGCGCCTGAGCTACGCCTGGTGAGCGACAATCATTACAGCGCCTGCCACTTCGCCGAAGAACTGAATTTGCGGGGAATCGGCGTTCAGCCCTCTTTGGCGTTTACCGCGACTTGAACCTTTGCTTTCTCGAAAATTAAAAAAGAATCCGTAACTGCTCAGGCATCCTCTGCGTATCAACCACGGAAAACACGGAACACACTGAAAAAGCGAGAATTTCCGCGTA
>JAHDWH010000087.1 GCA_023384455.1 Caldilineaceae bacterium | reverse complement strand
CTGATCAACGAGATGATAAAACGTAGGTGCGGTTTGTAACCGCACTTCTCCGGGCGAAAGTGCGGTTGCAAACCGTACCTACAGATTCCACGATCTTCTTAATCAGTACAGTTTCTTGAACAAACCAGCGGAACGTTTCACGTTTCACATCTCTTCAACAGCAATTGATCGAAAAGGACTTTTGATGCTCACTTTTTTACGTTCTCCCGCGGGGCTGGTGCGGGGATTTACATTGCTGGCCGTGGCCGTGGCCGCGCTGCTTTGGCTGGCCCCAGCCGAGCGGACCCTGGGCACGGGGATGCGCTCGGTCTATCTTCACGTAGGGCTGATCTGGGCAGGGATTGCCGGTTTTACGGTGGCCGGTCTGTTGGGGCTGTGGATAGTGCTGTGGGACGATGCCCGGCTGGAACGCTGGGCGCAGATCATTGGCTGGGTGGCCTGCGCCTTCTTTGCCGCGGGTTTTCTCTCCAGTATGCTGGCTTCGTCGATCAATTGGGGCGGCGTCTTTCTGGCCGAACCCCGCAATGTCTCTGCCCTGATGGTCCTCTCTGTGGCGCTGATTGTGCAGATTTGGGGGAGTTGGCCCGTATGGACCCGGCTGAAAGGCGCGCTGCGGGTGGCGCTCGTCGCCATCTTCACCTGGTCCAATCTGACGACGCCCCTGGTGCTCCACCCCCAGAACCCAATCCGTACCTCTACCTCGACGGCCATTCAATACGCATTTCTGGGAATTTTTCTGATCTTCTTTCTGGCCGGTGCGCTGGTTGTGATCGCCGTGCGTGGGGAGGGGGAATGACAGGGTGATGGGGTGATGGGGTGAAAAAGGCCGGGGTCCACGGGGGACGCCGGCCTTTTGAATGCGGGGACTGTCTTCACTAAAGCGTCAAGCAATAAGTTACCGGTCTGATTCCGGGAATCGGCCAGGCGATGAGGGGAAAGCCGAGAGATATTGTGGCCGATTCCCGGAATCGTCTCTGCGAAACCCCTACGTTATTTCTTGACAGTTACTGAATGAGTGCCGTCACCGATGACTCAGGACGCCAGACTATTTATCTTCCGCCTTCTCGTCCTCGTCCCACAGGTCATCCACCGAGAAAGTACCGGTGGCAGAATCCATCTCATCCATATCGGCCAGATCACTCTCATCCACACTCATACTGTAGGGCAAAGCTGCCTCTGGTGCTTTGCGGGCCGATTCCCAGCCGCCGTAGCTGGAGGACGCAGCATTGGAATAGCTGTTGCCCATGCGGAATTCGCCCTCAAAGAAGGCCCCCTCCTCCACCACCAGCGTGGCGGACTGGGCCTTGCCCCGCATCTCGCCCGTGGCGCGCACGGTAAAGCGCTCGTCGCAGGTGATCTCCCCATTGGCCGAACCGGCCACCACTACATTGCGCGCCCGCACGGTGGCCGATAGGGTGGCATTCTCCGCCACAGTCACCGTGCCGTTACACTCAATCTCCCCCTCAAAGGTGCCTTCAATAATCAGGTCCGAGTCCGAACGGTAGTTCCCGGCAAAGTGGGATTGGGCATCGATGACAGTAGCCTGTCCTGTGGCGCGGGCCTGACGGCTGCCGCTCTGAACGGGCAGGTCGGGATAGGGCAGATTCTCGCGGGTAATGTTGCTCATTGTTGGGATATTCCTTATCTCTTCTTTCAATCCATCCGGTGTCAGCGGAGTCTGGTTTCTGGGTGTCTCAATCGGCCGGGTTTCGGGCCAGGCAGCCGGAACATTTCGTGGCTCGGCATCTGGCCGGGCCCCAGGGTTTTGCCCAGGGGCAGGGGTATACCATTCAGCGTTGGAAGGTCGCCGACTGGTTTCTGCCACTGGTTCGTCGTTTTTCTTGTCACGTCGAAAAAGCTGCACGGAATAATTCCTCCTCAAACGCAATCACATTCTTGGGGAGCATACCAGAGAGTGTACACTCGCGCAAAAACAGCTATCGGTCAGGCTTCAATGACGCCCCAATCTCCCCAAAGAGATATACATCCACCAGACCCTTTTGCCCGATCTGCGATCACTGAACGCTGCCCCGTGGGTTACTGTTCCCCCCATCCAGGGCAGAAAGCACCCACAAAAATATGCCTCTCCCCCTTTTGCGCCCCGATTTACCTACGCAATTCTAGTACACGGCGGCGTAAATAGACCAATACCTATGACTGCTCCCGCCGGGTCACGAACCCGGTGCTGCCAAGAGGGGAACTGTCGCTGGTCATGGGCCAGCGGGGAGCAGGAACTATTGGTCTATTTACGCCGGGGTGTACTAGCGATTTACCTTCGGCAGATAGAGATCGGCCACCGGCGTCTTCTCCGGCGGCTGGGTGGACACCGGCGTCGGCGTCGGCGTAGCCGTCACTGTTGCGGTCGGTGTGGCTGTTGCGGTCGGTGTGGCTGTTGCGGTTGGCGTAGCCGTTGGCGTCGGCGTAGTGGCAGGCAGGTCATAGGCCAGGATCAGTTCCGGCGGCGCACTGCCCTCCCGGGCGGAAACGTCCAACCCATCGCTGCCCTCCGAGTCGATCACAAATGTCACCGATTCCCCAAAGAAGACTTGCAGGGTCGTTGTCAGAGGGGCAACCGTCCAACTGGCCCGATTGCCCCCAGCAAACGCGCCCACCGGATTGGGGGCCGCTGCCGGTCGGTTGTCATAAGTCAGGGATGTTTCGTCCCAATCCGTGCCCCTATCCAGGCGCACCGTCTGGCTGCTGGCAGACCCGGCAGCGCTGACGTCCGCCACCCACAGCCGCACCTGTGCCCAACGCAGGGTGGCCCCGGCGAGACCGGAGAGATCAAAGCGCAGATAGGCTATCTTCCGGGGGCTGCCGTCAATCTCCAACAGCGCCCCGCTGCCGTAGTTTGTGCTGGGCTGGCTGGCGTTAACAAAGGTATCGGCCACAGGCTGCAAGACGACGGTGGCCTGGGGGGTGGGTATGGGCGTGGGCAGAGACGCCTGGTCGATGCTAAAATCGTCGATAGTTGCGCCAGAACGGTTGATGAACCGGAAACGCAGTTGTGTCGTCTCTGCCTCCACCAGCATCGCGCCGTAATCCCCGTTATAGCGCACAACGCTGCCGGCCACCGGCGCGCCAAAGGTGCGAATCCCCGCACCCCCCAGCCCGTTGACGATATACGGGAAGCCATCCACCATCACCCGTTCGTAGGTGTGGTCGTGACCCGTGAGGACCGCGTGCGCGCCCCAGGCCTGATAGGGCCATTGCAACAGGGGTTGGGAGCCGTGCAAAGAGGAGGAGTGGATGGTGTGGTGCATATAGACCACTTTCCAGAGGGCGCTGGAGCGTTGCAATCCTTCCCGCAGCCAGTCGGCCTGGGCCGACTCTGCATCCCGGCCATCCGGTTCGCGGGGGTCGCTGTCGATAACGAAAAAGTGGACCGGCCCTTTTACAAAATCGTAGTAGCGTTCATTGCCCGGCAGCGCGAAGTAATCCAAGTAGGGACCACTACACGAATCCCCCGTACAGGTGATGGAGTTCCAGTCGTGATTGCCCAGACTGGGGAAGAAGCGGTTCTCGCTGGCCCCAGGGCCAAATGCGCCGGCGTATGGAAAGATAAACTCCGCCCAATCTTTGCCAATGTGCTGGTCGATGGTGGAAGCCGCGCCGTCGGGATAGTTGTTATCGCCCAGGGTAATTACAAACCCCGGATTCCAACTTTTTACCAGCGCGGCCACATCGCTCTCGGCCTGGTTGCCCATCCCAAAATCGCCGATGGCCGCAAAACGCAGCAGATCTTGCGGAGCGGGGGCCAGGGGCGTCACCGCTGGCGCAGAGAAGAGCGGCAGCCGGGGTGTCCCCGCCACCAGCAGCCAGACGCCCAGCGCGCTGGCGAGAAAAAGAAAGAGCGAAAACTTGCGCGCTGATTTCATGGGCGCTTTATCTCCGGCAAAAAGAGCGAACGGGCCGATGTGTGGGTCGGCGTGGGCGTGGCAGTCTGAGTTGGCGTGGCAGTCCGGGTGGGGGTAGACGTATGAGTTGGGGTCGATGTTGCGGTGGCTTGCTGATTCGCCCCGGCCACGTAGACCAGCAGTTCGCTCCAATAAGTGGGCAGGCTGTCCCAGGGATTGTCAAGGCCGTCGTTGGTCACGTAGACGTAGCCGACATTGCGGGCCAGGGCCAAATCCACGGCCTGGCGCATAGCAGCACTGTTGGCGGTGGTGTGGGCCAGCATTGCAAAACGCTGGGCCGGATAGCCCGCCACATAGCCATCCACGCCGTGACCAGGCCAGGCCGAGCCGACATCTTCAAAGATCACCGCGACATCCCCCGCCGGGCGGCTGATGTATTGCTCGCTGATGGACGTGCCCGGATTGAGCACAACCGTTTTTAAGGCTGGTTGCGCCCGAATGTAATCGTAGAGTTCGCCGTAGTAGGCCACTTTGTCCCCGCTGCTGGCTGTCTCGTCCACAAAGATACCCGCCACCGGAAAGTGCTGGGCGTAGAGGTCCACATCCGCCTTCACCTGGGCCAGAGGCCGCGCCCCGTAAAGCGTGTAGATGTAGCCAAGCATCGGCACACCGGCCCCTGTCAATGCGTTCAACCCAATCGTATAGTCGGCGTTGGGCGGCCCCCCGCCGGGTCCGTTGTTGGGGTTGACAATCGCCACAATCGGCGCAATGGCCCCACCGGCGGCCACATCATCCCACAGATAGTTGGGCGGGTCCCAATGGACGGGATAGCTATAGAGTGGCAGCAAAATCTGAAGCCGGGCCTGGGGGGTCGGCGTTGCCGTCGGGGTGGAGGGGGCATATTGGGCCAGACAGTCCAGCCGCTCCGGGTCCAGATTCAGATTCTTCTTGAGCCAACTGAAACCCATCTGGTTGGCTTTGGGACAGAAAATGGCCGCATTCCCCGTATATTCCACACCAAAAACTGCCTTGCCCGCCTGGACAAAGGGCAAGAGCGTCGCGCACTCGTCGAACTCGAAACATTGCTCATTCAGCGCCCAGTCAAAATCCCCCACCAGATCGGGAATCTGGTCCAAATCGTTCTTCAGCCCGATGGAAAGCCCCCGCTGGTGGGCCTGCTGGACCAGCCAGCGGTTATAGGCGATCTGATCCCCAGCGGTCAGGGGAAAGCCGCTGTCGTTGGCATAGCCATCCACATTGTCCGGCTCCACCCCGTCGCACTTTTTGGTCACAGCCAGGTCCAGCCGGGCGGTCATCACCGGTGTCAGGCTGGCGATCTGGCGAATATCGAGCCATTTTTCATTGGGCCAGCCATCCAGGGCTTTGCCTTTGACCGCCTCGGGGAAGGCGGCCGCATCGCTCCGCCAATCTTCCCAACTGCCCGCGCTGAAATAACAGATAACGATCCGACCGCTGGTGTGCAACTGGTTGATAGTGGCCTGGGGTGCGTCGAAGAGATCGATGTCGTACATCGCCACATCAAAAGAGGTATCGATGCTGCCCATAAGCTGCCACTGCCAGCTTGTGCCCGGGCTGGGCCGCCAGATGTCCACCTGTGGGCGGCGGGTGGCCGCGGCAGAAAGACGAGTGACCGGTTCTCCCTCAAAGGCAGGTGCTATGCAACCCAGCCCGAGGAAGAGCAGAATCAGACCAGCGCAAATGGGCCAGGGTAGACGGGTGGACACAGTACAAACCCTCCTGTTTCATCAAACGCAGCCGTTGCGAACGCGAAGCCGTCCGGGCCACATCCCCCGCAGTATACCAGCCACAAGCCTGCCCTGAAAATACCCCCCGTAGGTCGGACTGTTAGTCCGACCGGCCTCTTCTGTCACGGTCGGACTAACAGTCCGACCTACATTTTTGTCGTTATCCACTATCAGCCATCGTAGTCGGACTAACAGTCCGACCTACATTTTTGTCGTTATCTGCTGTCTGCCGGTCATATTGCCTGCCCCGAACTCCACCCCGACGCTGCCCGGCTTTGACGCTCGTACCCTCCAACCCCTATAATAGCGGGAAGCGGTGTCACCACCATTTACCCAGGCAGCCCAAGTTATGCCCGTCTACGCCACAGCCGATGAGCTGTACGCTGTTCTCGAACAGGTCTTTTTTCAGGTCAAACAAAGACCGGAGCACATCGAAACCTTCACCCGCAGCAATCTGGTTATCCGTATACGTTTTTCCAATCCCCAGGCTGAAATGCTGTTGGATGGCCGCCAGCCGCCCCTGGAAGTCTTCTACGGCCCCCGCCCTGGCGCAGCAGATTTGGAACTCGCTATGCCAACCGACCTGCTCCATCGCATCTGGCTGGGACAGGCCAAACTGAAGGAAGCTTTCTTTGGCGGGCAAATCCAGTCCAAAGGCAATATAATACGTGCGATGAAACTGACCGACCTCTTCCGAGAAGCGGAGAACGCCTATCCCCAAATCCTGGCCCGGCGGGCGGGCGGCAAGGACGGTTAAGCAACAGCGCGACAAAGAATGGCTGTATTGCCCCTTTGACACCCCCCGTAAGTCTCGTTATAATGCGCCCAGCCGTTCTGCGCACTGGTCTGCGAAAAAAGGAGCAGAATGAGCGTCACAGATGATATCAAAGCCCGCATCGATATTGTCGATCTGGTTTCCCGTTATGTCCCGCTCAAGCACGCCGGACGCTCGTACAAGGCGTGCTGCCCCTTCCACGAAGAACGCACCCCCAGCTTTGTAGTCTCCCCGGACCGGGGCACCTGGCACTGTTTTGGGGCCTGTGGCGAAGGGGGCGACATCTTCTCCTTTGTAATGAAGAAGGAGAATGTAGACTTTCGGGATGCGCTCCAGATTCTGGCCCAGGAGGCGGGCGTCGAACTCCAGCAGGAGCCGGAAGGGGAGGACAACCGGGAACGGGAACGGCTCTACGAAGTCAACGCCCAGGCCGCCCACTTCTTCCGCAATCTGCTGCACCGCAGCCCCCTGGCCCAGACAGCCCGTGCCTATCTGAAAAACCGGGGCGTCAACGCTTCTGTGGCCGAGAGCTTCCAGCTTGGCTTTGCCCCGGACAGTTGGGATGATCTGCGCGATCATCTGGTCTCCCAGGGCTACGAGTACGCCTTTCAGCACAAGGCCGGGCTGCTTAAATATAATGAAGATCGGGATAGTTATTACGACGCCTTCCGCAACCGGCTGATGATCCCCATTTGCGACCGCCAGGGGCGTATCGTCGGTTTTGGCGGCAGGGTGCTGGACGATTCAGTCCCCAAATATCTCAACACAGCCGAAACGCCTCTCTTCCACAAATCCTCTGTGATTTACGGCTTCGACAAAGCCTACCGGGCTATCCGGGATGCGGACGCTGTGGTGATTGTCGAAGGCTATATGGATGTGATCGCGGCCCAGCAATTCGGCTTTGCCAATGTGGTGGCCTGTATGGGCACCGCCATCACCGAAGACCAGCTACGCCAGTTACAGCGCTACACCCACAACTTTATCCTGGCCCTGGACGCAGACAGCGCCGGGCAGCAGGCCACCATCCGGGGATTGAACCAGGCCCGCCAGGCCCTGCAACGGGTGACGAAGCCGGTCTTTGGCCCCGGGGGACGGATGCGGCTGGAAGAGCGGCTGGCGGCCAACCTGCGCATCGTCGCTTTGCCCGAAGGCCGGGACCCGGACGATATTGTGCGTGAAGACGCTGATCTTTGGGCCCAATTGGTGCAAAGCGCCCAGCCACTGGTCGATTACTATATCAGTGTAGTCACGGCGCAGACAGACCTGGAGAGCGCCCAGGGCAAAGCCCAGACTGTGGCCGAACTGACCCCACTGATCGCCGAACTGGGCGACGACATCGAGCGCCAGCACTATACCCAGCTTTTGAGCCGGCTGGTGCAGGTGGACGAGCAGACGATTGCCCACCGGGTGCAGTCGGCAGGCCGCAGTTTTAGCCACCGGCGGCCCCAGCCCGATGAGCGCTCCAACCGTCAGCAGGCAGCAGGCAGCCCGCCACCGGTTGAGCAGACAGAGAGCGGGCCACGGGTGGGTCTGCCCAATAGCGCGGTTTCTAATTCCTCCCAGCCGCCGAAACCGGGGAAGAGAGCAGCAGCGCGACCCGATGTCAGTGTGGAGCGTTATCTGCTGGCGATGCTGTTGCGTGAACCGAATCTTCTCATCTGGCTTTCCCAGATGACAGAGAAGTTGGAAGTTCCGCCCCTGGATGTGGACGATCTGGAAGATATCCAGCACAGGGAGATCTTTGCCGGGCTGAAGCGCTTTCTGGCAGGGGACGAACTCTGGGATGTGGAACATTTTCAGGAAACCCTTAATGGGGATCTTCACGAAGCGCTGGCAGAATTGATGTTGCACGGTTTGGAATTGCCGGAAAGCGATACAGTATCGATTCGGGAAGCCGTTGTCAAAGTGTTGATCCGTCTGCGCCGGGAACGCCTCTGGTCCATTTTCAGTTCTATTAATTTCCTGTTGCAGGATGCCCAGGAGAGCGGGGACCGGCAGGCGTTGCTTGGCTACTCCGTCGCCATCAACACCAACCGCCGGGAACGCCACCACCTGGACAGAGTATTAGCCAGCATTAACCGGGCGCCCTATGGCGTCACCCGCACGGAGCAGGGCGTGCGAATCGCCTGATGATCCCTCGACTGCGAGAGAAGCAATGACCACACGTGAAAGACGGCCACTGAGACAGTCCCCCAATCGAAGCCGCAGCACAGCTGCATCTTCGACGGAAAGCGAACTGGACGAATATATCCATATGGGAGAGGAACAAAAAGAGGAAGAAGATGTCTTTGAGGACATTGAGGAAGAAGAAGAGGACGACAATGCGCCCCTGCCCCGCATTGCCCGGGATCTGAAGCTGGAAGAAGAGATCGAACGGGAAAAGTATGTCCCCGTGGAAAAGGTGATTGAAGATGTGGCCGAGGTGGGCCAGGCCCTGGACCCCGTACGTATGTATCTGCGTGAGATTGGGCGACACGCCCTGCTCACAGCAGAAGAGGAAGTAGCCCTGGCCAAACGGATCGAAGCAGGGATTGGCGCGACTGCGCGACTGGGGGAGAAGTCCAAAGGTGGCGATGTTCTGGAGATATCCCTGGAGGAGATCGACTTTGATGAACTGGACCGGCTGCGCCATCTGATTCGGGATGGCAAAAAGGCTCAGGACCAGTTAGCCCAAAGCAATTTGCGGCTGGTGGTCAGCGTTGCCAAACGGTATATTGGCCGGGGGCTGAATTTTCAGGATTTGATTCAGGAGGGCAATGTGGGTCTGCTGCGGGCGGTGGAGAAATTTGACCACTCCCTCGGCTTCAAATTCAGCACCTATGCCACCTGGTGGATCCGCCAGGCCATCAGCCGGGCCATTGCAGACCAGGCACGCACGATTCGCATTCCGGTGCATATGGTAGAGACCATCAACCGCCAAATACGCACCCAGCGGCGGCTGCAACAGGAGTTGGGACGGGAACCCACCGCAGAAGAGATCGCGCTGGAGATGGAATTTCTGGAAGTCAAAGAGGTGGAAGATATCCGCAAGACCCTGCGTGCGGGCAAAGAGATGGACCCGGGGTTGGCCCACCAGTGGGAGCGGGCTTCGGCCAAAGTGCAGCGCATCCAGCGACTGAGCCGGGAACCCATCAGCCTGGACACGCCGGTCGGCTCCGAAGAGAACAGCTATCTGGGTGATTTCATCGAAGACGAGAGCCTGCCGGGGCCGGTGGACGCGGCCAGCCGCCAGATGCTGAAGGAGCATATGGGCGAGATTCTGGACGGGCTGGCCGAGCGGGAGAAACAGGTTCTGATTATGCGTTTTGGCCTGGAGGATGGCATCAGCCGCACCCTGGAAGATGTGGGCAAAGAGTTCAAAGTGACCCGGGAACGGGTACGCCAGATCGAGGCCAAAGCCCTGCGCAAGTTGCGCCACCCCCTGCGCAGCCGCAAGTTGCGGGATTATTTGGGGTGAGGCGTGTGCGGCGATAGGTCTTCGGCTAAGTTTACGACCAGAAACGTGAGGCGTGAAATGTGAAAAACGCCGCTGATCTCACCTTTCACGCCTCACGTATCGCAGACTACATTTCACCTTTTGCGTCTCCAAATTTGACATTCCTGGCAAAAACCGTATACTGCACAGCGCAAGCGCCGATCCTCGATAGCTCAATCGGCAGAGCATTCGGCTGTTAACCGAAGGGTTCTTGGTTCGAGTCCAAGTCGAGGAGCCTCTGAGTAGTGTCAGGAGAGAAACCGCTATCCTTTGGGGTAGCGGTTTCTTGTCTTTGTGGATACGTTTTCCCCTTTCCGGTGGGTCAAATTTCAGACGTGGGGCAAACAAAAAACCCCATCGTTTCCGATGGGGTGAAGGTTCGCATTCTTGCGGGTCTTCTGGTACAATCTTCCGCAGGTTTGCCGATGCTCACCCATCGGTCTTACTTAGAGCCGGGTCAACGTTTCAAGCGTTGGCCCGGTTCGCTTTTATTCAGTTGTTTGGCACTGTAACCTACGCTGCCCGGTTGTGTCAAATGGGCAAAATCAGCCCTCACACTTGCGATAGGTCGTCGGCAAACAGAACCCGCTCAATACGCGCCGTATGTTCCCGAATGAAACGACTGCCCAGCGCACGGTCAATCAAATCCAGCAACGGGGAAACAGCCTCGTTTTCTAAGTGCCGATGCTCTAGCAAGTAATCAGCCCCGGTCTCTAATGCCCGGATAGTGGGTTTATACCAAAAGAGCCGATAGCTAAGTTCGGTGAATAGTTGAAGTTGCCTGTCAATCATTGCTTCATCATCACCATACAGCCAGGTCAACAATTTGAACACTTGCTCGTAATCTCCTGAAGTGCCTAGTGTTATCCCGCCGCCCGCTTTGCCGGTTAGTACCTCAACCGCGGTTTCCCCTCCCAAACAAAAAAGAATCTCACTACGTAGGGCAGCCCTACGCAATGGGTCTATACTCGCTCGCTTGCTGATTAGCCCAGGGTTATCCGTGAATACACCTCCTTTGAAATCTGGTGAAGGAACAATTGTAACCATTCTGGGCAAACGTGAAAAAGGGGAGCAATGAACAGACAGTATATGCCCGACTTCGTGGACTGAAATCATACGCGTTTCGCTTAAATCACGTTGGGGAAATGTCCGCAATAAATGAATATTCCCTTGCAAGCGCCTTGCCATCGACCTAACCCTTTCCCGCCGATTCTATCAACCGGTCTAACTTCCTCTCCATTCGTTCCAGAATGCCAGTATCCCCCCGCTCGGCTTGCCGCTGGGCATCCCGTAGCAGCTTGGAGATATACACCCCCTTCTGTCGTGGGGTCACGGTTTCGTCAAGAATCCCCGCCGCGTCCGCGTCAATGTGCAACACAATCCGTACCTTATCGCTCATCTGTGCTATTGCCTTTCGCTTTTTGCCTGAAACGACTAACTAAAAAGAGTGTATACCAGTTTTGAGAACTTGTCAATAACTCGCACAATATCCGTTTGACAAAGCACAATAACGGGTGTATAATTCACAACATAAGAACACTTATGTTGTGAATCCCACTTATCACACAGGAGCGCCGACAATGACAACCGCCATCATTACCCACACCGACAACGCCGCCATCATCCCCGCCGATACCACAGACGCCCGGCTGATTGAAATGTGGATGCACGGACGCACAGAAAACACGGCCAAACAGTACGCCCGGATTGTGGCCCGCTTCTTTGAGACAGTCAGCAAACCATTGCAGACAATCAGCCTGTCAGACTTGCAGACGTGGGCAGACACTCTCACAGGAACGGCCCACACAGTCAAGGCCCACATTGACACGGTTCGCAGTCTCTTTTCCTTCGCACTCAAAACCGGCTACATTCGATTGAACCCCGCCGCCGTGCTGAAAAGCCCCGCCACGCCCGACAAAGTGAAGGGGAAGGTACTGTCAGAGCGCGAGACAATCGCAATCATCAACGCCGCCCAGGGTGACCGGGAGATTGCCCTGCTACAGTGTCTCTATAGCGCCGGTGGGCGTGTCTCTGAAATATGCGCCCTCAGTTGGTCCGATGTTGTGCCTACCCCAGACGGTGGGGCAGAGCTTCTCATCTTTGGCAAGGGTGGCAAGAATCGCAATGCCAAAATCAGCGCCGATACTCACAAGCTACTGATTGCCCAGCGCCGCTTTGCAGAGGATGGCGCCCCGGTCTTCACCACTCGCACGGGTAACCCACTGGACCGGGTAGCCGTACACCGGATTGTCAAAGCCGCAGCCGTCAAAGCCGGTATCAAAAAGGCAGTATCGGCCCACTGGTTCAGACACTCCCACGCATCCCACGCCCTAGAGCGCGGTGCAAACCCCGCCGCCGTGCAAGAGCAGTTGGGCCATTCCAGTCTTGCCACCACAACCCGCTACGCCCACGCTTCCAACAGTAGCGCCGACTATCTGATTGTGTAGAGCCAGGCAGACGCCCCACACATACAAAGACACCCGGCCATCGACGCGCCGGGTGTCTCTTTTTTAGGTGTAGGGTTGTCGGGTGGCGTCCACAGCCACAAGCCCGCGGCCCGACTTCCTGAGACCAGGACCGCGCCCCTCAGTGAGCCGTGACTGTAGCCGCTCCACTGGCAAGCCCAGCCACTCACAAGCCACTACAGCGCCGTCAGAGTGTAGCCAGGCCCGCGCCGCTGCCCTCAGTTCTGCATTTAGAGAATGGGCATCACGCCAGGCCATCACCAGTACAGCGCACAAGAGCCGCTCGTATGGGGTTCTGCTTTGCGTCTGGGATACTCGGAACATAGGCGCATTTTAGCACAAACGTTCAATCATCCAATGATTCGCTCTTTTTGCTCCGCGACTACCGCAAATCAGCCCCTACACAACCACATCCCCGGCAATCTCCCGGTATCTTTGGCGCATCGGCCCTATCTCTGCCTCTACGCTTTCCGGCCCGGTCACGGCCAGCCACAGGGCAGGGAGTAGCGCCGCATTCATTTGCGCGGCCAGCCGCCGCGCCTCGCTCAATAGCCGCTCGTGACGGCTTTCCAGTTCAGCGCACTGTCTGCCCGTTGCCCTGAGTTCCTCTTTGAGCGCAGCGATCTCAAAGCTCTTTGCTTGGATGCTTTCGGCCAGCGCCTTAACTTTCTCCGCGTCCACCTTGCCCGCTTTGTCTGCCTCTCCCAGACCGCCCAACGATTCAGCATACAGCGCTTTTTTCAGCGCCGGTAGCGCATTCTCCGCGGTCTGTTGACGGCCCAACAGGTCGGCTTGTCGCGCTTTCGTTTCGGCCAGTGCTTTGGCTATCAGTTCCAAGTTTGTCATTGTGTGCCCCCTTCAGGCTATGCCCGCTTCTCTGTTTTCGGTTTGCGTTTCACCCGTTGTTTTCGTGCCCCCGGCCCAGCGTCCCACCAGTTGCGCCGAAAGAGCGCAGACAGTCGCGGCTGTCGCAACTCGCCAGCTTTCCACGCGTTCAGCATTTCCCCCACAGTCGTTTGTGGGATGTTCCCCCGCTTCTCTCGCTTTCGTTTGCCCATCATTTGCCCCCTCTATGCTGCCCTGTTACCGATGTTACCGATGTTACCGCTTTTTTGCCCATATAAGCTATGTATAGAAAAAAAAAGAGAGAATGGACTAAATCCTTACTTTTTCCCTCTTTTTTTCGCATAGTATCCCGCGCACGCGCTATAGAGAGTTACTTTGTCTCAAAAGCGGTAACATCGGTAACATCGGTAACAAAATAGAGATTCTCTTTCACTCACTCCTGAAATTTGTTACCGCCTTTGCCAAATTTGTTACCGCCTTTTAAAAAAGGCGGTAACAAAATGAGGAAAGGCGGTAACAACCCAACTGGGGAGCCTCACGCCGCCCCATCACCGGCCAGCGCCCCGGCTTGGATATGCAGAACCTTTTGTACTTTGCCGCCTATACGCTTTGTGAGGGTGCGTCGGTCTTTGTCTTTGCGCCCGATGTATCCCAAAGAATCCAGTTGATCATAGAGCGCTTGGTCACTCATAAAGAGATTGCCTGCCAGCCGTTCCACCGCACTCCGTGCGCTCTTGGGTAGCAGATACGCCCCGCCATCCTCGGCAATCCAGCCAATCCGCCGCGACGTTTCCCGCGGGTCAAGGAAAGGATTCCCACTGTCTGCGCTTTCGTCCGCGTCCATCAATACCGCCTGTTCGGTCGATAGCAACTCGCGCAGGGCATAGATAAACCGTTCCCCCTCACTGCTTTCTGTCGTCTGTTCTGCCATCGCCGCCGCAATCGTCTTTAGCCCCGCCAGGTGAGCGTCGGCATAGCGCCCGGCCAGCGCCCCCAAAAGAGGATGCTCGGCCAGGGTCTTCCACGCCAGGTCATTGGTTGCCAGATTGGTAGCCACACGCAACGGGTTAGCCATCCGGGGATTGACTTTTTCCAGCCCATCGGCCCACAGATTGCGCCGGTCTACCAGTTGAGCGCCCCGTCGCTTTGCCGCTGCCTTCCCCTCCTCACTTTCCAGCCAATCCAGCCACGCCCCGCCCACGGTCGCCAAATGCCCAGCCGCGCCCGCCTGCTGGGCAATGGAGAGCGCCTCCTTTCGTTTTGGTAGCCGGTTGTCTTCGGAGAAGGGAATCACCAGCACGCGGGCAAGACTTGCCGCGTCCCCGTCTGGTACATCTTCCCCCGTGCATATCGGCCAGCAGAAAATAGGTCTTGTGTCGCGGAGTGTAGCAGAGCGGGTTAGCCGGTCTTTTTCGCCGCCTTCCAGAATGTTATGAATCAGCCCTACGAAAGCGTGAGCGCCGCCGCCCGTGTTGGGTTTGTAGTTGTCAATCAGAAAGGGCAAATCGTGCGCTTGGGTTGCCAGGGCCATCAACGCGTTAGCCGTCGCGCCATCCCCCCATTTGGTCAGCGCGTCGTCTTGCAAAAAGCCCAGCCCGTAAATGCTCATTGCCGCCTGGGTATTGCTGGTCTTCAGTGTGCCAGTACGCCCACGCACAAAAACCGCGTACCGTTCCCCCTGCCAACCGGCCAGCCGCGCCATTGGCCCGGAAAAGAGCGCAGAGAGAAGAACAGTACCCATTTCAGCGCCCATCGATTGTAGCAACCCCTCCAGCCCGGCCAGCCCTTTTGCCAAGTCGCCAGCGCCCGGAATCGCAAAGGGAAGTTTTCTGTGAAGGGATAGCGTCACGCCCTCAGGTTCCCGGCCAGGAATGAGGAAACGCCCATCAGCCCAGCCTGTGCGAGAAAAGCGCCGGGTCTCTATCAAATCGCCCTGGGTTAGCTTTTTGATTGCGGGTCCGATGTGGTTGCTTTGCCCGGATAGTATCGGGTCTTTTGGGCCAGCCGCCGCGGAGAGTGTCGCAATCAGTTTGCGATTGTCGCCAAAGTCCAGAGCAGAGATTTCACAGGAGAACGCCCCGCCGCGCCAGGCTTCCCCCGCAATCTGATAGGTTTCGCCGCCGTCCTCATCAATCACCGTTCCCACAATCGCCGCATTAAAATCACAAAGCGGGGTTCTGTAGATTGTGGTTTCGCCCGTCTCTTTGTCGGTTTCTTGCTTGCAGAAAAACATCTTCCCTGGTTGCGCTTCGTAGGGCCAGGGGTTATACCTCCGCTGGGGTGTATTGCCTTCCCCGTCGGGCAATTCCTGCCCACCTTGCGCCCCAAACATCGCCGCATAGCCCGCCCCGTTGCCGTTCGTATAGCTCTTGGGTCGAAGCATCAACCCCCGCGGCTTTGCCTTTCCCGCATTCAGGCCAGAGAGGATAGTAGCGCCAATCTCCCCACTTTCCAGCCCGATAGCCAGCGCCGCCACTTCCAGCGCGCTGATTACCTCCGATTCCATCAGCAGGCCATCGGCTACAAGCGTTCCCAGACTGTGCGCGGCCGCGTTCAGTGCGTCGTTACGCCCGCCCTGGGCTGCCCGCGCCAACTGGTCAAGCTCCCCATCGAAAGCTGCCCGGATGTATTCCTCTGTCACGTAGTCGTCACTGTAGCCCTTGCCGGTGGCTTGCGCCGGTGTAAGTGTGGATGCTGACTTGGGTTTCTCTTTCACGGTCACAGAATCATAGACCGCCAAAAGCAAGTCTGCGGATACGGTCGCAGGTTCCTCACTGGGGAGAGTACGCCATTCGTAGGGGTTGCCGCTGGGGTGCATCGAAGGGGGAAGCGCCGCATAATGCCCGGTGTAGCGCAGTTCTACGTGACCGGCTACAGTGCCCGGTCTGTCGAGTTTGCCCTTATCCATTTTGGGCCTCCATTGTTGTTTCCAGATCAGGGCAGAGTAACCAAACGTGCCAGCCGCCATCTACCCGCGGACTGGGATAAGCCCATTCATAATCAGCAGGCAATCCCAGCCCTTCCAGAACGTCCGCAATGTGGGAAGCATCGGCCAGCCCGTCAAAGTCCAGACAGACCAGCCCGCCCGACACCGGCCCACAGATTGCGGCCAGCCCTTGCACACCGCCCCACCACTCCAGATTGGGGAGTTTCGCCCAATAGGTGTCACTCTGCGGCTTTTTTGCCCATCCTTCCCATTGATAGCGCTTGGGCTGGGGTTTGCCGTTCTTGCCCGTGTACGTGCCCACAATGACAGGCCGCTTGTCCCCACCCAACGGGACAAGATTGAATCCAAAAGAGCGCAGGAAAGGCAGCGCTTGGGTTACAGCTTCGGTCGGTGTCTTCGTCGCTGTTGTCATTCTCCCATCCCTCCGAACAAAGACGGTTGCGCCGCCTGAATCGCTTTGTTGCTTTCAAAAGTTGCCGCCGCGGGTTTCCCGTTCACATCAAAGCGGTTCAGCGTCAATCCTATCTGTGAGCCGTACCCGCGGTTCACAGAAAAGCCGTGCGTCCAAATTGCATCGATGCGCGCCCGGTAGACTGTCTTCGTTTCGTCGTCTGTCACCTGAGCAAAGACCGCCCCGGCCCTTTCCGCATCGGCCAGGGTCGAACGGTCAAAGGCAATCGCCCGCGGTGTGCGGAGAATGTGCTTTGAACCCTGTATCCATTTGCAAAAGACGTTGCCTTGCACAAAGCCGATGGGCGTAGACCGGCCAGCTACAAAAATCGGGGTTTTTTCGGGGTGGCGTTTTGCGCCATTGTATGCCATAATGGAGTTGCCTTTCTGACTTGTGCCCTGTGTCGCTGCCCGCCGATGCTGATAACATCGGCGGCTTTGATTTCCGGGCATTGGTTAAGGGTTGACTTCCACGAAAGCGCCGTCACCTGCCAGGGTTGTACCGGCGCTTTCGTGTTTGTTGGGGTTATCCAGCCCCAGGGCCAGCCGTAGAAGATACGCCGCCTGTTGTTTGGGATTCCTGTACTCATCTTGCGCAATGGTTCGCAGGGTATGCCATTCCCTTTCTGTGAGTGGTACTGTCAAAGTCTTGTATGTCATAAGCCGTTCCTCCTGATAGCTGAAAGACTGCCCCCCAGCATACCCCGGCCCGCCCGGAAAAAATAGGGAATCTTCCGTGGAATAAATTAGTTGTTTCCGGCGAATTTTTCCCAAACGCTCTTGCGGTGATTGTCCCACGCTCCACTTAGCAGGTGTTCCGGGTCCGTGCCCGTTTCTGCCTCATACTCTTTCTTCCACTGGTAGAAGTTCGCTTCTCTGGTCTGCCCATCTAAGAGCCGCTGTAGTGCCTTCTGGTGGGATTGTAGCCGCCTACGCCCACCCTTTCGCCTATCGGTCTGGGTACTCCCCTCCGGGATGGGCAGCGGCTTATTCTCTTGTCGGGTCTGGTCACTGATTGCCGGTGTAATCTGCTCGCGGTGGTAGTTATCCGGTACGAATATCCTCACAGGTTCAAGGGTCAGCGTTCTTAATGCCTCCCACAAAGAATCTGTCCGGTGTTTTGGGGGTAGCATCTGGAAAAACTCCCACAGGTAAGCCCTTCTCTGTTCTTGTGGCAATCTTTCCATTTCCGTTGTTACTTCGTTTAGATAGCCCATCCGTTCGTTGCTGGGAAACTGATTTAGATAGCCCATCCGTTCGTTGCTGGGAAACTGATTCAGTTCATCCAATAGCGCAAGGTGGCGCGCTCGGGATGGGGTGATGATAATTTCCGGCCCGCGTTTATAGTCCCGCGGTAGACCGCCCGCCACAAGCGCCAGAGCCTGCCCAGCGTACATCATTTGGTCATTGACCGCCTTTGATACCCCTCCTACCATATCGCCAATGTCACGCATTGATTGCTGAAAACGCATCACGCCGCCCATTGATTGCTTGAAACCTTCTTGCATACGTTTCAAGTCCTGAAGCGCCCGCGCCATAGATAGGCTTTCAGCCAGGGTTAGCCTCACATCCACTGAACCGGGTTCTATTTCTATCAGGTCTGAGAGTCGGTATATCTTTTCTCCCATCTTCCCACCTCTCCCCAATGCTTCGATGGGACTTGACGCCTTGCCGGGTCCGGTGTAGACTTCCACTAGTTCGACAAAGCGGGAGCGCACGCCGCCCCGGTATCCCATCCACAGACGCCCACCCTTTCCCGCAAAGATTCAGGTGGGCGTCTGCTTTTCAGGCCATTGTAGGCTATTCCTTTGTCACCAGCAAGGCCAGCGGGTCTTTCCCCACGGCCAGCCCGGCCAGGAACGCCGCGTCACGCACCGCCACCACATAAGAACCAATGGCACAATCAACCTCAAAGCGCTGTCCTTCGGGTAGCGCCATCAGTAGAGCCGATACAGCCGCGCTTTCATCCTGTCCTGAATCCTTGCACAATTGTTCCAGCGCTTCACTTCCCAATGCGGTTAGCTGTTTCATCCTTCGTTTCCTTTCGTATGATCTGAATGGTTAGAAATGCCCGTCAAAGCGCAGTAGCGCTGCCGTCCGTCAACATTTGCCGCGGTGTGTGTTCAATGGTCACGCCCTGCCCAGCTTGCCCCCGGCCCTCCATATAGGGGTAGAGCAAAATATAGGCCGCTGTCGCCTGAATGATTTCCTTTCGTTTGTCCGCTGATAGCCTTCCGAAGTCTTCTAGCAGCTTTTCCATTTCCCTGTCCTCGTCCATCCCTCGTTTCCTTTCGTCTATGAATAGTGGTCAGTACCGGCCAGTCAGCAGCCGGGGAACGTTTGTCGGTGGCGTAGGCTTTCCCCAATCCCGCGCCGCCCGTGTGGGTGTGGGTGTATCTTGCCAATCCACGCCTACGGCCAGCCCTACAGCCTGTAGCGCGGCCAGAAAACCCGCCCGGTAGATTTGCACCCCTTCGTCTGGCATAGCCCCGGCCAGCCCGTCTAAGGCCGCCCAGGTGCTTTGTAGACTCCGTTGCAAATCAACTCGAAACACAAATTCCAGTTGCGGTTCATTCGGGTTAAGAGTCATAGAACCACTTTTCCAGCCAGGTGAAGATGCGTAGGATTACCCAATTGAACCAGATCGCCCAGGCAGCCAAGAGAAGGACCAGCAAGACAAATTCAATAGCCACGGCCTATCTCCTTTCGGATGGGCAAATGCGCCCCGGCAGGGCAAAACTCTACGCCCGCGGCGGTTGCGATTGCCCGCAATGTGGAAAGCACGCCGTCTGCGTGAATGTCCGCATCCCGTGATGGGACATTGGTCAACAGGCTGCTGTAACTCTGCCAGATGGCGGTCAGCGTGTTTTGCAGATCGGCTTTCATAATGATTGTGATTTGTGGTTTCATCCCCGTTGCTCCCTTTGCTAGAACATTGCCCATTCGTTGCGCCGCTCACGTTTGCCCCGGCCACGCCCACGCCGTCCAGTGTCGGGTCGGTCTGCCCAGCGGGTGGGCAGCTTGCCCCCGTGCTTTGGATTGCTGGCCCAGGAGACATTGCGCCCATCGACGGTCTGCATTGTCAGTGGGGGGATTGCCCCGGCCCGGTGTAGTAGATACTCTGCCCAACGTGCCTGTTTGTTGGGTACGTGGGTCCAAATCTGGTCAGCGTTGAAGCCGTGCCAGAAAGTCTTGACGTGGTAGCTTTTCAGCAGGTCTTGCACGGCTGTCAGATTCCAGAATTGCACGTCGGGATTTTCATCCCACCAATCAGATTCTGGGTGGGGGAGTGTGAGCCGGATAGGTGTCACGTCCCCATAGATGATTCCCCGGCCCAACCCTTCCAGCCAGTCCAACAGATTCAGAAATCCCAGATTGTCGTACCACGGTGCGCTCATACTGTCCCGCCTTTCTGCCCGGTTTGGGCTGATTGTTTGTTTCTTCCCCCACTCCCCCCGAAAGAGTCGCGCCCCGCCCCCACATCCCACGTTCCAGTGTGCCGTCCCGTTTTCGCGCGCCAACCACCGCGGTCCAACTGGCCGACAGGCCCGGGGTCCCTCTGGTCTAGCGTCCCCCTGTCCGTGTAGGGCCGCCGTTGCGCGGCATATAGCCACGCAACAATACCGGCTGTTTCTCTGCCACGTCTACCCCCTCGCGCAGACGCCGGATAACCTCTGCCATCGACAAATCCTGCCGAAACTCTACCCCGTCGTGTACGCCCGACAATTGGGCCAATGCCCGTGCCCAGTTCCAGCGCCGCTTGCTGATGCCCAGTTCGTCCAGACACCTGTCCCGCGTTGTCTCAAAGCCAGAGAGGAATAGGGCGAACATCAATTCGCAGTCGTGTTTGGCCCGGTGCGCTATCTGGTCATAGGTGGGCCGCTGCCGTCGCCAGTTGCGCCGCAATTGTTCATTTTCTGCCTGTAGCGCCGCGGTTTTGCTGGCAACCCGCAACAGCTTCGTTTCTGCCTGTAACGCCCGCTCTTTCCATTCGTGGGTAGCCAGAAGGCCATCCACAGGCTGGACAAGCCCGTTCAGGTGTGTGAGTAGGTTTGTCATCTTGCACCGCCGTTCCCGATGTCATATAGCCGATTGTAGAGCGCATCTATCAGCCGCTCGCACTCCCCGGCTGAAAGACCTTTCACTCCGTCCAGAATTTCGTAGTACGTCGCCTTGCGCCCCCCGGCCCGCTTTCGATAGCCCGCCTGTTTGCACGCGTCCGAACAGTAGCGAGGCAACCGCCCGCGGGTAGCCGCTGGCAGATGGGTATGGCACGTAAGACAGCGCATATTGTGCCGGTTTGCTGCATTGGGTAACGTTACGTTATTGCTGTTGGTCATTGCTTGCCGCCTTCCAGTTGTCGCAGGTAGCCTTCCAGTGCCATCTTGCGTAGTTCGTGGGAGTTCTCCAGTTCGGTGAGCCGGACTTCCAGCGCGCTGTCCACTTTGTGGCGTTCCAGTCCGTTACGGCTGAAATTGAATTCGTCTTTATTCATCCGCCAATAGGTAGCCGCGGTGAGCGCCGCAAAGCCCAGGAGAAAGTAGGGCCCGGATAGCTCCAAAATCCAGACCATCCCCCAGGTGAGCAACCCCCAGACCACAGAGAAGGGTGCAAGCCGGATAAGCTGGCCCACGGCCCGGCTGCCCGGTGTGGCGTATTCCTCACTGCCTGAATTTTCGTGACTGGTGAACGCCGGGTCATAGATGACCGGTGGATTGTGGACCGGTGCGAGTAGGGCCGCGGGTGGCTCGCCACTGCCCCCGGCTAGCGGTTTAAGCCAGCGGGTGTTAGGCCCACTCAGTGCCAGCTTTTGGGCCAGATCGTTGTCATCCCCCATTCGTTGCGCGGGTAGCTCTATCGTCTGTCTTTCCATCACTCACTTTCCTTTCGTCGTGGGTCGTCTGCCCAGGGTACGCCGCTGCCATTCCAGCCGCCGGGCCCGGTATGCCGCCTGTCTGCATCGGTTAGAACAAAAGTGCGCCCGACTGTTCTTGGGCTGAAAGTCCTGCCCACACTGCCCACAGGCCACAACCGGCAAGGGGTGGGCGTCAACCCCATTGCGCCGGTGACGTTGTGCGAAGGCTTGCCACTTGCACGCAGGAGAGCAGTACAGCCGGTTCGCTCTGCCTTTGAAAGGTGTTCCACATACCCTACAGGTCTTTTCGTTCATTCTTGCCCTTCCTGTCCGTTTGTTTTGACTGTAACGTTTTCGCCTGTCCAGATTCAGCCCTTCAGACTGTCCACAACCCCAAACTTGCCACTGGCTGCCCGCAGGTCATCTTCTACCAGAGCCAGGTAGCGGTTGACTGTCTCAATACTGGAATGGCCTAACAGTCTTTGCAGGGTGGCAACGTCCATTCCATTCCTCAGACTGTTGATGGCAAAGGCCCGTCTGAATTCGTGCATCCCCGGCACATCCACCCCGGCCCGGCCCGCGGCCCGTCGCACAATCTGCCGTATGCCCGCTTTCGTGAGCGCATCCCCACTCTGCTTTGTCCAGAGCGCCAGGTCACTGGACAGGCTTTCCCGGTGGCGATAGTAGGCCAGGAGCGCACGCCGGGTCTTTGCCCCAATGAAGACCGCCCGCCCCTTGCGCCCCTTGCCCATCCGCACAATGACTTGCCCGGTCTGCAAGTCCACATCGCCTACCCGCAAATCGGTTAGCTCTTGGTGGCGTACCCCCGTATCCAACAGGAGCATCAGCAAGGCCCGGTCACGGTCGCCGGTGAACGAACGCCGCGGGCAACTATCCACCAAAAGCTGGAAATCGTGGAGGGAGAGAGGGTCAAGCCGTTCTTTTGTCCGCTTGGGTGGCTTTACTTTCGCCAGGGGATTCCAGCCAGGGGGGGAGTATTCGTCAGCGTACCAATGCAGATAGGCTTTCAGCGCGCCGTAGATGTGCGCCACGCCGCCCGGATTGTGTCCGCGTTCGGAGAGGTAGACAATGAAGCGCCGGACGTGGGCAGGGGTAGCGTCTTCAGTTGTGGAAAGAGATTCAGCCAGGGCGAAAGCGCGCCAAATGTCCAACCCATACCGATACCATTTCAAGGTATTCAGTGTCAGGTTGCGCGCTTGCCTGTCCAGGAGAAAGTCCTGAAGTTCCAGGTCAAGGGGAAGTCGGCTTGCCGGTAGGTTGTGAGCCATAGATAGGATACTTTCGGCTGTATCCCACCAGAAAAACGAAAACGTAACACAAGCGGTCAATTACTCCTGACATTCCTGGCAAAAACCGTATACTGCACAGCGCAAGCGCCGATCCTCGATAGCTCAATCGGCAGAGCATTCGGCTGTTAACCGAAGGGTTCTTGGTTCGAGTCCAAGTCGAGGAGCCTGAAAAAGTCCGTTGCCAGTAGTGGCAGCGGACTTTTTTGTTGGCTGGTCTACCTGCCTGGCAGACCGAAACCATTTGCGCCTGGAGCGACAAAATGTTATAGTTACGCATAACTGAACAGTTCCCTATGCGACGGGTTGGGCCACAGGGGATGAAAATGTAGGTCGGACTGTTAGTCCGACGGGCCTGCAACGTCGCTGGTCGGTACGAATGGCTATTTTCAGGCCAGTTCCTCAGGCGACGGGTAGCGCCACGGGGGATGAAAAGCGGACGCAGATTTACGCAGAAACAACTGATCTGTACAGATTTTATCAGCGGCAATCATCTCTTTCCGCGTCATCAGCGTCCTATTTTCAGGGCAGTTCTCCATGCGACGGGTAGCGCCACAGGGGATGAAAATGTAGGTCGGACTGTCAGTCCGACGGGCCTGCAACGTCGCTGGTCGGACTAACAGTCCGACGTACGAATGGCTATTTTCAGGGCAGGGCAGTTCCCCATGCGACTTCGTTGCGCCACAGGGGATGAAAATGTAGGTCGGACTGTTAGTCCGACGGGCCTGCACCGTCGCTGGTCGGACTAACAGTCCGA
This sequence comes from Caldilineaceae bacterium, assembly GCA_023384455.1. GTDB lineage: Bacteria > Chloroflexota > Anaerolineae > Caldilineales > Caldilineaceae > JACQGT01. Next base: position 294 of record JAHDWH010000087.1, on the reverse strand, counting down.
CGTACGAATGGCTATTTTCAGGGCAGTTCTCCATGCGACGGGTTGCGCCACGGGGGATGCAAATGTAGGTCGGACTGTTAGTCCGACCAGCGACGTTGCAGGCCCGTCGGACTAACAGTCCGACCTACATTTTCATCCCCCGTGGCGCTACCCGTCGTATGGGGAACTATCAAGAAATAACGTAGGGGTTTCGCAGACACGATTCCGGGAATCAGACCGGTAATTTATTTCCTGACGCTTACTAAGGACTCGTCAAGAAATAAGTTCCATCCGGTGCGTCGCACTGTCCACGAA
>JAHDWH010000418.1 GCA_023384455.1 Caldilineaceae bacterium | reverse complement strand
CAGTCCGACGTACAATATTTTCGTCGTTATCGGTATCAGCCGGTCGTGTGGCCTGGTGAGCAAAGGAACTGATAGTGCAGCGGCAGTCGGTGGTCCTGGTTCGTACAAAAATCTTACGGCCGCTCTGTCCATACGGTGAGATAGGGGGGCGAGACCGATTTGTAATGCTCCCAACTGCCCGGTGTGGGGTTTGACTCCCAGGTGTTGTGCTCTGAGAAGCGGCGAATGTTAAAACCAGCCCCGATGAGGCTATTGAGAAAGGTGCGCAATGTGTGACGGAACTCCCGTGGCCCTTCAACTTCCACCCGTTCTCCCCCTTCGGTATCGATGATCCAATTCTGGGTTTTGAAGCTGGCCGGATCGATCTCCCCGTCCCTGTAGGGCTGGCGCAGGGCATAGCCGTGTTCCGGCGTCCAGCTTTCGTCATCCACGGCCTGGGTGAAGGGATTGTGCCACTGGACCGTATAAAAGCCACCGGGTTTGACCGCCCGGGCCGCGCCGGCAAAGACCGGGCCCACGTCGGGGACAAAGTTGATGGAATAGGGCTGCCAGACAATATCGAAAGTGGCGTCGGCAAAGCGGGAGAGATCGCGCATATCGCCCTGTTGTATGTCGAACTGGTAGCCGTAGTGGGCCGCTACCTGCCGATCCCTCTCCAACTGGCCGTCGGAGAGATCGATGACAGTCACTTCTGCGCCCAGGAAGCCAAAGGCGGCTGACTGCTGGCCGCCGCCACCACCCAACAGCAACACACGCTTGCCCCGCACATCCCCCAGCAGCCCTTCTTCGTCGATCATCTGCCGGGCCGTCTCCTCATCCATCTCCAGATTGGGCCGGGAATAGAGCACCCCTGCCTCGACCAGCGCGTTCCAGCGTTGGCGGTTGAATGTGGCCAGATCATCCATTGGATTGTCCATTCTATGGGTGGGGAGTGGGGGCAATCGTCGGCCCTGTTCGGTGGTTACTGTTCAGCCACCCCACCCTACCCCTCCCCATTCCAGGGAGGGAACTGGAGCGACTCCTCCCCCACAGTGGGGGAGGTTGGGAGGGGATGAGTAGTTACGCTCTGGGCGTGGTCCGTGACCCGCCCATCGGTCACGGACCGGTGGAGAGCAATAGATGTGGTCTGTGGATTATTCCTCCACAACCAGGACTGTGCTTTTGCTCATCTCCCCACTGGGTGAAAGCTGTGGCTTCTTCCCAGTGGCAGTGGTCAGCCCCCGCACCCGCACCTGTCGGCAGAGGGCATAGGGATAGGGCCGTTCCGCTGCGGGTGGAAGTGCTTCGCCGCCCGTTTGTCCGCTGTCCGGATCGGTGAAGATATAGGGGCCGTCGTAGCCGTCGGGATGGTTGCGGTCGTCCACAAAGAGGCCGTCGATCGTTATTTCGGCTGGCATAGAGCAAGGGTAGCCGAAATCGTGGGTGCCGTCGTTGCGCACGTTGAACAGGTGGGGCCAGGCCGTCTCGCCGCAGGCGGGCGTCCAGCGGCAGTTGCGGATCGCCACATTCCCCTCCCAGGTGCTGCCGTAATCGCTGCGAAAACTGATGAAGGCGTTGCCGTAGAGCGTGGAATCCTCGACGGTCAGAGTGCCCCGACCAATGGCGTTCAGCCCCATATGGCCCAGGGTGCAGCGGCGAAAGGTATACGTTCCGGAGACGCCCATATGGGTATCCATCCGGGAGAGGGTGCAGTCTTCCAGCAGAATGTTTTTGCAGAAGTTCGTGGCGATGACACCCCAGCGGGTGCGGTCGCAGATGTGGTTCATCCGACAGTTGAACATCTGGAAATTCACCACATTGTTGGCGTGCATATCATAGGAACCCATATTGACAGGCAACCCCGCCGCGCCGATGGTGGAATAGATTTTGTGGGCGCTGGCGAAGCAGTTGCGGAAGGTGATGTTGGCGCACTGTTCCGCGCTGAGGAAGCCCCGATAGGGGTGGCCCACCGCCGTCTCCCCGACGACGTAGTGGGTCAGACCGTCGATTTCCGTATTCGAGCGGGTGATGACGATATTTCTGGCCCAATAGTTGTAGCCCACCGGTTGGACCATCCGGTTGGCAAAGGTGGTGAAGATACCGCCCTGGATGCGCAGTGGACTTTCGTCAATCGGACGGGCCTCGATGCGGGTGATAGTGTCGTACTCCCAGTCGATGTCCCCCTCCACCGAGCCATCCCGGCGCAGGATGAAGCAATCGTGCTGGGGGTCGCCGTTGTTCTGGTTCAGCCCACGCCGGATGTAGAGCCGTTTGTTGGCATTCTCCACCAGTACGTGGCAGTCCTGGGCCGGTCGGACGTCCACCTGCCGCTGGTCCCGGACGAGCTGGTCAATCCCCAGCGCCACCGGCTCCAAAAGGGAACGCACAGCAAAGAGGGGCGCTTTGTGGTCATCGACTTCCGTGTCGTCGATGGTGAAACGGGAGGTGCTCCAGTCCGTCTCCGTGGCGATGATAGCGGTGAGCGCCCGGCGGCCCAGGTGATAGGTGGCGTCGCGCCTGGTTTGGACGGGTAGGCCGTGGCTATTGGCATATTCATGCGCGGCGCAGATGGCAGGCAGATCGTCGGTCACGCCATCGCCCACCGCGCCGAAGGCTTCGTAGGTGACAAAGTTCTCCGTGAAAGGCATAGGATTTTTCCTTACGAGGTAATTGCGCGAGTCCAGGGAGGATTAATATGAATTGTACTGGTCAACGAGATAGTAAAACATAAGGTGGCGAAGCCACGATTTGTGTGCGGAAAGATGAAGACGT
>JAHDWH010000417.1 GCA_023384455.1 Caldilineaceae bacterium | reverse complement strand
ATCCGTGTGAATCCGTTCTTTCCGTGTCCATCCGTGTTCTATTTTCAGAACAGGAGTGGGGAGTGGAAAACGCGTCGTCCCAAGCGGAAAGTCGGTTTGACGCCGGGCTGTGCGTCCGCTTTTCCCTCCCGCTCGCCCTTTCCGTCATCCTTCTGCTGGCCTTCCTCCTGCGCTTACACTGCCTCACCTGCTCCTCCTTCTGGCACGACGAGGGCAACACCTGGGCGCTGGTCCAACGCAGCTTCGCCCAGATCGCCGCGGGCGCGGCCGCCGACATCCACCCGCCGGGCTACTATTGGCTGTTGAAAGTGTGGAGTCTCGCCTTCGGCTACAGCCCCTTTGCCCTGCGCGCCTTCTCCGCGCTCACCGGCACGCTGACCGTCGCCGTCGTCTACGGGATTGCGTATTGCGTATTGCGTATTCCGTATTCTGCATTCCCCCTGCTGGCTGCTTTTGTCGCAGCCGTAAACCCCTTTCAAATCTTTTACAGCCAGGAAGCGCGGATGTACAGCCTGCTGATGTTGGAAAGCGCGGCGCTGGTGTGGGTGGCGTTGCAGGTGGCAGGTGGCAGGTGGCAGGTGGTACGTCATTATTCACAATTCACTATTCGTAATTCACTATTCACTATTTCTTTTTCCTTGCTCGCTGCCGCGGGTCTGTGGACCCACTACATCTTTCCCGTCGTCCTCGCTTCTGTCGGCGTCGCCTTTCTGTGGAATCATCGCCGAGACTTTTACGCAATACGCAATACGCAATACGCAATACTCCCATTTGTAGCGGCCAACCTCCTCGCCCTCCTCCTCTACCTCCCCTGGCTCCCCACCGCCATCGACCGGGTACTCCACTGGCCCGCGGGGGGTGTGGATGTGTCCGCGCTCGACGGTCTGCGCCTCACTCTCCAAACCCTCGCCGTCGGCCCCATCCGCGGCGCACCCGAACTGGCCTGGCCCTGGCTGCTGCTGGTCGGCATCCTGCCGCTCATCGGTCTGTGGCGGATGCGCCGCAACCCGGCCGCGCCCTTCCTGGCTCTCTGGCTGCTGGCCCCTGTCGGGCTGATGTTCGGCCTGGGACTGTTTACCGATTCATTCCTGAAATTTTTGCTGGTGGCCTCACCGGCCTGGTGCATCTTAACTGCGAATTGCGTATTGCGAATTGCGTATTCCAGTGACCGCGCGCAAAATGACTCCCGCGGAGGCGCGGAGGCGCGGAGAGAATCTCACGTTTCACGTTTCACGCTTTATGCCGCCAACGCCACTACCTACGCAATACGCAACACGCAATACGCACTCCCGCTCGCCGGGATCGTTCTTGCGTTTCTGGTTCTGCCCGCCTACTACGCCGACCCCGCTGCGCGCGACAACTACGCGGGGATGGCGGCGACGGTTGGGGCGTTGGGCGATCCGGCCACAGATGGGGTGATCCTCAACGCACCGGGGCAGGCGGATGTCTGGCGAATCTACGATCCGGGCCTGCCTGTGCTGGCGCTGCCCAGCCAGCGCCCAGCGGATCGGGCGGCCACCGAAGCCGCGCTGGCCGAATTTGTGGCGGACCGTCGCCAACTGTTCGCCCTTTTCTGGGCCAGCGAACAGGCCGACCCGGAGGGGATTGTGGAGGGCTGGCTCAACCGCCACGCCTTCAAAGGGCTGGAAAGCTGGCAGGGCAATGTGCGCTTTGTCCAATACAGCCTGCCCAATCGATTGGTCTGTGAAACGCTTGGGCCGCCGGTCGGCTTTGGCGATGCAATTCAATTGACCCAATTCTGTCTGCCAGAGGAACGCACTTTGGCCGCGGGGACAAGCCTGCCTGTTTCTCTGCATTGGCAGACCGACGCTCCTCTCGACCGACACTACAAAGCAACCATTCAACTGCTCAACGGCCAAAATCAGGTCGTCGGCCAGCAGGACGGCGAACCGGGCGGCGGTGGCCTGCCCACAACCGGCTGGCAACCCGGCGCGGAGATTGTGGACAAGCGGGGCGTCTATGCCCCACCCGCCGCGCCGCCCGTGGACTATCGGCTGATCCTCGCCCTCTACGACGCCGAGACAGGCCAGCGGCTGCCTGTGGCTGGCGGCGACGCGCTGCCTCTGGGCACAGTCCGCATTGCCCGCCCGCCCCGTCCCCTGCCCGCTGAAATTGTCCCTATGCACGCCCGCCTGAATCAATCCTTTGGGCCGCTGGTGTTGGCCGGTTTCGACGCCTATGCAAAGGGCTTTGCCCACGACCCGACCCGACCCCTGACGTCGGGAGAACCGCTGCACGTCACCCTCTACTGGCAAGCCCCGTCTCCCCTCCCCGCGGACTGGCCCGGCGATCTCCCGTTCACACTAACCCTGGGCGGCGAACAGATCAGCGCGCCCCTGGCCGGTGCGGGATTTCCAACCGCTCTTTGGCAAGCGGGGGACTTTGTGCGGGGCGATGTGGACATCCTCTATCGGGACGACGGCCCGCTCCTGTTGTCCAGCGCCGGGCAGGAAATTCGGCTGGCCCGGCTGGTTGACGGGCGGGCGCGGTAGGGTGCAATTTAAGTTGGGGACGCGCACCTTCCGGGAAGGTCGAAATTCGTCCCGAATCTGGGCATGGTTCAAACGGGCACTATAGCAAAACCTGACAGAAACAAGGAGTTTTCGCAGTGAGGATTTCCATACCTACTCAGGATGGCGGGAAACAAACCCATCCTACAAAACTCCTCGTTTCTACGTGACTTTGCTATAACCCAGAAAAACGTGCCGATTACATTGCCCGGTTTCAAGAACTTTTCGCTCAG
>JAHDWH010000086.1 GCA_023384455.1 Caldilineaceae bacterium | reverse complement strand
GTGCGGTTGCAAACCGCACCTACAGATTTCACGATGTTTTTGACCAGTACAGATTGTCCGTAAATTCGATCCGTGTGAATCCTTTTCATCCGTGTCCTTATCTCTAGCATTTTCAGCAGCCACAAAGCAATGACAACAATTCTCGTAGTAGACGACAAAGCCAGCCTGCGCACAATGGTAGACGCCTATCTGACCCAGGAAGGCTATCGGGTGGTTACAGCCGGCGACGGGCGATCCGCACTCTTTGTGGCCCGCCAGGAGAAACCGGACCTGATTCTGCTCGATGTGATGATGCCGGAGATGGACGGTTTTGGCTTTATCAGAGCACACAAACAGGAGCGGGATACGCCGATTGTCCTGCTCACCGCCCGGCTGGACGAGGTGGACAAAGTGGTGGGGCTGGAGTTGGGCGCTGACGATTACATCACCAAACCCTTTTCCATGCGCGAACTGGTGGCGCGCATCCGGGCTGTGCTGCGCCGGGTGGAGAAGCAGGCCGCGCCCGCAGATGTGCTGGAAACCGAGGGTCTGCGTCTGAATCGGACCAGCCGTCTGGTCTGGACAGAGGGCGAAGCGGTGACGCTAACCCCTTCCGAATTCGACATACTGGCTCTGCTGCTGGCAAGCCCAGGCCGGGTCTATTCCCGCGAATCCATTCTGGATCACTTGCAGGGCGTCTTTGTGGCGGGCAGCGAGCGTTCGGTGGATGTCCACATCCGCAACCTGCGCCGCAAAATCGAGCCGGACCCGGCCACCCCCCGCTATGTGGAGACGGTCTTTGGGGTGGGTTATCGGATGCGGGGATAGGGCAATGTCAATCTATTCACACAATCCATTTGCACCGAGAAGCGTGAGGCGTGAAACGTGAAATCGACCGATTGATCTCACGTTTCACGCCTCACGTTTCTCAATAATAGATTCTCTGGGAATCCCCAATGCGTTCTCTCACCCTCAAACTCACCCTGGCTTTTCTGATTGTCGGACTCTCCGGCGCGGCACTGGTCGCGCTCTTTTCTGTCAGCAGCACAACCACTGCCTTCGATCGTTTCCGTATCGAACAATCTCTCGAAAATTTTGCCGCGAATATGCGCGCCTATTACGAGCAGAGCGGCTCTTGGGAGGGTGCGGGGAATCTGGCCCGCCGCTCTCCGCGAGAGAACAACGGGCCAGGGGCAATCCTGCCACCTCACGTCCTGGTCAATGGGGAGGGACGGGTTGTTGTTGGCTTTCAGCCCTATCGAGCAGGTCAGCAGCTTTCTACCCAGCAGCTATCCAAAGGCATACGAATTGAGGTGAATGGGCGTCTGGTGGGGACAGCGTTGAATGTGGGCGACCCCAATCGCACGGTTCAGGACCGTCTCTTTCTGGCCCAACTGACCCAGGCTCTGGTCTGGGCGGCCCTGGGCGCAACGCTCTTTGCCCTGCTATTGGGATTGGGATTGGCCCGCACGCTGACTCGGCCTTTGGTGGGGCTGACCCGGGCTGCGCAACGTATTGCTGGTGGGGATTTCGGCCAAACGGTGGATGTTCAATCCGAGGACGAGATCGGCCAGTTGGCCGTAGCTTTCAACCGGATGAGCAGCGAGCTGGCCCGTTCTGCACACCTGCGCCGCCAGATGACCGCAGACATCGCCCACGAACTGCGTTCACCCCTGAGTGTGCTGATGGGCTACACCGAATCTCTGTCAGAGGGCGTGCTGCATCCCACCCCCGCCATCCTGCGCGCTATGCACGAAGAGAGCCGTCTGCTCAGCCATCTGGTGGACGATCTGCGCACCCTCTCCCTGGCCGATGCCGGCGAGTTGACCCTCAATCGGGTTCTGACAGGGCCGGGTGAACTACTGGAGCGGGTGGCTGCATCCTACACCGGGCAGGCCCGGGCCAAAGGGGTTGACCTGCGGCTGGCGCTGGCGGCCCATTTGCCCAGCCTGGCGCTGGACCCGGAACGCTACGCCCAGGTATTGGGGAATCTGGTGGGGAATGCCATCCGCTACACGCCGCCAGGGGGCAGGATCACACTGGCGGGCAGCGCGCTGGAGGATGGCGTGCTGTTGGAGGTGATCGACACGGGCAGCGGTATTGCCCCGGAGCAGTTGCCCCACATCTTCGAGCGCTTCTATCGGGCCGACAGCGCCCGCACCGTCAACGAAGCCGAATCGGGGCTGGGGTTGAGCATCGCCAAGTCCCTGGTGGAACTCCACGGCCACACCCTCACAGTGGAGAGTCGGGTGGGGCAGGGGACGACGATGCGGATTCATTGCCCCAGATAGAGCGTCCCCGGACAAACAGCAGCCCCAACCCGCCCAGCACCAGCCCGCCAAAGGTGACAACGCCGATATTGCGCGCCACCAGATCGTGGGGTGCGCTCCGTTCTACATCGAAGACATTAAGCGCCAGAAAGGTAAAGGCAGCCGAGAGGACGATAACGCCCAGATAGATAAGCACCCTGGCCCGGCGGGGCAGCCAGCGCCCATCCACCCCGGCAAAGCGGCTGCCTGCGGTGAAGATGTCGTAGAGCAGCAGCAGACCAAACGAAAAAGCGGGCGGCAGCCCGGCCAACCCCAGGACAATACTGTTGACATCCGTATCGATCTCTTGCACCGTCAGGTCCAGGAAGAGGGTAAAGACAAAAGCGCTGAAGATCAGCCAGAGCAGATAACGGCGCGCGCCGATCCGTCCACGCCCCAACAGACGAGCTGCCCCCAGCGTGGCCGCGGCCAGAAGCAGCAGCACAACCGGCAAGGCCCAGAGCGGGCGATCCACAAAAGCCAACCCCACCGCCGCCCCGGCCAGCAGCAGAATCAGCCCCGGCGCCAGGTTATCGGACCGACCCCCGAGCGCCTGGCGCAGAGAGGCCAGCAGACCGCTGGCTGTTTGCAGGACGCCCCCCGCGCCGTCCACCCCCAGCCAGAACCAAAAGGGCAGCCCGACAATATAGACACCGGCCAGGGATGTGTAGAGAGAAGCGGCCTGGCGCTGGCCGTCAATGCCCTGGCTGAGGGGATAGGCGGCCAGACATACTGCCCAGAGCAGAAACTCCAGACCGGGGCGCTTCTGCCAGAAGGAGAGCCGGCCACTGACAACCCGGAGGCCCAGGAGCAGCAGGGGCAGCAGCCAGAGCAGAAAGCCTTCGCTCCCCTCGGCATTGGCCAGCCCCGAACCACTCAGCCAGGCCAGGGTGAAGTAGAGGGCGATGGGCAAGAAGATGCGTTTGCGGCAATCACTGGCCCCGGTCAGGAGCAGCGCCCAGCCTGTCACCCAGCCGAGCAGATAGAGAGACGGGGCCCCGGCAGGAACGGATAGGTGCAAGATGCGCTGGTAGCCTGAAGTGGCAAATTCGGTGCGGGGCAAGCGGCTCTCTGCCAGATCGAAAATGAAGAGGGCCAGAATGAGCAGCAGGGCCAGGCCATAGCCGAGCAGAGCCAATCGCCGGTAGGTGATGGGCAGATCACGCAGGTCCAGCCGCAGAGAATCCCACATCTCCGCGAGATAGGCCAAAAAGCGTTGGCGGGCAAAACCCGGCAGTCTTCGTAGTCCGGCAAAGGGGGTAGGCCCAGAGGTCATTGTTCTACTTCCTGGCAAGTTCTTTATACAACGAATTGCGCACGGGGGATGAAAAGCCCCCGGCACTTCACGAACTTCGCTGCCTGGATTGTCCTGTACACGCTCGCTTGGACAGCAAGTGCCGGGGACTTTAGATCGTCAGCCAGATTTGCCTGCTTCATACAATTCTTCCTACTCTGCCCGCGCCGGCGCAGCATCAAAAATAGTGCGGAGCAGCCCGGCCCGCTCTGTCTCTGTGGCCCAACGGGGCTGGGCGTAATCTTCCAGCACCGCAGTCAGGATTTCTGTGCTGATCACCCGCCCCCGATAGATCGTGTGGCGGGCCATCAGTTCGGTACGGGTCTGCCAGCTCCACATCTGATCAAAAAAGAGGTTGCCCAACCCATACACAATTGCACCGGGGCGATGCAACCCCTCCGGCCCATAAACCTCAAACGCCTGGGGGACGTGGCTCTGTACACCTGTCACAATATCCACGCCCTGTTCCCGCAGCTCGCGAAACTCTGTCACCTGCTGGCTGGTTGGATAGGGGTTGTAGGTCTCCAGATATTGGAGCTCCACGGCGATTACATCGACTTCGGATCGAATCTTCTGAATCGTCTCGAAAATCTGCTCCTTGTGGTCATAGTAGTAGCAGGCACCGGGCAGATCATCCGTGGCCCAGGCAAAGGAGGGGCCAAAGGCCAGGGAGGCAATAAAAGCAAAGCGGTTGCCGTTATGCTCCCAAAAGAGGGGCGTACACGCCTCCTCCACATTCAGCCCGCTGCCATAGATGGCAATCCCATTCTCCCGATACCAGCCAATGGATGCACGCGCGCCATCCCTGCCAAAGTCGTTTACGTGGTTGCCACTCAGCCCCACAATATCGGTCCCCACCGCTTCCAGCGCCGCCCAATAGGTAGTGTCGCTGCACATCGTCAGGTTATCCTGGGATGCGTTGACCACACAGCCTTCGATAAAGGGGACTTCGTTGCTGATGTGGGTGATGTCCGCCGCGGCCAGGGTGGGGGAGATAACTCTGGCCGGATAATCGTAGCCGTACCGTTCCATCTTGGCTGCGGTCACCCGGGTCATAGCGGTCACGCCGGTCATCAGCAGCGTCGAGAGGCGTTCTGCCTCCCGGTTGCTGGGATTGGTAACCCGCGGGGTGAGCGTAGCCGCCAGCTCCGCGGCATAGGGTCCAGTCGCCGCCACAGACGCGGCCAGCCCGTACAGACTGGGGTCCAACCGGTTGTCCAGGACGTTGACTCCATCCACCGACAGCACTTTGAAACGGGGGTGCAACCGGTCAAAAGGTACAATTCCCAACGTCTTTGGGTCTGCTTCTACCAGAGCCAGAATGCCCGCAGTGCCGGTGACAATGACCGATGGGGACATCTCGCCGCCCAACAGGGAAGCCAGCTCGGCTTTGTATTCCTGGGCAATTGCCAGGGGGCCGTCCCCGCTGCCGTGCCAGCGTGCGGTCAGTTCCGTCAATGCCACATCGTCGGGCACAGTCGCAAAGGCGGCTACCGGCGCATAGAAACGCGCATAAATAGAGCCTGCCCCTGCCGCGCTGCGGGGAAGCAATTCAATACTCACATCGGCCTGACTTCCCCTGTCCAGCAACAGGACTTTTTTGAGACCGTCAGCGGTTTCCAGCGTCTTCACCCGGTAGACCAGCAGCGAGAGCAGCCGGTTGTAATAGCGTTCTGGCAAGGCCGGGTCGATGGAGACCGTCACCCAATCCGAATGGCCGGTCTGGGGTCTCTGATCGGCCTGGGCGGATGGGGTCAGAAAGAAAGCGGTGAAGGTGAGGAGCAGGCCGAGCAGCAGCCCTCCACCCCAAGCGCTTCGTCCTTTTGCCCCAGTGCGAGAAGATAAGCCGTAAGGAGATTCTGTCATCCGTGGGTCCAATCTATTGGAACTTAAAAATCAAATGGCTAAGGGCTTGTCAAAGAATAACTTCCCGTTTTGGTGCGTCGTACTGTCCAGATGAGGTTGCGGACTAGAGCCATTTCGTGGACAGTGCGACGCACCGGATGGAACTTATTTCTTGACGAGTCCAAAGTGCCGTAGGTGCGGTTTTGAACCGCACGTGGCCCGGTTTTCCTGCACCTACTCCATACCAGATGAAACGTGAGGTGTCGTCACCTGATCTCACGTTTCACGTCTTCACCTTTCCGGGGGACTGCTGAGAATCCCTGGGGCTAACAGGCTATCGGAGAAGCAAGAAATAGAACGCGGATGACGGGGAAAGGGCTGATTTTCGCGGGATAAAATCGAGAAGAGATCCGGCTTTTTCTGTACTGATCAACGAGATGATAAAACGTAGGTGCGGTTTGTAACCCCACTTTCACCCGGAGAAGTGCGGTTGCAAACCGCACCTACAGATTCCACGATCTTCTTGAACAGTACAAAATCCGGCTTTTTCCATATTTTCCGCTCAATCCGCGTTCTATTCTGTGCTACTCCGACAAGCTGTTAGGCCAATCCAGAGAGTATCTGCTGGGCAGCCGTGTAAGGGTCCAGGGAACGGGCAGCGACTTCTGCCATCAGCGCGGACAGCCTGTGCGCGGGAAGGGCCGCACGCAACCGGCGCAGCAACTCGGCCTGGACAATCTGTTCCACCGCGTGGGTCAGACGCAGAGCTTCCCGGCTCCCCCGTTCCCCGCTTGCGTCCAGCCAGGCCGCGTGACGTTCGATCTCCGCCACCACTTCCGGGATGCCTGCCCCGGATGCGGCCACAGTCCTGAAGACCCGGACCTGCCAGCCCGCTGCCTGGCTTTGCGCTGGGGCCGCCACATCCAGCAATTGGCCGTGATGCAACAGTTGGCGGGGCGCGCCCTCGGCCATATGCAACATCAGTTCCAATGCGCCTACCGTGCGCTCGACTCCGGGCCGGTCGGCTTTGTTGACAACAAAAATGTCAGCGATCTCCAATACCCCGGCTTTGATGGCCTGCACTTCGTCGCCCAGACCGGGCGCTTCTACCACAACCGTCGTGTGGGCGGTGGCGGCTATCTCCACCTCCGCCTGGCCCACCCCCACCGTCTCGATGAGAATCCGCTCGTAGCCGGCGGCGTCCAGCAGATGTGCTACATCTGCCGTCGCTGCGGCCAACCCGCCCAAATTCCCCCGTGTCGCCATAGAACGGATAAAGACGCCCGGATCGCCGCTCAATCTGGACATGCGCACCCGGTCTCCCAGGAGCGCGCCCCCGGTGAAAGGGCTGGTGGGGTCCACGGCCAGCACGGCTACCCGCTGGCCCGCGGCCCGATAGCTCTGTACAAGCCCGGTGACGAGGGTGGATTTGCCGGTTCCCGGTGCGCCGGTGATACCGATGAGATGGGCCTGGCCGGTGTGGGCGAAGAGACCGCTCAACAGCTCCCGGCCTTCGGCTGTGCGGTCCTCCACCAGGCTGATAGCTCTGGACAGCGCCAAGCGGTCGCCAGCGAGCAGACGGGAGATAAGTTCGGGGGTGGGAATCGCTTTGGGCATTGAGAAAGAGTCCGATAACGGGATGGCGAGAGGATGAATCTTTCCAGGTAAGGCTGTTCAGCCACTCTACCCGACCCCTCCCCATTCCAGGGCGGGAGCCGGATCGACCCCTCCCCCAAGCTGGGGGAGATTGGGTGGGGGTGAGCAGTTACCTTTCCGTCACTCCACCGGTCCGTCATCCCGCCACCTGTTGGATAAAATCGACGATAGCCTGGGTGGAGGTTCCCGGCCCAAAGACCCCCTGCACCCCAGCCGCCTGGAGTTTCGCCACATCCTCGTCGGGGATAATACCGCCGACCAGCACCGCCACATCCTCCTGGCCCTGGGCGCGCAACAGATCCACCACCTTTGGGCAGAGGGTCATATGCGCGCCGCTGAGGATGGAAAGGCCCACCACATCCACATCTTCCTGCAGGGCAGCCTCGGCGATCATTGCCGGTGTCTGGCGAATGCCTGTGTAGATCACTTCAAAGCCCGCATCGCGCAGGGAGCGGGCTACTACTTTGGCGCCCCGGTCGTGGCCGTCCAGACCGGGTTTGGCGACAAGTACACGGATTTTGCGATCAGCCATCGATAGCTCCAGTGGGCAGAGGAGAAAAGACGTGACAGGGTGACAAGGAGACAGGGTGACAAGGCGACAGGGTGGCAAGGTGAAGGGTGCGTCGCCCGGTCAGCAATGAGCCTGACCGCTATTGTAGCGGAATTGGCGGGCGTTGTACACTTTCTTGCGCCCACGCTCTGGGCAGGCACTCTCGCCGAATGCTCCGACTTCAGGACAACGACGGTCCGGTCCGCTATCTGCCGCGCAGCCATAGGAACAAGAAGCGGCTATTCTTCTAAACCGGTTGAAGGCTATGCTACAATGGGAAAAATTTGATTTGCTTCCATCAATTGTCCAATCGAGCAGCGGATAGACGCAATTCGCCACTCGCAATTCGCAACTCCCAGGAGTCTCCAATGCTTTACCCCCAAACTGACCGCCAGAAACACTTTGTCCAAATTGCCAAAGAATTGGCCCCGCTTTTCCAGTCCAGGGCAGCCCAACACGACCGGGACGGTACTTTCCCCCACGAAAATTTTGTCGACATTCGGGCCGCGGGTCTGCCCTCGCTGATCATCCCGGAGGAGTACGGCGGCTGGGGCGCGGACCTGCTGGAATCGGTCCTGACAATGGAAGCCCTGGGGGCCGGGGACGGCAGCACTGCCCTCAGCTTTGTGATGCACGTACAGGTATTGGGCGCGGTGGCCGAGAGCCGGGGCTGGCCGCAGCCTCTCTTTGCCCAGGTCTGCCGGGATGCGGTAGAGCGGGGCGCGCTGATCAACGCAGTGGCAACCGAGCCGCGCTTGGGCAGCCCCAGCCGGGGTGGTCTGCCCGACACCAGCGCCGAACCGGTCTACGCCAACGGCGTCAGCGGCGAGCCGGAAGCCTGGCTGATCAATGGGCGCAAGAGCTTTGCCAGCCTCAGCCCGGAACTGGACTATTTTATTATCCCCGCGGCTCTGCAGGATGGCAGCGGTCACGTAGCCCGTTTTGTCATCCCTGCCGGCGAACATATCCGCATCATCGAAACCTGGGACAGTCTGGGTATGCGTTCCACGGGCAGCCACGACATTGAGATCGTCAATGCCCGGGTGGAGGGGGGGCAGATGCTGGGGCGGGGCGGGCCAGAGGCAGGCGACCCGGCCCGGGCTACCTATAACGCCTGGTTTGCGCTGACGGTCAGCGGCGTCTATTTGGGGGTGGCCCAGGCCGCGCTGGACTACGCCGCCCAATATGCCCAGGAGCGGGTGCCCACCGCGTTGGGAAAGCCTATCGCCACACTGGACAACATCCAGCGGCGGTTGGGCCAGGCGGAACTGCTGCTTACCCAGGCCAGGGCGCTGGTCTATGGCGTGGCCCGGGAGTGGAGCGAGCGCCCGGAAAAGCGGGCTGCCCTTTCGCCCTTTGTGGTGGCGACAAAAGTAACGGCTACCAACAACGCCATCGAGGCTGTGGACAACTGTCTGCGGGTGGTGGGTGGCTCCAGTATGAACCGATCCCTGCCCCTGGAACGCTATTTTCGGGACGTGCGCCCCGGCATCTTTCACCCCCTCAACGACGATCAGGCGCTGTCGATGTTTGGGCGGATTGCCCTGCAACGAGTTGTGGATCGTCAATCCGCGCCGGAGACGGCCAACAGCAATCCCGTGACCGCCTAGCAGCCTGTCGGAGAGAGAAGAAATAGAATGCGGATGACGCGGAAAGGGCTGATTTTCGTGGATAAAATGTGTCTTCTCAATAAAGCGGGGTTGGTCAACCCAGAAGTTCGACTTTTGGCAAAAGTCGAACTTCTTTGCCCCTGGATATTGAGAAGATACGATAAAATCGAGAAAAATCCGGTTTTTTCCGTACTTTCCGCTACATCCGCGTTCTATTCTGTGCTACTCCGACATCCTCCCTTCCTCTCATCCTCCCGTCAGGATCACCAGATAGCGCATCTCCACATCCCCCGTATTCACCAGCCCGTGCATCCGTCGCGGATCAAAGACAATCGACCCCCCGGCCCGGATCACCTGGCGTTCGTCTTCGATTTCCAGCGTCCCTTCCCCTTCAAAGAGATAAAAGGCTTCCCAGCCCCCGTGTTGGTGGGGTGGGTGGGAGCGCTGACCGGGGCCAACCGCAGAGATGTGCATGTGAAGGGACTGGGGACTGGGGATCGGGGTTTGAGACTCCCGATCCCCAATCCCCTCCTACCCCTGATGACCCATCCGCATAATTTCGAAAAGCCGACGCTGCATAGCCTGGGCGGTGGCAGCCAGCTCGACAGTGATGATGACAACCGCAAAGATGATCGTCAGGCGGATCACCTCGTCCTGGGCGATGATGGGCATAAGGGGAGGCAGCATCACTTTGGATTGGGACGCGGAGCGAAAGAAGGGGGTAAACAGTTCCGCGGCATACGCGCCGATAAAAGAGCCGGCCACTGTGCCATAGAGGACCAGCAAGCCATATTCGATAGCCAATTGGGCCACCAGCTGCCGACGCAGGGCACCGATAGCCCGCAGAACGCCAAATTGGAAGAGACGCTCCTGCAAGGAGGCGTAACTGTGGACCAGCAGGGCCAATACGGCCATCAGCGCCGCGGCCAGGAAACCGACGGTAAGGGTACCAAAGATGCCCACCCGTTCGGTTTTGGCCTTCTCCTCAGCAATTATCACCCGGCTGTCGTTCCATTTGGGCGCTTCTATCCCCAGCCGTTCCACAGATTTCAGAAGCGCTTTGCTGTCGGTTCCTTCTTCTACCCGTAGCCAGATGTCGTGGGGAAAGGTAGTCCCGGTCAGCAGGGCCAGAAAGTCCAGATTGCCGATGACCGCGTTGTCACCCTCGGCGGTGGTGGGAAAAAGAGTGTAGACCCCGGCGATGGTAAATTGGGACTGAACCCGAAAGCCTGCATCCAGTGTCACCCACAGGGTAAACACATCGCCTACCTTCAACAGATTTTTGGTCAGAAAGGCCTGGGAGACCAGTACACTGTCCGAGGATGCAGCCAGCCGGTTCATCAGGCTGCCCAGGGACTCGCTGGCAAAGTCCCGACGAAACCAGGCAACCGGCGCGAAGTCCGCCCGGTCCACAGCCAGGAAATCTACAGAGGCGCTGCGGCTGCCCGGCACTTCCAGGCGCGCCTCGTACTTCCCCACCCGGGTCGCCCGTTCCACCCCGGGCAGCTCGGCAAAGGCCGAGATGGGGGGAATCCATTCCCCGCCCAAATTATTCTCGGCTGCCTCGGCATAGGGTGTAAAGGAGATATCGCTCCCCACGTGATAGTAGACCCGATCCACCAGCCACTGATCCAGACTGGCGGCCATAGAGTGGGTGTAGATGCCCAGCCCCAGACAGATGACCACCAGCAGGAGAGGGTTGAGATAGCTGTGGCTGTGACGTCCCAACTGGCGCAGGGCCAGATGGGGGGCTGTCCAGGGCAGGCTGCTGGCGACCTTATCCAGCAGATTCATCAGCAGGGGGAAGAAGCGCATGACCAGCAGGGAAGCGGTGAAGATGAAGAGCGCAGGCACAAGCAGAAGCAATGGGTCCTGAAAGAGTTCGTCAGTGTTCTCCTGTACCAGCAGGGCCAGGGCCTCCCGGTTGGACAACTGTTGATAGGCGTAGGCTGTGGGCACGATGAGCAGAAAATCCAGAAAGGCCCGCCGCCAGAGGGGAGATTCCTGGGGGCGGCCATAGCTGGATTCGTAGGCCACAATGCTTTTGCGGGTGGAGCGCAGGGCAGGCAGCAGCCGGGAGAGCAGCGCAACCAGCAACCCAACACCGATCAGCAGCAGATCGATCCCCTGCAGCGAGACGGGCAGGAAGGGGCGGGGAACAAAGGTGAGGAAGCTGTCCGTATAGCCCATGCCCAGCGCCAGGGCCATTCCCAGCCCCACGCCCAGGGGTATGCCCACAAGAAAGAAGAGTAGCTCTTCCACCAGCACCAGCCCCAGCACATCCACCACCCTGGCCCCCCGACTTACCATCAGGGAAGTCTCCCGTTGCTGGGCCCGGGCGATGATGGCCGAAATCAGGACCAGAAAATAGAGCAGAAAGCCCAGAGCCGGGATATTGAAGCCCAGGAGCAGGACTGTCAGCGCGGTCTTGCGCTGCACAAAATCCTTCAGGGAATCCAGCGCGGAAACGTCCAGATTAGCTCCGGGCACATATTTGTTGATCACTGCCATCCCCCGCTCGAAACCCAGGGCGTAGGCCCGGGCAAAGGCGGGGTTCAGTTCTGCGTCGTCCAGGGCAATCTGCCAACTGACAAAACGGGAGCCGCCGGGAATAATGGGCTGCACCCGGTCGGTATAGTCCTGGCGTCGGATGATCAACGCATCCTTAAAGGCTGCATCCGGGTTGCGAAACCAGAAAGGATCCTTGGAATCAACAGCCTGCCAGAAACCTTTAACCTCCAACAGTTGGGCGGGCAGGTTGACGGTAGGCGCAATAGAGAATTTTTCCCCCACATCCGTTCCCAGGGTGGCGGCCAGTTCCCGGTGCATCCACACATCCAGCACTTCGCCCTCGGAACGGCCAGCGTCGTCCAGGGCCACACCAGCGATGATTTCCAGGTGAGGACCCACATCCTGAATGTAAATTAGATTTGTGGTAGCCAGAAAGGAGCTGGTACTGCTGTAGCGGGTATCGTTGGGTGGCGGCATTAACATCATATTACCGCTCTCCAGTTGGGTGATGGCCTGGCTAATGGGCAGGCCGATTTCCCCGGAGAGAGTTCCGGCAATGCTGCGCCCCGCGGCCTCGGCAGAGGCAATATCCATTGGCTTGCGGGAAGAGGGGAAGAAATAGACCCGAGTGGAGAAGGGGGGGCGTCCGGTGACGTTACTCAACCGGTCCAGTTCCTGTTGCAGGATCACCCGGTCCACGGCTTGGGCAAAGAAGCCCGCACTGGTGAGCAGTCCCACGGAGAGAATAATCTGAAAGACAGCCAACAGGGCCAACCCTGGCTGGCTGCGCAGACGCTTGAGAGTCAGGACCGCCAGTCCAAAGAAGATGCGCAAGGGGCGGACAAAAAAGCGGAAGATAAACGGCACGGCAAATCCTTCCGGAAGCTGGGGAGAACCCCAGAGGGGCGTAAAAAGCGGGGTAACTGTTCAGCCACCCCACCCTACCGGATCGACTCCTTCCCCACGGTGGGGGAGGTTGGGAAGGGCTGAACAGTTACAAAGCGAGGGTGTTGCCACGCTCATACCTCACATCTTACGCCTCTTCTTGTACTGTTCCCATCATCATCAACCCGATCTCTTCCACACTGGCCGTCGCACCCTCCACCACGCCCATCACCCGCCCGTCGAAGAGAACGGCGATACGGTCGCTCAGGGTGAGCAGCTCCTCCAACTCCTCCGAAATCAGCAGAATAGCCGCGCCCTGCTTGCGCTGGTCCAGCAGATGCTCCTGGATGGCTTCCACCGCGCCTACATCCAGACCCCGGGTGGGCTGGACAGCGACGATCAGCCGGGGGTTGGCGCTGATCTCCCGGGAGAGAATCACCTTTTGCAAATTGCCGCCGGAGAGTTTGCGGGCTTGGGTACGCACGCTGGGGGCCAGAATGTCGTAGGTCTGCTTCAGCTTTTGGGCATAGCTGGCGGCCTGGGCCGCGTCAATCGTCGCGCCGTTGCCAATGGGTGCGGTCCGATAGCGCTTCATAATTACATTGTCCGTGATGGTCAGGTTGGGCGCGGAGCCGACCCGGGTACGGTCCTCTGGGATGTGGGAGACGCCGGACTGGATGGCGGTGATGGGTGGCTGGTTCGCCAACTCCCGTCCGTCCACCTGCACGCTGCCCGTTTCGCAGACGCGCAGGCCAGTGATGCACTCGGCCAGCTCGCTCTGGCCGTTGCCCGCCACCCCGGCAATCCCCAGAATCTCCCCGGCCCGGATGGTCAGACTGACCCCGCGCAGGGCGGGCGTGCCTTTGTTGTTGGCCGCCTGGAGATTCCTGACCTCTAAAATTGTGTTGCCCGCTTCCTGGGCATCCTTCTTCACCGCAAAGACCACATCCCGCCCCACCATCAACTGGGCCAGTTTGGCCCGGTTCAGCCCGGCCATCGGCAGCCCTTCCGCTGTCACTTTGCCCTTACGCAGCACAGTAATGCGGTCGGCCACGGCTTCCACTTCGTGGAGTTTGTGGCTGATGAAAATAATCGACTTGCCCTGGGCCACCAGCGAGCGCATCGTCTGGATAAATTCGGCGATCTCCGCCGGGGCCAGAACAGCCGTGGGTTCGTCAAAAATCAGAACGTTTGCGCCCCGGTAGAGGGTCTTGAGAATCTCCACCCGCTGCTGCTCGCCCACAGCAAGCTGCCAGATATGGGCCGTGGGGTCCACACGCAGACCGAACTGATCCTGCAAGGCCAGCACCCGGCGATCGTATTCGGGTAGGTTCATAAAAAAGCGGGGCGTGTCCAGCCCCAGGAGGATATTTTCGGTGACGGTCTGGGTGGGGACGAGCATAAAGTGCTGATGCACCATCCCAATGCCGGCGGCGATGGCGTCTTTGGGGGAGTTAAATCTGACAGGCTTGCCGTTGACCCGAATCACGCCGGAGGTGGGCTTGTACAGCCCGGAGAGCGCGCTCATCAGCGTACTCTTGCCCGCGCCGTTCTCGCCCAGCAGCGCGTGGATCTCGCCCTGCTTCAGGGTGAAATTTACGCGGTCGTTCGCCAGCACGCCGGGGAAGCGGATGACGATATTTTCCATTTGGACGGCATAGGGGGCATCGGGCATGAGCGTGGCTCGCAGGGCTAGGGTGTGGCGAACAGATTCAGGCGGTAACGCTGGGAAGGGCCACGGCTGGTTGACCGGCTGGATGCGAACGCTCAGGGCTTTTCTCGATCACAGATAGCAGGAAATTGTTGAGGTCACGCACAAGCGGGTTCTGTTGAATGCGTTCGATAGTCTGTCTGTCCATCCGCGCCAATAGCTGCGTCAACGCTTGTGGATAGGGAATATCTTCCAGTTGGCTGAACAGAAATTTCTTGGGCTGTAACTGGGCATATTCGAGTTCGAAGTGGGTAAATTCCTCTTTTTTCTTACCGATCTGCCTGCCTACAAAGTCCCAGTCTTCCAAGAATAGAATTTCGATTTCAGGTACGGCCTGGAAGACAGCATACTTTACGCCAAAGGATGCTTCGGCAAGAGCCATCTGCAAATAGTCACGATCTTCTCGGATGGCCGAACTATCGGTGGTGTCCGTATCGAGTACCAGCGCTACGGGGATATATTTAGCAACAAGAATTGAGCGCGCAATAGAAATAGCCGAAGAACGCCACGTCCCCGCGATAAATTCAACGTTTTCAGAGGTTGTGGCAGGCAAGAGTGCTTTCAAAATTTCGTGGTCGTATTCTCCTTTTGTGACAATAAATGCTTTTGTCATCATTACACCCCCGGCGAAATATTACGCAGATGATAATCTGGCACACCCTTTGCCAGACACAATCGGTACTTTGCTGTCAACCCCTGGCAAAACCAGTGGTTTCGAAGTGCAATTTCGATTTCATCGCCATCCCACAGCAGAATCGTCTGAGGAGCAGTGAAGCGGGCAAGCAGTGTAGATGTAGCTATAAATCCGGCACGGCTGAACACCGCCCCGATAGCCGTAGAGGATCGGCGTAGTAGCTGGTTGCGAAGCTTGGCGATAGACTCCAGGTTTGCCTTCTCGTCCTGATAATCTTTGCACTCTATCAGACAGGCAAGACCGTCGTCGGTATGAACAAACCCGTCGATCTGCTCGGCAGCCTCTTGCGCCCCGCTCCCGATTACTTCTCCAACGGTTACTGTGTAGGGCCAATGAACATAGGCTCCTTCCAACTGAAAAGCGCGGAGAATGAGGTATTCAAATGCCTTCCCCGCGGGCCAACCGGGGGTCTCACGGGCATTGATCTTGCCCCATAGTTCTATCAGATCAGCCCATTCGTGTTGCTGGATATTCTGTTGATATTCCTCATCGGTCGCCATTCACCGCCTCACAGAGTGAGGTGTGAAGCGTGAAACGTGAAATCACGCCTCGATCTCACGTTTCACGCTTCACTCATCACCTATTTAGTCCAACTTCGGCAGTTCCGCGGTCACATTCTCGTTCCACCAGTACATACAGGTGGTGCAGGGGCTGCCAAACTGGGCGAAGCCGTCCAGGTCGATCTGCTCCAGGCTCACGCCGTCGGCCAAGACTTGGTTGCCCTGGTTGTCGGTGATGGGGCCTTTGAAGACATCGAAGCGGGTGAACTCACCGGCCAGCATCGCGGCCAGGGTGTCTTTGACCATTTGCAGGTCTGCGGCGGGCAGGTCCGCCACGCCGGGCTGCAGGGTCTCGCCTTCCATAAAGCCGTAGAGACCCATCGCGCCGCTGTCCGCGTCGAAGTATTCCCAGCCGCCGACCCACGTCCCAGCACGCGAATCTTCGACGATACGGGCGTAGACTGTGCCCCAATTCCAGTACATAGAAGTCAGACAGGCATCAATCGTGCAGTTGCCGGAGTAGTCGTAGGTGATACCCCACTTGCCCGCCGGGGCAGCCTCGGCCGGGGCCGGGGTGTCGGCGCCGGTCATCACCACCTGCGCGCCGCCGTCAAAGAGGGAGGAAGCTGCCTCCTTCTCCACAATTGGGTCGTGCCAGGTGAAGATCCAGCGCACATCGATGGTGCATTCCGGGCAGGTTTTGGCCGCGCCCAAAGCAAAAGCATTGCCCAGACGCAGCTCTTCGGGGATGGGGAAGGTGGCAATGTAGCCCAGTTTCGGGTTGCCGTCCGCCATTGCCCGGCTGCCCGCCAGCATACCGGCCAGGTATTTCATATCTTCCATCGCGCCCATCAAATTACCAAAGTTGGCTTCGTTGGATTTGAAGCCGCTGATGTGGATGATATCCACATCCGGGAACTCGTCGGCCACGACTTCAGAGCCGTCCATAAAGCCAAAGGATGTGGTGAAAATCACATCAAAGCCTTTGCGGGCCAGGGAGCGGATGACCTGCTCGGCGTCGCCACCCTCGGCCACATTTTCAATGTAGGCGGTGTGAACATCGGCCACATTGGCTTCCACATACTGGCGGCCTACGTCGTGGGCCTGGGTCCAGCCGCCGTCGTCGTGGGGGCCTACGTAGACAAAAGCCACGTTATATTTGCCCTCCATCACATCAGGAATCTGCACCCCGGCGCTGGGCGCGGCGGCCGGTGCAGGGGCTTCAGCCGCCGCGGGTGCTGCGGCGGCCGGTGCGTCGGCGGCGGGTGCAGCCGGCGCCGGGGCTGGCGCAGCGCAAGCACTGACGATCAGCGCAAACACGGCCAGGATACCGAAAAGTATACCCAAACGAGCTTTAGTCATTGGATTCTCCTTGGAAAGTGAACTGGAACAGAGAGAAGAACGCTTTTGTAGAAAAGCCCGGTCACTGTTGACTGAAAAGCCGCAAACGGTGGGGAAAGACAAGCGCCGGTGCTTCTCATTGGTGTAGTATTCCTATACGCGACTATACCCTAGCCCCCGTGGAATGTCAACGCTGGAAGGCACGAAAAAGGTGCTCGAATCCGGGAATGGTCCAGACGGTCTCCCGTTTTCACCGGATTCACCGTAGCAGGTGTCGAACAATTCATACAGCCTGTAGGGGCCAAGATTGTTGCTGAAGGTGGCCGACGGGCCATCAGCCACCAGGGCCAGGGGATAGCCCAATTTCTTCAGCGCCCGCACACTCTCCGCCACGCCGGGAATCAGGTCCGCGGCCAGGCTGACATCGCCGGCGGTCTTCACTTCGCTTGCCTCATCGATGAGGGTGTCACCGCAATCCAGGCAGATGGCACGTATCCATTTTTTCATTTGCTTTTGATCCTTTGGCGCACAGATATAAGACCATTCCAAAGCTCCGGCACTTTCTGTTCGTAAGCGCCTGTACGATGTACTCCAGGCGTCGAAGTGCCGGGGCTTTTTGAATACTAAGCGGTGTTGCGTGGCCGGGTGGGATTGACCGTTGGAGGAGAAAAGAGTAATCTTATGTCAAACAATAGCGGTAGGTTGGAGAGGTAGGCTGAGAGCTTAAGCGAGACAGATAGCACAATTTAAGGGTTCGTATTGTCGGTGCAGGCAGACTCAAGTGTCGCATAGAAAGTCAGGAATCAATAAATGCCCTACGAGAACGACACACAATTAAACGCGTCGGATGAGGCTATCCCCGCGTTGGCAGAACAAATTTCTGATACGCAGGAACAGATTGCTGAAATGGAGCACGAGTTGGAGACCCAGCAGCAGATCGCCTATGCAGCCGATGTCTTTCAGGTAGATGTCACCGTACGCACACTTCTGGAATCATTGGCCGAAGGTGTGATTGTTGTGGATCGCAAAGGGCGAATTCTTCTTTTCAATCGCAGGGCCGAGGAGCTTTTTCTCTATACGGTGAAAGATGTGCAGGGTAAATTTCTTACGATGCTGCTCCCGGAGCGTTACGCAGAGATTCACGCCAGCCATATACGCGGCTTCTTTAGCAACCCTCGACCCCGTTCTATGGGCCTCGGCCTAGACCTGATGGCCAGACGGAGCAACGGTGAAGAGTTCCCTGTGGAGGTCAGTCTGAGCCATCTGAAAACGGAAGTGGGTGCGTTTGGGATGGCTTTTATTACAGACATCAGCGAACGCAAAAACTGGGAATGGGATTTGCAGACACGCAACCAGGAGTTGGACACCTTTTCCCATATGGTTGCCCACGACCTCAAGTCGTCTTTGTCCCTGCTCATTGGCTATGGAGATTTGC
Organism: Caldilineaceae bacterium; assembly: GCA_023384455.1. GTDB lineage: Bacteria > Chloroflexota > Anaerolineae > Caldilineales > Caldilineaceae > JACQGT01. Next base: position 6,020 of record JAHDWH010000086.1, on the reverse strand, counting down.
TGCGGTCGGGATTTACAACGATGTCCGAAGCCGAGATTTCTGAACACCTGGACACAATTATACGAAGCGGCTATAAGATGAATTCCATCATCCATGAACTTCTGCGTTTTGCTGGCCTGCGCAACGAGGAGGTCGACAGCAAACCAGTGGCAAGTGCGGAGATCATCCAGAGCGCGCTCCTGCGTCTGACGGCTGAAATCAAACAGAAAAACGCACAGATCGAAATTCCAGACGAGTTTATAGGTGCGCTGGGTCACGGCCCCTGGCTGGAAGAGGTCTGGCTCAACTATCTGAGCAACGCCATCAAATATGGCGGCCAGCCACCGAACATCCGCATCGGCAGCCAAAGAGAGGGCGAGCTTACCCGTTTTTGGGTTACGGACAATGGGCCAGGGCTGACACCGGAAGAGCAGAAGGGGCTGTTTGAACCCTTTAGCCGCCGACACACCGACGCGGCGCAGGGACACGGTCTGGGACTTTCCATTGCCAAGCGCATTGTCAACAAACTGGGCGGCTCGGTCGGCGTCTCCAGTCTTCCCGGTGCAGGGAGCACTTTTTACTTTACATTGCCCGCCGTCGAGCGGGCCGAGTCATAGCCCCATCACCCTTTCACCCTTCTCCGGAGTTCCGCCCGTGTATACATCTGCCGTACCTGTTCAGCCACCCCAGCCTACCCCTCCCCATTCCAGGGAGGGAACTGAATCGACTCCTCCCCCAAAGTGGGGGAGGTTGGGTGGGGGTGAGCAGTTACCATCCGCCTTGCACCTGCGCGCCCTCTTTCCCCATCTCGCCACCCATATAGAAGAGCTGCGCCACTGGCAGATTCTCGACCCGACCAGCCCGGATGTTGGCGCACTGGTCAACCCCGGCTATGGCTGCGCCGACAACAAATCCACCAGCGCCTTTGTCACCCAAGCCGCCTATCTTCTCCTGGCAACCGGTGTGGATGACCCGGAACTGCTGGCCCGTATGAACGTTGCGGCGGCCTATCTCCTCGCAGCCCAGCGGCCCAGCGGTAATATCGACCTGCCTTCGGTCAACATCGACTCCGGCCCGGATACGGGTTTCACTGTGCAGCAGCTCTGCACGATTTTTGAGCTGGCCCGGCGCGAGAGGCGGGATACGGGCGGCTGGCTGCCTGTGTTGGAAAAATTGGAACGCTTTATCCGCGGCGCGGTAGAAGGGATGAAAATCGGCGGCTTTCACACGCCCAACCACCGCTGGGTCATCTGCTCGGCACTGACCCAGGCCAGGACGATCTTCCCCGATCTGGAGGTGGCAGAAGTCGTGGAGAGCTATCTGGCCGAGGGCTATGACATCGACCCGGAAGGCGCGTTTATCGAGCGCAGTGTGGGCGTCTACGACGCGGTGAACGACCGCTCCCTGCTTTTTATCCAGGAAAACTGGGATTCCCCCGCTGCCCTGCACGCAACCGCGCGCAATCTGGACTTCTGCCTGCATCTGCTCCACGCCGACGGCACAGCCGAGACCGGTCTCTCCCGCCGCCAGGACTACGGCACCCGCAGTGTGACCGCGGGGCTGGTCCACTGCTATCTGCTCCACAACCACTTTGCGCCCACAGCCCACTTCGTCTCCGCGGCCCACTGGCTGTGGGACGCCAAGGCCGCCGGCGAAAATCTGCTCTGGACGGTCTATGCCCTGCTCAAATGTGGCGACCCGGCCCCGGCCAGCGCACCCCTGCCCACCAGTTACAGCCGCCATTTCCCTCACAACGGTCTCTGGCGCATCCGGCGGGAACGCCTCAGTGCGTCTATCTTTCAGGACGCCACCCGGCTGCTCACCCTCGTCCACGGCCAGGCCGAATTGACCAGCCTGAAGATCAGCCAGACCTATTTTGGCGGGGCGTGCGGCCACTTTTTTGGGGAAAAATTGGATGTGGCAGAGGGGGTGGGTGTGCTGACGTCGGGCGGATTGCGCCGGCCCCGACGGCCCGGCTACGAACTACCCCTGGGTCGTCCGGTCTCGCCCCAGGAGTGGAACACCGCCTTTGCCCAGCGGGAGCTCTACGAACTGCCCGCCGCGGCCAGCACACTGAGAGTCAGCGAAGCCGAAGGTGGGCTGGATTTTCACTATCGCAATGTGCAGTGCGTGGACAAAGTGGCTGTGCAGATCGCCTTTGACTTCCCCCCCGGCGGTGTGTGGGAGACCGACGACACCCGCACCATTCCTGCGGCGGGCCAACCCATCTTTCTGAAACGGGGCTACGGCCAGATGCGTTACGGCAGCGATGTCATCCGCATCGGCCCCGGCGCTGCAACCCATTTTATGTGGCCCATGCGCGACGCCGAAACAGCACCCAATCATTCCCGGGTGCTGCTCACCTTTTGGACGCCGGTGGATTTTCAGTTTCAAATTCGAACGTTCCGGGGCGTGGGATAAACCGTGACGGCCCGGCGTCGCAACTCACAATTCGCAACTTTCCACCCAACAAAGGAGACGCTTCTATGCCCTCTGCATTCCCCTGCCCCGAAGAGAAGATCGCCCACTACACCGCTTACCGGGTAGACAGCCCGCCAATCATTGATGGCAGACTGGACGAGGCGTGCTGGCAGAATGCGCCACGCTCCCCCCGTTTCGTCGATCTGATCAGCGGTCGCCCACCCATCCACGACACCCACGCCGCGGTTCTCTGGGATGACGTCAATCTCTACGTGGGCTTCTGGGTGGAGGAGCCGTTCGTCAGCGCTTTTCTCACGGAACGGGATGATCTGATCTACACCGACAACGACGTGGAAGTCTTTATCGCGGGCAAAGATAGCTACTACGAATTTGAGATCAACGCCTTCGGCACAGTCTACGAAGTCTTTTACATCTGGGAGGAAGCCTACGCGCGGGGCAATTTCCAGCGCTTCCCCGACCTGCAACTGAGCAGTCCCGGTATCCACCCCTTCAACGGCGTGGGCTTCACCGAACACCCCCGCGGCCCGCGCCTGGGCTTTGCCCAGTGGGACTTTCCCGGCCTGCAAAGCGCAGTCGCGATCGATGGCACAATCAACCAGCACGCGGATCGGGACCGGGGCTGGACAGTAGAACTGGCCTTCCCTTGGGCCGGGATGGATGTGCTGGCCGCGGCAGATAGTCGATCCTTGCCACCGAAAAACGGGGATGTCTGGCGAATGGATTTCTCCCGCTTCAACCAGTACAAAGAGGCCGCCCCAGCCAACGACTCCGGCGGCTGGGCGTGGACTGCCCACGGCGTCTGGGATTCCCACATCCCCGAATGCTTTGCGTACATCCATTTCTCGGAGGAAGTTATTGGGATCAGGGGATGATACAATTCGTGTCATCCCCGTCACTTCAGTTTCACTCTATACTTGACAAGGTGGCAAAATATCAGTTTATGCCCGTGTCGAGTATAGATTCAGCGCCAGCTTAGAAATCTGTCCTGCCACCCCAAATCCTTGCCAAAAGATTATCGCTTACTCAACGGCTGTTCACATTCCCATAGCCACCACCCGAACGCCCCCCTCTTCGTCGCCCAGGGCCAACAGCCCCTCCCCCCCTGAAGCCAGCCGGGCAAAGGGAAGCTCCGATTCCATCGCCTGCATCAGCGCCCCGTCCGACACTCGCCAGACAGCCAGGCTGCCCTCCCCGCCCGCCGAGAAAAGGCGCGCCCCTGCCTTGTCAAAGCCCAGCCCGGCCACCCACGCCCGATGCCCGCGCCATCTGTGGATCAGTTCGCCGCCGGGCCAGGCGAGCAGGGCCAGGGTTCCGTCCTCCAGCCCAACCGCGGCCATCCCGCCGTCGGGGGAGAAGGCCAGCGATTCAACCGCCGCCTCCCAGCGCACAGGCGTCCCCGCGGGCTGGCCGGCGGAGAGACGCCACCCGCGCAAAAGGCCAGACTCGTCTCCACTGAGCAGATGGCTGCCATCTGGCGCAATCGCCAGGGCCAGGACAGCAGCCCCGTGCCCGGCCAGGACGTGCCGCCGTTTGCCCGTGGAAAATTCCCACACCACCACAGCCCAGCTATCGGTTGCCCCTACAATCAGCGCGCCGTCGGGCGCAAACGCCAGGGCCAGAAGCGCGCCCCGCAGCGTATCCACCAGCCTGCTTGGTTGGACAAAGCCCTTTTCCGTAAAGATATAGTGCCAGAGCCGCCCCGCGCCATCGCCCACCACCACCCCGTTGCCGGCGGGTAGGGCGGCCGCACACAGGGGCACAGATGGGCACGAGAGCCGGTCTATTCGTTGCCCAGTGGCCGCGTTCCACAATTCCAGCTCCCCATCCTCCCCACAACTGACAAGCCAACGGCCATCGGCTGAAAAGGCCAGCCCGTTGACTGGGCCCGTATGACCCTGGCGGAAGGGGTGGCCCATTCTTTCCCGGCTCCACAAGGCCAGGGAATGGTCCTGGGAGCCGGTCAAAAGCTGTGCGCCATCGGGGCTGAAGGCCAGACAGGTGACCGGCACGGGATGGGCTGGCAGGGTCACCTCCACCTCGCCATCGGCCAACCGCCGCAGGGAGAGCGCACCGCTGTTGTCCCCAGAGAGCAGATAGTCCCCCTCCGGGCTAAGGGCCAGGGCGCGCACCGCGCTGGCGTGCCCTTCCCAGGCGTGCAGGCGCGCGCCCGTTGCCAGTTCCCAACCGCGCAGGATACGGTCATCCGAGCCGGTGATCAGACGCTTGCCGTCGGGGGTTACAGCCAGACAGGAGACATAGCCGCCCTCGCCAGGGATGGTACGCGTCTCTCTGCCCTCGGCCAAAGACCAGACGCACAGGGTGCGGTCATCCCCTGCGCTGATAGCCCACTGGCCGTCCGGTGTGAGTGCGGCAGCTATCACCCGATCCGTGTGGCCGGTCAGCCGCCGTGGCGGTTCATTTGTCGTTGGATTCCAGAGCAAAAGGGTCTGATCGTCCGAGGCTGAGAGGAGGCTGCCCTGAGGAGTCAAAAGCAGAGAGCGCACGGTGGCGGAATGGCCGGTAAAGGTATTCAGACAACTGCCGTCGGCGATACGCCACTGACGGATCTCCCCATCCGCCGCACCGGAGAATGCGCTATCGCCCTGCGGGCTGACGGTAACAGCCGTCACCCCTGCGCTGTGGCCGGCAAATACACGCAGGGCCGCGCCGGTTGCCACATCCCAGAGAATCAGCGTGCCGTCTGCCGCCGCAGAAAGGGCCTGGTCTCCACTGGGCAGCCAGGCCAACGCTTGCACGGCCCCCGCGTGGCCTGTCATCCGCCGCAACAGGGCAGGTGATGTCGCGTCGGTGGCCCAACGGGTGGTCAGGAAATCAGGCCGCGTCACGGGGTTGCAGTGCGGCCTCGTTCGTTTCGGCGAGCGCGGTATGTCGGCCAGGCACCTGGTGGCAGCGACGGCAGCGGGCTTCGTAGCTTTCGCTGCCCCCCACCAGAATCACCGGGTCGTCGTAGCGGGCAGGCCGGTTATCGATCAACCGTTGGGTGCGGCTGGCCGCGGCGCCGCAGACAACGCAGATGGCGTGAAGTTTGTCCACCTCTTCGGCCAGGGCCATCAGCAGGGGCATAGGGCCAAAGGGTTCGCCCCGAAAGTCCTGATCCAGTCCCGCCGCAAGCACCCGTTTGCCCCGGTCGGCCAGTGCGCTACAAACGTCGGCAATCGCCCAATCAAAGAATTGTACTTCGTCGATGGCGATGACCTCTGTCTCTTCCTGCACCAGCCCCAGAATGTCCACCGCGTTTTCCACCACCACCGCATCGCTGCGGGCCACGCCATTGTGGGAAGCCACCTTCTCCAGCCCGTAGCGGTTGTCCAGCCGGGGCTTGAAAATCTGAATTCGTCGCCGGGCAATCTCGGCGCGGCGGATGCGGCGCAGCAGTTCTTCGGTCTTGCCGCTGAACATCGATCCGCAGATCAGCTCCACATGACCGCCGCCGGGTTGGTCCTGCATGACATCCCTCCCTTTTGCTCCCGATAAGTCCGATTTTCTAGGTAACTGCTTACCCCCTCCCAACCTCCCCCAATGTGCTAACCATTACCCACAAATAAGAAGGGGGGTATCGGAAGAGGGAAAAGTTTGAT
>JAHDWH010000085.1 GCA_023384455.1 Caldilineaceae bacterium | reverse complement strand
CGCGAAGGCGGCCGCACTGTGGCCGCCGGTGTCATCACCGAGATTACTAAGTAACCAGTAACCGTAGGGCCGGTTCAGCGAACCGGCCCTTGCGCTGTTTTGAAAGCAGTCATCGGAGCGGGAGACAGGACGCTTCTCCCCGTCGCCGTTCCCTTTACTTCAGAAGGAAGAGTCGATGGCAAAGCAGAAAATCCGCATCAAACTCAAGGCATTCGACCATCGGGTTTTGGATGCATCGGCCAGACAGATTGTAATGGCTGCAGAGCAGACGGGCGCCCAGGTCGTTGGACCGGTTCCGCTGCCCACCCGTATCGAAAAGTTTACCGTAATGCGGTCGTCTTTTATCGACAAGGATAGCCGTGAGCAATTTGAGATCCGCACCCACAAGCGGCTGATTGATGTGGTGGATCCTGGCAGTAAGACAATCGAGAATTTGACTCGTTTGAACCTGCCTGCCGGTGTAGATATTGAGATTAAGCTATAAGGTGGTGGGTGGCAGGTGGCAAGTAGGGAAACTGTCTACTTGCAACCTGCAACTTGCAGCCTTCATTCTTGATGGATGATGTGGCAGATCGGGGGAATGCCCGATGTACCGTCAGTCCTGGAGGGGCACGTGAAAGGTATTCTGGGTAGAAAAGTAGGTATGACCCAGCTCTATAACGAGAGCGGGGAAGCAGTGCCTGTGACTGTAATTGAAGCCGGCCCCTGCTATGTCACGCAGGTCAAGACCGTTGACATCGATGGGTATAATGCGGTGCAGATCGGTTTTGATGAGTTGGCGGAACGCAAGTTGACCAAAGGCGAGATGGGCCATCTGCGCAAAGCGGAAGTTCCGGCCCTGCGCCATCTGCGTGAACTGCGCCTGAGCGACCTGCCTACGGTTGCGTTGGGCGATGTGATCAAAGCCGACATTTTTGGCGAAGGTGAAATTGTCGATGTGACCGGCGTTTCCAAAGGCAAGGGCTTTGCCGGTGTTGTGAAACGTCACAATTTCAAGGGCGGCCCCAAGACCCACGGCCAGTCGGATCGTCATCGGGCACCCGGCTCTGCGGGCGCTGGCACGACGCCCGGCCATGTCTTCCCCGGCTCCAAAGGACCGGGGCGTATGGGCAACGCGCAGGTCACGATTCAGAATCTGAAAATTGCACTGGTGGATGCCGAGCGCAACCTGATCGCCGTTAGGGGTGCTGTGCCCGGTCCGCGTACCGGTCTCGTTTTTATCCGACCGGCCAAGAAGGCGTAGACCTGTACAGGAGGCGATAAGATGCAACTCGTAATGAAAAATATGGCCGGGGAACAGGTCGGCGAGATCGAACTCAGCGATGCCATTTTTGGGGCTACCGTCAATCGGGGGCTGATGCACCAGGCGTTGTTGCGACAGCTTGCCAATGCCCGGCTGGGAACGCATAAGACAAAGACCCGGAGTGAAGTACGGGGCGGTGGGCGTAAGCCGTGGAAACAAAAAGGGACAGGGCGTGCCCGACAGGGTTCGACCAATGCACCCAACTTTGTGGGCGGTGGCACGGTTTTTGGGCCAACACCCCGCAAATACACCCAGCGTATGCCCCAGAAGATGCGCCAGGCTGCCCTGCGCAGCGCACTGACTGTCAAGGCGGCCGGTGAGCAGATCGTCGTTCTGGATGATCTCTCTATGGAAGCGCCCAAGACGAAGGCAATGGTGAAGACCCTGGAAAATCTGGGGTTGAGCGGTCAGAGCGTTCTGATTCTGCTGACCGAACGCAGTATGCCTGTGGAGCGCAGCATCAGCAATCTGCCGCGTGCCAAAGCGCTGGAGAGCGGCTACCTGAACGTGCGCGACCTGCTCGGCTACGATGTAGTGGTGATGCCCAAGTCAGCCGTGGAACATATCCACGCCTGGTTGGGCTAGGACCGGGAAAGGGAAACCCTAATGCATATTTATGAAATAATTCGACGCCCGGTGGTCACCGAAAAGTCGTATGATGCCGCTGACTTTGACAACAGCTATACATTTGAGGTCGATATGCGGGCCAATAAGCACGAGATTGGCGACGCGGTAGAGACTGCTTTCAAAGTGCGGGTGGAGACTGTGCGTGTGATGGTGATGCCGGCCAAAACCGGGCGGCGCGGTCGGCGTGTGGTCGTGCGCAAGCCAAAGTGGAAGAAGGCCATTGTCACTCTGGTGGCTGGTGATAGCATCCAGTTGTTTGAAGGTGTCTAAACCGGCCAGAGGACCGTTGCCCAAGGAGAACCAAACCAATGCCTATTAAGATTTACCGCCCGACTTCGCCGGGACGCCGAGGAATGAGCGTCTCGACCTTTGAAGAGATTACCAGCAGCAAGCCGGAGCGCTCGCTGACTGTTTCCCTGAGCAAACGCAGTGGCCGCAACCACCAGGGGCGCATTACCGTGCGTCACCGGGGCGGTGGTCACAAGCGCCGCTATCGTCTGATCGACTTCAAGCGGGACAAATGGGGTGTGCCTGCCCGGGTGACGACGATTGAATATGACCCGAACCGGACAGCGCGCATTGCCTTGCTGACCTATGACGACGGCGAGAAGCGCTACATTATTGCCCCTTTGGGTATTCAGGTGGGCGATGCGTTGATGGCCGGCCCCGATGCCGAGATTCGTGCAGGCAATTCCCTGCCGATTCGCAATATCCCGCTGGGTACGCAGGTTCACAATATCGAACTTTATCCTGGCAAGGGTGCGCAGATCGCGCGCAGCGCGGGCGTATCGGCCCAGTTGGTGGCGAAGGAAGGCCCCCAGGCCCAGCTTCGCCTGCCCAGCGGCGAAGTTCGCTATATTCAGATGGATTGTATGGCGACAATTGGACAGGTTTCCAATGCAGAACACGCCAATATGACCCTGGGCAAGGCTGGACGCCGACGCTGGTTGGGCATTCGCCCCAGCGTGCGCGGTCTGGCGATGGACCCCTCGTCCCATCCTCACGGCGGTGGTGAAGGCCGCTCGCCGATCGGTATGGCCGGGCCAAAGACCCCCTGGGGCAAGCCTGCATTGGGCAAGCGTACACGACGCAATAAGCGAACCGACAAGCACATTGTACGGCGCAGCAGCAGCCGGAAACGGAGATAAGAGATGGGGCGTTCACTGAAAAAGGGTCCTTACGTAAACCCGAAACTTCTCAAGAAGGTTGAGGCAATGAATCGGTCTGGAGATCGCAAGGTTGTCAAAACGTGGGCCAGAGCCTCGACAATCTTCCCGCAATTTGTCGGCCACACCCTGGCTGTACACGACGGTCGGCGACATGTGCCGATCTACGTGACGGAAAATATGGTGGGCCACAAACTGGGCGAGTTCGCACCGACCCGTTTCTTTCGTGGTCATGTTCGTTCTGAAAAGGGTACCCGGGCGCGTCGGTAGCACTGACACCGGACAGTGAGAGTGAGGAAAGACGATGGAAGTGCGAGCAGTCAACAAATTTACCGGCATTAGCGCTCAAAAAACTCGCCTTGTGCTCAACGAGATGCGGGGCAAGGGGGCGGAAGAAGCTGTGGCGATTTTGCAATTTATGCCTCAGCAGGCTGCCAAAGAAGTGGCAAAGACCATCAAGAGCGCCATTGCCAATGCAGTAGAGAACTTTGGCCTGGATGCCGAAGACCTGTACGTTAGCAAGATTGTGGCGGACGAAGCTCCGACCCGCAAGTGGCGACGTTTTGGTGCCCGAGGCCGTTTCAAGCCCTGGTTGCGCCGTTCGTCCCATATCACCGTCGTACTTGACGAACGCGAGATCGAATAAGGAGGCTATGTGGGACGCAAAGTACATCCAAACGGATTCAGATTGGGGATTGTCCGGGAGCACCGCAGCCGCTGGTTTGCGGCTGGCCCTGCTTATATGGAGCATCTGAACGAAGATCGTGTAATTCGTTCTCTGGTCCACAACGATCTGCCCAAGGCCGGTATCAGTATGGTGGAGATCGAACGCCAACCGAATCAGGTCCATGTGATTATCAACACGGCTAAACCCGGCATCATCATCGGACGCAAGGGCGCGAATGTTAACGCCCTGCGGGTGAAGTTGCAGGATATGACCCAGAAAAAGGTCAAGATCGACGTCAATGAGATCGCCAAGCCGGAGATCGAAGCGACGCTGGTGGCGGAGAGCGTGGCCGAGCAGATGGAACGGCGGATTAGCTGGAAACGGGCTATGAAGCAGGCCGCGGGCCGGGCGATTCGCTCGGGTGCCCAGGGAATTATGATTACTGTTGCCGGGCGGCTGGGCGGCAGCGAAATGGGCCGGGTGGACAGCATCCGCGAAGGGCAGGTGCCTCGGCACACCCTGCGGGCCAACATTGAGTATGGCACCGCCGAAGCCCTGACCACGTATGGAATTATCGGTGTCAAAGTGTGGGTCTATCACGGCGAAGTGCTGCCTGGGCAAGAGTACCACAGCAAATTCGCTGATATGGCCAACGAGTAGAGCGGCAACGGAGAACGAAATTATGTTAATGCCGAAACGAGTAAAATTCCGCAAGATGCATCGCGGACGTATGCGTGGCAAAGCGATCCGGGGCAGCAATATCGATTTTGGCACCTATGGGTTGCAGGCCACAGAGCCCCACTGGGTGACCAGCCGTCAGATCGAAGCGGCTCGGCGGGCGGTTGTGCGCTATGTGCGCCGCGGCGGCAAGCTGTGGATTCGCATCTTCCCCGATAAACCCGTTACCATGCGCGCTGCCGAGACCCGCATGGGTTCTGGTAAGGGTGCTGTGGACCACTGGGTAGCGGTGATTAAACCAGGCCGTGTGCTCTTCGAGATCGCTGGTATCACCGAGGACCAGGCCCGGGAAGCATTTCGCCTGGCGGCCCACAAGTTGCCTATGGCCACCCAGTTTGTCTCGCGCGAAGACGCATAGGCAGGAGGATAGCAACAATGAAGGCACACGAATTACGGGTCTTGGGTCTGGGTGAATTGGCGGCCAAGTTGGATGATGGCTACCAGGAGCTCTTTAACCTGCGCTTTCAGCGGGCGAGCGGTCGACTGACCAACAGCGCACGCCCTGGCCAGGTGCGCCGTGAGATTGCCCGTATCAAAACAATTCTGCGGGAGCGCGAGCTGGCCGCTGAGCAGGAATAGGAGCGAACCGCAATGCGAGAACAGCGACGAGCACTGGTTGGCACAGTGGTTAGCGATAAGATGGAAAAGACAATCGTCGTCCAGGTGGAGCGAGTTGCGCGCCATCCCCTGTACGGCAAAGTAATCAAAAGCCATAAGAAGTACAAAGCCCACGACGAGACCAACGACGCAAAGATGGGCGATGTGGTGCAGATTCGGGAATGTCGGCCCATCAGCAAAGACAAGACATTCTACGTGGAAACAATTCTGGAACGGGCCGTCGTCATTTAGCCTGGCTCTGGTAGTATTCCGGGCCAACCAAATGAGACATTTAAGAAGGCAAGGGTAGAGAGATGATCCAGCAAGAGAGTCGGTTACGCGTAGCCGATAATACGGGAGCCAAAGAGCTTCTGACCATCCGTGTCAAAGGTGGTAGCACACGCCGCTATGGCTCCGTCGGTGATGTGATTGTGGCTACAGTCAAGTCGGCCAGCCCCACCGGTTCGGTGAAGAAGGGCGATGTGGTACGGGCCGTGATTGTGCGCACACGCCGCTCGTTGCGGCGCAAGGACGGCAGCTATATTCGTTTCGACGAGAATGCGGCCGTGATCATTGATGACAACCAGAACCCCCGGGGCACACGTATCTTTGGGCCGGTGGCCCGGGAACTGCGCGACGGTGGCTATATGAAAATTGTCTCCCTTGCCCCCGAAGTTCTCTAAAACTTCGTCAGTGCAAGATCGTGGCCGGAGCGGTGGCCGAGGCCGGAGCAGAGGAACAGGCAAATGAAAGTAAAAATTTCCCGCGGTGACGAAGTTGAAGTGATCACCGGCAATGATAAGGGACGGCGCGGCACTGTCCAGTCGGTGCTCCGCAAGAAGAACAAAGATGGCAGCTACGACCCCAATCGGGTTTATGTCGTCGTGTCCGGAGCCAATATGACCATCAAACACCAGAAGGCCACTGGACGGGTGCGGACGCAGACCGGGCGCATCGAGATGGAGGCCCCCATCCATATCAGCAATGTGGCGCTGGTGGGTACTGGTGGTACAGCCACCCGCGGCGGCTACCGGATTGAGGGTGATGACCGGGTGCGGTTTGACCGCAAGAGCGGCGATCCTCTGCCCAAGCCGGACAATAGTTGATAATATCGGTTGAGCTGGCTACCCAGCCTTAGTATGCCTGACCTGGTATCGGACACGTCGATATTTGCGGGCAAGGAGAGAAGCAGTGAGCGAGAATGGCGCAAGTGGGCTTCAGCCCCGTTTGAAAATTCGTTATAATCAAGAGATCCGGCCCGCTCTGATGAAGGAATTTAGCTATCAGAATGTGATGCAGGCTCCTCGGGTAGAGAAGATTAGTGTGAATATCGGCATGGGCGAGGCATTGCAGAACAGCAAGGCCATCGAGAATGCTGTCCACGATCTGACGATTATTACAGGCCAAAAGCCGGTGATCACAAAGGCGCGTCACTCCATCGCCACCTACAAGCTGCGCGAAGGAATGCCCATTGGCGTCAAAGTGACCCTGCGCGGACGGCGCATGTGGAATTTCCTGGACCGGGTGATCAGTATTGCTCTGCCGGGTCAACGGGATTTCCGCGGGATTTCGCCGGATGCTTTTGATGGCCGGGGTAATTATAGCCTGGGTCTGCGCGAGCAGTTGATCTTCCCCGAAATTGAATATGACAAGATTGATAAAGTGCGGGGAATGGAGATTACGATTGTAACGTCGGCGCGGACCGACGAAGAAGGCCGCCGTCTGTTGGCCCTGATGGATATGCCCTTCCAGCGGCGATAGATCGGGCGAAGGGTGTCCGAAGGCGCGATTTCTACACAGGCCGAGATAGGAAAAGAGGAAATCTGTGGCAAAGAAAAGTATCATTGCACGAGAGAAGAACCGGAAGTATGAAGTCCGCGTGCGCAACCGCTGCGAAAAATGCGGTCGCCCCCGGGGTTATATGCGCCGCTTTGGTCTCTGCCGCATCTGTTTCCGTCGGGAAGCCCTGCAAGGCAACCTGCCGGGCGTCGTCAAGTCAAGCTGGTAATCATTGCAGTTGATTACTAACTACAGCCATCACTCGTTGGCTGCAAGAGTAAGGAGCATTCTATATGTTAACTGATCCCGTTGCGGACCTGTTGACGCGCATTCGCAATGCGTCGGCATCCCAACACCGCCGTGTGGTAGTGCCCAGCTCAAAAGTCAAGATTGCGATAGCCAAAATCTTGACCGAAGAGGGTTTTATCGCCGGTTACAGCGTGACCGATGACAAGCCTCAGGCCAACCTGATTATGGGCCTGAAGTATACGGGTAAAGCCAAACCCGTGATTACAAATCTGGAGCGTGTCAGCAAGCCCGGTCGTCGCGTTTACGTAGGGTATCGGGATATCCCATGGGTGCGCAGTGGTCTGGGGATTAACATTGTTTCGACGCCCAAAGGCGTTATGACCGGTCGCCAGGCTCGTAAAGAGCAGGCGGGCGGTGAGCTTTTGTGCAACGTTTGGTAGCCCGGGGAGGATACGAATGTCACGGATCGGACGTATGCCCATTGCTGTACCGAAGAACGTTACGGTAGAGATTGGGAAAGAAAACTTTATCCGGGTTAAAGGGCCAAAGGGTGAATTGAGTCAGCGATTCAACCGGGATATGTCCATTGCCCAGGAGGATGGCGAGATTCACGTTACCCGTCCCACCGATATGCGCCACCACAAGGCGTTGCACGGTTTGACCCGTTCCCTTCTGAACAATATGGTGACAGGCGTCACCACCGGATTCAGTCGGGTATTGGAGATTCAGGGCGTTGGGTATCGCGCCCAGTTGCAAGGCAGCAATCTGCAACTTCAGGTGGGCAAGAGCCACGATGTGATCTATAGCCCGCCCAATAAAGATATCTCTTTTGATGTTTCCCGAGATGGTCGTTTTGTCACCATCAACGGTATTGATAAAGAGGCTGTTGGTCAATTGGCCGCGGTTATCCGCATGGAGCGCCCGCCAGAGCCGTACAAGGGCAAAGGCATCCGCTTTCAGGGTGAATATGTGCGGGCCAAAGCTGGCAAGACCGGCAAGGGCGGCAAGAAGTAGTCGGATTGGTATTGAATGGAGGCGACCAAAGGGCAACTGCCCGGTGGTTGTTTTCGCTACAGATAGTATTTGGATAGGAGAGACAGAATTATGGCGAAAGAGACTCGTGCGCAGGGGCGCATCCGTCGCCATCAGCGGGTCCGCCGCAAAGTCCACGGCACTGCTGACCGCCCGCGTTTGAACGTCTTCCGCAGCCTGCAGCATATCTATGCCCAGGTGATCAACGATGACGATGGCAATACCATCGCTGCCGCCTCTACTCTGGACCCGGCTCTGCGCGCAAGCCTGAGCAGTATGTCCAAAGTGGACGAAGCCAAAGCGGTTGGCAAGCTGGTGGCCGAGCGGGCCAAGGAAAAGGGCGTCGAGAGCGTTGTATTTGATCGGGGTGGCTACCAGTATCACGGGCGTGTCAAGGCTTTGGCCGATGCGAGCCGCGAGAGCGGTCTTAACTTCTAGGACGAGGCGAGGAGAGAACTATGGCACGTCGAGAACGACGACGAGAACGAGAAGAAAAAGAAGAACCCAAGGAAGAGATGGACGAGCGGGTTGTCCATATTGCGCGCACAGCCAAAGTTGTCAAGGGCGGTCGTCGCTTCGCCTTCCGTGCGGTGGTGGTAACCGGTGACAACAAAGGCAAAGTCGGTGTTGGCGTTGGCAAGGCCCGGGAAGTTCCCGATGCCATTCGCAAAGCCAGCGACCGGGCGCGCAAAGCAATGATCGATGTCAACCTCTTGGGGACAACCATCCCCCATCCCATTCAGGCCCAGTTTGGCGCAGGCGAGGTTCTGCTGAAACCGGCCAGCCCCGGCACCGGTGTTATCGCCGGCGGTGGTGTGCGCGCCGTTGTCGAAGCGGCCGGTGTCAAGGACATTCTGTCCAAGTCTCTGGGCAGTGACAATATTCTGAATGTGGTGCAGGCAACCTTTGCCGCAATGAAGCAACTCCAGAACTACGAAGTGGAAGCCCAGCGTCGGGGTGTCCCCGCCGAGCATCTGGCGCCCTTCTGGCATCGAGGAGAGCAAGCAAATGGCTAAGAAGATTCGAGTGACACTGGTCAAAAGCCCTATCGGCTATGAAAAGAGCCAGAAGGCGACTGTGCGTGCCCTGGGCTTGACCAAAATGTCCCAGTCGATTGAGAAAGAAGACTCCCCATCCGTGCGCGGTATGATTGCCAAAGTGGCGCACCTGTTGGAAGTCAGCGAAGAATAGCAAAATAGACCGGGTGTTCTGTGTGGCCCACGGTCGGGTTTCCCGGTGGTTTGGGCCCACACCCGGTTTTTTCGTAGAATCAGGAGTAATTCCCATGAAATTGCACGATCTGCGCCCCAATCAGGGTGCAACCCACAAGCGCAAGCGAGTAGGTCGTGGCACCGGCTCCGGTGTAGGCAAGACCTCTGGCCGTGGTACAAAGGGTCAGAATTCCCGCAGCGGTGGCGGTGTGGCAGCTACTTTTGAAGGCGGCCAGTTGCAGCTTGTCAAGCGGCTGCCCAAACTGCGCGGTTTTAACAACCGCTTCAAAGTCGAGTATGTTCCTGTCAATCTGGACGCTGTGAACGAAGGCTTTGAGGGCGGCGCGGAAGTTTCGCCAGCTACGCTTTATGCCACAGGGCTGCTGGGTAAACTGGCTGCCCCGGTGGTTCTGCTAGGCCGGGGTGATGTTGACAAAGCCCTGCACGTAAAGGTGCATCGTGTCAGTAAGAGCGCAGTGGCAAAGGTGGAAGCGGCTGGCGGTTCGGTCGAGATTCTCCCCTATGCAATCAACAAGAATCTGCCGCGATCCTAATTTTCCGTCGTTGGCGGTCATTGCCAGGGTCTGTGTTGTTGCGGGCCCGTCAAGGCAAATTCCGGGAGTAGTCCCTACAACGGAGGAATTCAATGCTTGACGCAGTGCGTAATGCGTTTCGTCTGCCCGATTTGCGGCGGAAATTACTGACAACTTTGGGGATTTTGATTGCCTATCGACTGGCAGCCCATATCCCCTTGCCCGGTGTCAACCGGGATGTGTTGGATCAGATTTTCCGTTCGACTGATCAGAATATTCTGCTCAGCCTTTTGAACTTCTTCAGCGGTGGCGCGCTCTCCCAGTTCAGCGTAATGGCCATGGGCGTCTACCCTTATATCACTGCATCCATTATTATGCAGTTGCTCCAGCCCATCGTGCCCCAACTGGAAGCGCTGACCAAAGAGGGTGACCAGGGCCGGCAGATTCTCAATCGGTATACCCACTACCTGACTATCCCGCTGGCGATTTTGCAGGCTATCGGCCAGTCCACTCTGCTCAGCCGCCCATTGGGTACGGGCACAGGGGCTGTGCTGACCAACTGGGGTTTCAGCGGTGAGGCCCTACTGCCCACGCTGACGATTATTATCAGCATGACCGCTGGTACAATGTTGGCTATGTGGATGGGCGAGATGTTGACGGAGCAGGGCATCGGCAACGGTGTCTCGCTGATCATCTTTGCCGGTATCGTAGCCTCGGTTCCCAACCAGATTCGTCTGCTCTACCAGCAGGGAATCACTCAATTGCTCATCTTTTCAATTATCACTGTTCTGACGGTGGCGTTGATTGTCTGGGTGCAGGAAGGTCAAAGGCGGATTCCTGTTCAGTATGGCAAACGGGTGCGCACAATGCGGGGCAATCGTCTGGTGATGATGGGCGGTCAGAGCACCTACGTGCCTATGCGTGTCAACACGGCCGGTATGATTCCGCTGATCTTCGCGCAGAGCTTGCTGATTCTGCCCAACACCCTGGCCTCCTACTTTATTCTGCGGGAGGATTGGCTTGGTCGGGTCGCCAACTTTTTCTATACCACCTTCAGCCCTCAGGCCTTTCTCTACTGGCTGGCGTACTTCCTGTTGACGGTGGCGTTCACCTACTTCTATACAGACGTAATGTTCCGCCAGCAGAATCTGCCCGACACATTGCAGAAACAGGGCGGTTTTATCCCTGGCATTCGGCCAGGACCCCGCACCGAAGCCTTTTTGAACAATATCCTCTCCAAGATTACACTGGTGGGTGCGCTCTTCTTGGGGTTGGTCGCGGTTCTGCCCTATCTGGCCGGTCTGATCTTCGGCGGCGGCGTGGGCAGCTTCAATACGCTGATCATCAGCAGCACGGGTCTGTTGATTGTGGTGGGTGTTGTGCTGGATACGATGAAGCAGATCGAGGCGCAGCTAATGATGCGCAATTACGAAGGCTTTATCCGCTAGGGCCGACTATTCTGGTTCGTTATTGTTGTGCGACGCGTGAAACGGGGAGAGCAGGACCATTCCCACACGTTTCACGCGTTACCTTTCCCCTCTATCGTCTTACTGGATTGGATGGGAATAGGCTGTATACTTATCGGAACTGCTCAGGGCATAAGATGACTTCGGCCACAAAGTATACAGATCGCAGCCTGTGGCTTTAGGTTCATTCGTCTATTTGGCGCAATTTGTGGCTAAAGCGCGAGCAGTACCCACAAATCGAGAAAGCAGAGATGGACAGACGCACATTTTTCGTCTTGTTGGGTGTTCCCGGTGCAGGCAAGGGGACCCAGGCCAAAATGCTCGAAGAACACTTGGGGTTACCCCAGGTATCGACCGGTGATCTGTTTCGCTACAATCTGAAGAATAGTACCTCTTTGGGACAATTGGCCAAAAGTTATATGGACAAAGGCGAATTGGTTCCTGACGAGGTGACGATTCAAATGGTGGAAGATCGTCTGGGTATGGACGATGCGGCCCGGGGTGCGATTCTGGATGGCTTCCCCCGCAATCTGATGCAGGCGGAAGCCTTTGACGAGATGACAGCTCCCTTCGGAGGTGTCTCCCTTGTCCCGTTGATCACCCTCAGCGATGAAGAGGCAATGCGGCGTATTACAGGCCGCCGGGTTTGTCGCTCCTGTGGTGCAGTCTATCATATCGAGTTTAACCCACCCAGCCGGGAGGGTATCTGTGATCGGGACGCGGGGGAGTTATACCAGCGTGACGACGATTCTGAGGAGACTGTGCGGAATAGACTCTATGTCTACTACAAACAGACATCCCCTCTGATCGGCTATTACTATGCCAAGAAGTTGTTGGCCGAACTGGATGGTGGCCTGAGCATCGAGCAAGTGCAGGGCCGTCTGATGGAATTGCTTGCGGAGAAGGAAATCGCATAAGCGGAAGGGCACCGCCTTTTCATGCATAGTGGAATCATGACCAGACTACGCAGACAATTGTTGCGACGGAATACCCGTCACCAGACAAACGGAACCCAGAAACGCACGGAACCCGTCTACAAAGACCCGCGTGAAATTCAGCTTATGCGGGAAGCCGGGCGTATTGTGGCCCGAGTACATATGGCAATGAAGGAATCGGTCCGTCCTGGTATAAGTACACTGGAACTGGATGCGATAGCCCTGGACATTCTGCGCAGACACAATGCCAACTCGAGCTTTTATGGGTATAACGGATTTCCTGCCAACATTTGTGCCAGTATCAATGACGAACTTGTCCACGGAATTCCCAATGCCAAGCGGATTTTGAAGGAAGGGGACATCATCAGCATCGACATCGGCTCCTACTATCGGGGGTTTGTGGGCGACAGCGGATGGACCTATGCAGTAGGCGGTATAAGTGCGGATGCTCAGCGCGTAATGGACGTGACAGAAGCCAGCCTCTGGGCTGGGATTGCCCAGGCCGTGCCGGGGAATCAGGTGCGGGATATCAGCCGGGCTATCCAACAGCACGTTGAGTCCCATCATATGTACATTGTGAAGGAGTATACAGGCCACGGAGTAGGCCGGGACATGCACGAGGCACCTCAAGTGCTGAATTATGTCTCTGGGGATGCCGATTCCAGCCTGGTGTTACGGCCTGGTCTTGTGCTGGCCGTCGAGCCAATGGTTCAGCTGGGCACGGACAAGACCCGTACCCTGAAGGACAACTGGACGGTCATCAGCAAAGATCATAGCCTGAGCGCTCATTTTGAGCACACAATAGCTATTACCAATCAAGGCCCGGAAATCTTGACGCTACTGTAACTATGTGATAGAATAGTAGAGTTGCGCAGAGATTTGTTTCTAAGGAGAATTCGTGTGAAAGTCCGACCGTCTGTCAAAAAAATGTGCGAAAAGTGCAAAATTGTGCGACGGCGTGGCATTGTCTACGTGATCTGCCAGAATCCAAAGCACAAGCAACGGCAAGGATAGTCCAGCAACAGGACGGAAGGAGAAGTCGTTATGGCGCGTATCGCCGGTGTAGATATTCCCCGCGACAAGCGGGTTGTTATTTCGCTCACGTATATTTATGGGATCGGCAAGACCACGAGCGAGCAGATTCTGGACGCAGTGGGAATCGATCAGAGCAAGCGCGTGCGGGACCTGGACAACAATGAATTGGCTTTGTTGCGCGAATATATCGACAAGAATTTTCGGGTCGAAGGCGATTTGCGCCGCGAAGTGAGTATGAACATCAAGCGGCTGATCGAAATCGGCAGCTATCGGGGTTTGCGCCATCGGCGCAATCTGCCTTCCCGTGGGCAACGCACGCGTACCAATGCCCGCACCCGGCGGGGTATTCGCCGTACGGTGGCTGGCAAGAAGCGCGCCGCACGCAAGTAGTCGAATGGTTATTTCCACACCTGGTGTTCGCTATCAGTCCAGCGTCTGGCAAGAGGAGTAAAGATGGCTCGAGTTCAACAACAGCGCCGACGAACAACACGGCGGGCAGTGCGGCGGGAAAAGAAGAATGTGCCCCACGGCAAAGTCTTTATCCACGCCACCTTCAACAATACAATTGTGAGTATTACCGATCCCCAGGGCAATGTGGTTAGTTGGGGCAGTGGGGGAACGGCTGGATTTAAGGGTAGCCGCAAGAGTACGCCCTTTGCCGCCCAGTTAGCTTCCCAAGCCGCGGCCCGCTCCGCCTCTGGTGATTTTAATATGCGCGAAGTAGACGTTTTTGTGAAAGGCCCTGGCCCTGGCCGTGAGAGTGCTGTTCGCGCGCTGGTGCCTGCCGGGCTGACGGTGACCTCTATCACCGATGTAACCCCAATCCCTCACAACGGGATTCGCCCGCCCAAAAAGCGGCGGGTTTAGTCAGATTGGGGCGCTGCGCGGTTCGGGCGTCCGTTTCTAGTTGCTCAATGCTTTTGTTATGATCGGGTAGACAAAACCCGGTCTTTATCACCGGGCTGGTTTGGTGTCGCTCGCAAGGATGCGACGCCATTTGTTGTCTGTGACCTGGCCTGAATAAGCACGATTGACACAATGAAAACAGCACCGGTTGATGTTGCCGGTTCCGGTATCAAAAGTTGGTTCGGAGGAAAGATGGCTCGATATACAGATGCAGTATGTAAACTTTGCCGCCGGGAAGGGCAGAAACTTTTCCTGAAGGGCGATCGCTGCCTCAGCCCCAAGTGTGCTGTGGACCGCCGCCCTTTTCCCCCTGGGGATCACGGCCGCAAAAATGCCATGCGCCGTAAGGTTTCGGAGTATGGCATACAGTTGCGCGAAAAGCAGAAGGCTCGTCGTATGTATGGCGTGTTGGAACGACAATTCCGCCGCTATTTCGAAGAGGCTTCCCGCCGCAAAGGTTTGACCGGCGCAACGCTGTTGGCGCTGCTGGAAAGCCGCCTGGACAATGTGGTTTATCGTTTGGGGCTGGCCGACAGCCGCTCCCAGGCTCGTCAATTGGTGCGCCACGGCCACTTTGCCGTGAACGGTATAAAGACTGACATTCCGTCTTTTCTGGTCACGCCGGGTGATGTAATCGTCATTCGCGAGCGCAGCCGAGCCACCATCTATTTCAAAGAACGCACCCAATTGCTCTCCTCCGGCAACGTGCCTTCCTGGTTGGCGATGGACGCTGCTGCTATGAGCGGTTCTGTTCTAAACGCACCGACTCGGGAAGAGATTGCTGTTCCGCTGAACGAGCAGTTGATCGTCGAGTACTACAGCCGCTAATCTGTTGCTGTTCGATGAGTCAGTATGTGTTCCACTCGTTGATGAATGCGGCCAGGTGCTGCATCTGATCCAAAGCTGAACAGCGGGAGGGTTGCCGTTGCTTAACAATTTAGTTCTACCAAAGATCGAAGTAGAAGCAGTTTCGCAAAATTATGGACATTTTGTCATCAGTCCATTGGAGAGCGGGTATGGGCTGACACTGGGCAATTCTTTGCGCCGAGTGTTACTCGCCAGCCTGCCTGGTGCCGCGGTTTCGTCGATTCGTATCAGCACCGTCCATCACGAATTTTCGACCATCCCGCATGTGCGGGAGGATGCGACCCGGCTGATTCTGAATGTGAAACAGATCCGGATTCGCAGCACAAGCGAAGACCCGGTACGTATTTATGTCGAGGTCTCCCACGAAGGCCCGGTCACAGCGGGCGATTTGGTCTGTCCGCCAGAGGTAGAGATTATCAATCCTGATCTCTATCTGATGACGGCTGATTCCAACGATGTGGACCTGGACATTGAGATGGTTGTAGAGCGGGGGCGGGGATATAGCCCGGCCGAGGATCGCGTCCGGTTGCCTCTGGGTGAGATTCCGGTTGATGCCATTTTCAGCCCGGTGAAGAAGGCCGCCTACCGGGTGGAACGTACCCGTATTGGTCAGCAGACCGACTACGACAAGCTGCATCTGGAAGTGTGGACCGACGGAACTATCACGCCGCAGGATGCACTGCGCTCGGCAGCGGATATTCTGGTGCAACACCTGACTCTGCTGGCAGGGGCAAAAACTGTTGTTGTGGAGAAGCAGGAAGAGTCTAGCGAAGGAATTCCCACCCGGATTGCTGAGGCGCCGATCGAGGAGCTAGACCTGACCGTCCGTGCCTATAATTGCCTGAAGCGAGCGGGTATCACCAAAATTGGTGAGATCCTCAAGCGTATGGAAAAGGGCGAGGACGAGATGCTTGCCATCCGCAATTTCGGTAAGAAGTCGCTGGACGAGTTGGTGGAGAGGCTGGAAGATAAGGGCTATATGGATGTGCCTGGTATTGACCTGAGCGCATTTCGTAACGGTACTGTCTCATCTGCCCCTGATGAGGAAGACGAGGATGAAGAACTCCTCGTTGAGGAGACCGGCGACTAACCGGATGATCGACAGTTTATGGGTGGGGAAGCCCAGGCTCCCCACTCTCTGCCATAGAGGAGTTTACCGATGCGACATCGTGTAGCTGGCTCGAGGTTGAGCCGCACATCCGATCAGCGTAAAGCCCTGTTTCGGAATCTGATTCGTGAATTGTATATCCACGAACGTATCACTACCACAGAGGCCAAAGCCCGGGCTGTGCGGGCTGATGCCGAGAAGCTCATCACCAAAGCCAAGCAGGGATTGGCCGAGGGCGGCAATCGGGTTCATGCCCAGCGCCAGGTGGTGGCTTATCTGAACGATCAGACTGTGGCCAAGAAGGTCTTTGACGAAATTGCGCCTCGCTATGCCGAGCGACCGGGTGGTTATACCCGTATGCTGAAGATCGGCAAACGATTGGGCGACGCGGCTGATATGGCGATTCTGGAATTGGTAGACGACATGGAGTAGCGCTTGCCATGACGCCTGAACGTTCTGTCTGTGCGCTGGTTGCCTATGATGGCACAGACTTCAGTGGCTTTCAGGTCCAGGCAAACGCCCCGCATACCATCCAGGGGGCGTTGGAAGAAGGGCTGGGAAAGCTCACCGGTCAGGCGAACCGGGTTCACGGCTCTGGGCGTACGGATGCTGGTGTACACGCCCACGGCCAGGTAATCGCTGTTACCGTCGAATGGAAACATTCGCTCTTTGCACTCTGTCAGGCATGGAATCGGTTTCTGCCCGAAGCGATTGTCATTCGCAAGATTGTGGAAGCGCCGTCTGGCTTTCATCCCAGATTCAGCGCTACCCTGCGTACGTACCGGTATACGGTCTATCACCCAGCCGGTGATGCCCTGGAAAATGTACAGCGCTTTCCCTTATTGGCACGTTTTGCCTGGGTGGAAAAGCAGCGGCTGGATGTGGAAGAAATGAATCGGGCAGCCCGTTTGCTGATTGGCGAGCACGATTTTGCCACCTTCGGTCTGCCAACCCAGGGCGATAGTACGGTTCGCCGGATTGAGGAACTGAAGTGGACGGCTGAGGATGGCGTTGTCCGACTGGACATGCCCCATTTGCAGCGGTTGATTCTGACCGTCACTGCCAACGGTTTCTTACGACGGATGGCCCGCAATCTCACCGGCACGCTGTTGGCGGTGGGGCGGGGGCAGTGGCAAATGGAGGATGTGGCCTCCGCGTTGGCCGCCCAGGATCGCAGCCGTTCAGCGCCGCCTGTTGTGCCCAATGGCCTTGTACTGGAGCGGGTAACCTATTCTGACTACCCGCATCTGTTTTTGGAAGAGTAATCAGGAGTCGTAATTGTGAAGACATTAAGTCTGAGCGCAGAACAGGCCAAGGCCGAGCGCGAATGGTGGGTTGTGGACGCCGAGGGCAAAACCCTGGGCCGTCTCGCTTCGGAGATTGCCGAAGTCTTGCGAGGCAAGAATAAGCCGACTTTTACACCCAATGTGGATTGTGGTGATTTTGTGGTGATTGTGAACTGCGAGAAATTCGTGGTTACTGGCAATCGGATGGATGATAAAATCTACTATCGCCATTCCCGCCATCCGGGTGGTTTGAAGAGCCGCACAATGCGGGAGCAACTGCACCGTTTCCCGGACCGCATCATAACCGAGGCTGTCAAGGGAATGATGCCCAAGACCAAATTGGGCCGGGCGCAGATGAAAAAGCTGAAGGTCTATGCGGGTAGCGAACATCCCCATGCCGCACAGCAGCCGAAACCGCTGGAGCTTTAGGAGAATAGACAATGAGTGAATATGTCGAAGCAGTTGGTCGCCGCAAAACCGCATCCGCCCGTGTCCGCCTCTATCCTGGCTCTGGCGAAATAATTGTAAATGATCTGCCGGCCGATGAGTATTTCGGTCGGGCCCTGGACCAGATGGCCCTGCGTGCCCCGCTGGTGTTGACCGGGACCGAGACCACCTATAATATCAGCGTGCACGTGTCTGGTGGTGGTGATAGCGGTCAGGCAATGGCTGTCCGTCATGGGTTGACCCGTGCGCTGATTGCCAGCGATGGAAATCTGCGCCGTCCCCTGAAGGCTGCGGGTTTTGTTACCCGTGACCCACGGGCCAAAGAGCGCAAGAAACCTGGTCTCAAGCGCGCCCGCAAGGCACCCCAGTACACCAAGCGCTAGATTCTGCTGGTTTTCCGGCAGCCCTCTGCTACTGGTTATGGAATTCAAATTATACAAAAGCGGTGGAATTTCTCCACCGCTTTTGTTATTTCCTGTGGGGGATACCCGGTGATGATCCGCTGTGGACTTCTGCTTGTCACGACAGAGGATGGGGCAGTTTCGGACGAATTGTCCGGGGAGATACGGCTTCTTCTGCGTCGGGCGTTGCCCTCTCTGGTTTTCGTAAGAGAGCAGAGTGTAGGCAGCGACCGCCATTTGATTAGCGAACTTCTGCGCCGTTGGTGCGACGAAGATGAGATGGAACTGGTGTTAACGATTGGCGGCACCTTTCCGGCGTCGGGACATAGCAACGAGCAGATTACCCCGGAAGCAACAGCCGACGTAATCGAACGGGCTATGCCTTCCCTCCCCGAAGCCATGCGTATCTATGCGGTCGAAGAGAATCCATCTGCACTGTTGGATCGGGGGGTGGCTGGGATTCGGGCGCGCACACTTTTGCTCAACCTGCCGGGTGAGGAAGGGCTGGCCGTTCTCTTTCTTGGGTCGGTTGTGGACCTGCTCAGCCCAATTCTGGATCGTCTGCGCCCGGTGTCAGAGGAGGCGACTGCTCCGGCTGATCAGGACAAATCACTATCACCCAAGCGCATTGGCCTGAATGCGCAGGAGTTTACCGACTTTTTGGCCTCCCGACAAGGAAAATAGCGCTATTTGGCTCTTTGGCGAAAACTGGACTGCCGATTTTGACAGGTTGGACAGGATAGGGTACTATACTTTTTGTAGTGGAAATCACAGCCACTCAATGATTTTTGTGCTTGAATCGTAAGCGTGTATGGCTGATCGATTGATTTTTCAAAACTTGCAGGAGGAATTTCTATGGGTACGAATACAGTTGTTGTAACAGACGCCAATTTTGAGGATGTGGTTGTCAATTCCGAAACCCCGATTCTGGTCGACTTTTGGGCTGAGTGGTGTGGGCCTTGTAAGATGATTGCGCCAGTATTGGAGGAGATTGCCGTCGATCTGAAGGGCAAGTTGACCATCGGCAAATTGGATGTGGATCATAATCAGAGCACAGCCATGGCCTTTGGTGTGATGAGCATCCCTACAATGATGCTTTTCAAGGGTGGTCAGCCGGTTGCTACGATTGTGGGCTTTCAGCCCAAGGCTCAATTGGTGGGCAAACTGATGCCCCACCTGTCACCGGTGAAGGTAGCCGCGTAGGTAGTGGGCAACTGTAACTACTCGTAGCTGTTGAGCCACCCGCCCCACCCCTCCCCATTCCAGGGAGGGAACTGGATCGACTCCTCCCCCAAAGTGGGGGAGGTTGGGTGGGGGTGAGCAGTTGCAACTACCCAGGCTTTGGGTGCGTCGCACCTGAGTGTAACGAGCAACTGAAGACCCGCCAGGTTTTGACAACCTGACGGGTCTTTTTGTTTGTCCTCTCTTTGGGTGGGTGCTACAATTGAGTCAGAAGTTCCTCAATTTCTTGTAGACTGAACACCTCACACCATTCAGGAGAATTCTCATGGGTAAGCACAAGAAGATTCTGCTCTCCGAGTCGGATATGCCGACGCATTGGTACAATATCAACGCAGACCTGCCGGCGGCGGGAATTCAGTTACCGCCGCCGCTGCATCCGGGCACAGGCCAGCCTATCGGCCCGGCTGATCTGATGCCGCTTTTCCCGATGGCGCTGATTTTGCAGGAGGTGAGCCAGGAACGCTACATCGAAATTCCCGACGAAGTGCAGGATGTCTACCGCATCTGGCGGCCCACACCGCTGATTCGGGCCTATGAATGGGAGAAGGCTCTGGGCACACCGGCCAAACTCTATTATAAATACGAGGGCGGCTCGCCTTCGGGCAGCCACAAGCCCAATACAGCCGTGCCCCAGGCCTATTACAATATGAAAGAGGGTGTCAAACGTCTTGCCACCGAGACCGGTGCGGGGCAGTGGGGCAGCGCACTCAGCTTTGCCTGCCAGATGTTTGGGCTGGAGTGCAAAGTTTATATGGTGAAGGTGAGCTACGAGCAGAAGCCTTACCGCAAAGTGATGATGCAGACTTGGGGCGCGTCGGTCGTGCCCAGCCCCAGCCCGGACACCAACGCCGGGCGGATGATTCTGGCCCAGAATCCCGACAGCACAGGCAGCCTGGGCATTGCTATTTCGGAGGCAGTGGAGGATGCCGCCACCCGGGAGGATACCAGATACGCGCTGGGCAGCGTGTTGAATCACGTACTGCTGCACCAGACGGTGATCGGCCAGGAGGTCATCAAGCAGTTGGAGATCGCCGGTGCGGATTGGCCGGATGTGGTGATCGCCTGCACAGGCGGCGGCAGCAACTTCGGTGGTATCGCCTTCCCCTTTGTGCGGGAGAATATCACCGGCGGCAAACAGACCCGCATTGTGGCGGTGGAACCAGCGGCCGCGCCCAGTTTGACCCGAGGCATTTATGCCTATGACTACGGCGACACGGCCAAGATGGCCCCGATGGTGAAGATGCACACCCTGGGCCACGACTTCGTGCCCGCGCCCATCCACGCCGGTGGTCTGCGTTATCACGGCATGGCCGCCCAGGTGAGTGCGCTGAAAAATGCCGGGCTGATCGAGGCGGTGAATGTGCAGCAGCGGGCCATTTTTGATGCTGCCCTCAGCTTTACAAAGGCCGAGGGGATTCTGCCCGCGCCGGAACCGAGCCACGCCATTTGGGGCGCGATGCAGGAAGCGCTGAAGTGCAAAGAGAGCGGCGAGGCCAAGACAATTGTCTTCCATATGTGCGGCCACGGCCACTTCGATCTGGGGGCCTATGAGGCTTATATGAGCAATGCGTTGCCCGACTTCGATTACCCCGAAGATGCGATCCAGCGCAGTTTGCAGGCCCTGCCGGTGGTGGGATGAGGGGATGACAGGGTGACAAGGTGACAAGGTGAGGGGGTGACAACGTATCGCCGTGTCACCTTGTCACCTTGTCACCTTGTCACCCTGTCACCCTGTCATCTGAAAATAGGGCGGTGGTTGTGTTGAGAGACACGGCTGCCGCCCCTTTCTTTTGGAGGTGAAAAAATACGGACGAATGCGGGTAGCGCTGGGGGTGGGGATGGCGGATACTCGTCTCAGTTCGCTTCGGCGGACTTCCGCTTCAGACGGCAATGAATTGCCGGGTCATCAGCAAAGGAATCCCCCCCAATGGCGATAGAGAATCCACATCGACCCCCGGCCCAGGTAAACCGCCGGGAGTTTATCGGGCTGGGCGCGGCCCTGGCTGTCTCCGCGGCGCTGGGCACGCCCCGGCAGGCGGCAGGGAATGTCAACCCCAGGGGCAGCACACCGGCAGCCAATCCCCTGCCTGCCAAGCCCAACTTTCTCTTTATCATCACCGATCAGGAACGCTCGCCCCAGCACTGGCCGGAGCAGTGGGCCAACTACAGCACAATGCCCGGTCGCAGGGCGCTGCTCGACAGCGGCATCCAGTTCCGCCGGGCTTTCTGCAATACCTCTATGTGTACGCCCAGCCGGGCCACCCTCTTCACCGGGCTATACCCGGCCCGCCACGGGGTCATCGACACCCTGACCGAAGGGGGCACTTTCTCCGACAGCGAAAAGGTGCTGCCCGTCGATCTGCAAAATCTGGCGAAGATGCTGGGGTCGGTGGGCTATCGGGTGGGGTATCGGGGCAAATGGCATCTGAGTAAGCCACTGGGGGATGACTGGTCATCAGCAGACACTGACGCTGTCGCCACCGACTACGGCTTTGCCGGCTGGGTGCCGCCGGATGCGGGGCAGGACACAGAGCCGGATCATTTTGGCGGCGGCACTGCCAACGCCGACGCCAACTACTTTGCCCAGGCCCAATCCTTCCTCCAGACCGCAGCCCTGGACCAGCCCTTTGCTCTGGTGATGTCACTGGTCAACCCCCACGACGTGCTGGCCTACCTCCAGATCAGCAAATGGCAGGCGGGTGGTTATACGCTGAATGACCTCAACGCAGTCAACGACATTTCCCTGCCGCCCACCATCGACGAAGATTTGACCGCCAACTACAAACCGTCGGCCCACGCCCAACTGCTGACCCGACTCAACAGTCCGGTGGGGCTGGGCAACCTGAACACGCAAAATGAAAAGGAGAAGTACGTCAACTTCTACGCCTGGTTACAGCAGCAGACCGACACCTATTTCACCCAAATTATCGACACGCTGAAAGCGCGCAGTCTGGACGACGGCTCCGACGAATCGCTCTGGCACAATACTGTCATCGTTTTTGTGTCGGACCACGGCGAGATGGGGCTGTCCCACGGGGGGCTGCGCCAGAAGATGTTCAACGTCTACGAGGAGACGATGCGTGTGCCGCTGATCATCAGCAACCCGAAGCTCTTTCCCACGGGCCAGACGACCGACGCCCTGGCTTCGCTGATCGATCTGATGCCGACGGTGGCTTCTTTGGCTGGGGTGGACAAGCAGCAGTGGGCCTTTCAGGGCACTGACCTCTGGCCGCTGATCGATGCGCTGCGCCAGGGCAGCGATCCCCAGCCCCACGAGCAGGCGGCCATCCACTTCACCTTTGACGACCAGCGCAGCGGCAGCGGCAGTGTGGAGCAGGCGGTGGACGACCCCAACCATATCCGCTGTATCCGCACAAAGGAGTGGAAATACGCCTTCTACTACGACCCCGCCGGCGCGGTGGCCCACGAGTATGAGATGTACGATCTGGTCAACGACCCGACGGAGATGCAGAATTTGGCCCATCCCGACCATCCCCGCTACGCTGAATTCGAGAGCCAGCGCAACACACTGCACGCCCAACTGGTGGGAATGATGACCGCCAAAGGGACAATGCCCTATAATTTGCATCTGCCGTCGATCAGCGCCGGGTGAGGGGGAGGGGATGACAGGAGGAAGGGATGACAAGATGACGAGATTCATCCCCTCCCCCTGTCTTTGCGCTTAAGTAAGCTTCGGGGAATAAGTCACCGGTTTGATTCCGGGAATCGGCCAGGCGATGTCGGGGAGGCCGAGAGATGTTGTGGCCGATTCCCGGAATCTTGTCTGCGAAACCCCTATCTTATTTCTTTACAGTTACTTAGCGTCTTTGCAGGGTGGCGACGACGGCTTGCACTATATATAATATAGACAGAATCACCCCGTCGATGACCAGTGTAAGGATCAGCGCGCTGACGAGGAGGCGGGTTGGTCCCGCCAGCCATTGAGCTACCTGCAGGAATAGCTGCCCCGAACTGTCGAGCAGCACATAGCCGATCCCCACCAGGGCCAGATAGAGCAGGAGCATTTTGAGTGGTTGCCGGTCGCTGGCGCTGGGCATCATTGCATTGGCAACCGCAAAAATGGCCCAGGCCCAGATTAGTCCGTCCTGCTGCTGGGCCAGGGCATCAAAAATGGAAGTCACCACATCCAACGCATTGCCCTGTGCCCAGACCCCGGCCAATCGGTCCGCGCCAAAGACCTCCCCGGCAATCAGCGTCATCAGCCCACTCCCCGTCAGCAGGGGGGCCATCCCCACCAGACTGTCCCGCACGGTTCCGCCTCGGTTGACAGTGACCGCGCCCATCCCGATATACTTGCCCTTCTTCTGGGGCCAGACCCGGAACTTGCCCGTTTTCAGACCGACAACCTTTGCCATCAGCCAGTGGCTGAGTTCGTGGATGAAGATGCCCGGCAGGTAGACCAGAAAGAGGATGACCATTGCCATATCCCCGGAGCCGGTGAGCCGGTAGACGATCTCCTGGATGAGCAGGCCAATCGTCCGGCTGGCCCAGGCCAGGGCCAGAAGCAGAAGCGCAAAGGCGATGAAGATGGCGAGGGTGGCGGTGGGCATGTGGAGTGGCAGGTGGCGGGTTGCAGGTAGGGGTGGCGAGTGACAGGGGTAGGTAAACAAGCGGAGATATGCGAATCGGGCGAGCGCCGGTTGAGTAGGCTGGGGCTGTTTCCAGCCATATCGAAACCAAGCGGGTCTACCAGATCGCTCCTGTTGCGCCGATTCTGATCTGCAAAGCAACGGACTGGCTGTCGATCAATTGGCGATATTTTTGAATGAACGAACGCCAGGTTTCGTATAATCCCAGCCACTCAA
>JAHDWH010000084.1:1764-24454 GCA_023384455.1 Caldilineaceae bacterium | reverse complement strand
ACGCTGGACGCTGGACGCTGGACGCTGGACGCTGGACGCTGGACGCTGGACGCTGGACGCGACTCATCGCTCGTTTCTCCTAAAAGAGTGGGGTGGAAGTTGGCCCGCCGGGGCGATGGAGGGTGCGATGAAGGGCGGCGGGTGGGTCAAAGGTACTACGTAGATTGTAGGACAGAGAAAGCTACTTGTCAAGTAGGCGCAGCAGCCATTTTGGGTCAGTTTGAAGGCAGTAAGGGCAGATCGCCTTACGGCCCTCATTCCAGCCCTCACCCCCGCCCCTCTCCAGCCGGAACCTTTGAAGGTCGGATGCGGTCAGTCGGGCCGGGAGAGGGGAGTCATCGATGGCGTTGACGACAGACCCCAGCGGCACAGCGTCGATGGCGGCTGCCTAAGCACCCCCGATCCCCCTCCTCTCCCAGCGCGGGGATCGCCACGGACAGAACCGGCGCCGAAGCTGGGAGAGGAGGGGGCGTCCCGTCAACAGCCGACCTTCCCTCCAATGGCTAGGGGGTGGTGAGGGGCAGCAGCCCCGCCCTGCCCTCTCCTTTCTACGGGCCGCCTACAACCGTTGGCAAAAAGAGTTGCGAGATTCTGCCCAACCCGGCCACCGCCCACTGGCTGGGGTGGCCCACCCGGTCCACCGCCTGTGCCCGAATCTCCAGGGCCTGCCCCTCTTCCAGAGAAATGGCGAGGGTCGTCTCCGTCGTCATCCCCCCCTCCCCGGACAACAGGGGCTGCCATTCCGCCCCTTCCACCCGCATCTCCACCCGATAGCCTGCCACCCCGGCGTGCAGATCGCTGCCGCCCCACGTCGCCTGGGCCTGGCCTGATTCGCCGTAGAGCAGCTGCGCCCAGGCCGTCGGCGGGCTGTTATCGATCCCCACCTCGAAATACTGGCTATACCGATAATTCCCCGCCACATCCTGCGCCCAATAGCGCACCACACGCCAGCCCTCTGCTGTCAGCGGAAAAGGCTGCGTGTAGATCAGAAAGGGCCTGTTATCCAGCACATAGGCCACGCCGGACAGCCCGCTGGTGGCGTCCCACGCATGGATCTGCACCAGCAGAGGGCCAGTAACCCAGCCGTGGACCGACGAAATGGGGACGCCGTTGGTCAGCGTCGCGCCGGCTGTCATCTCTGGCGGGGTGCGGTCCACCTTCACCACAAATTCCGGACTGGTCTGGGCACTCCCCGCCTGATCCCCAATGCGGAAGCGGGCGCTGTAGATGCCGTCGGCTACCGGCTCGTTCCCATCCTCCACCACCGCTAGCAGCCGCTGGGTGGCCCAGGGGTTGCCAGGATTTTCCAGCCAGGCCGGCAAGCTCTCCTCCCCCAACAGAAGCGTGGCCGATGCGCTGTCCAGCCCGCTGATCCGGTCGAAAACCGTCGTCGTCAGGGTGATGGGTAGGGCCGTCTGCCAGCCGTCTGGTCCGGTGACAGGGCCAAAGACAGGCGGGCCGTCGTCCACCATCTGCACAGTGGCGCTGACCGGGGCGCTGGCATTGGTCGCGGCATCAAAGCTGATGGCCTGCACCGCTGGCTGTCCGCCTGGTCCCAGCCGCCAACTGCGGGACTGGGTGTCTGTTCCGCTCTGCAACTGCCAAACCCAGACCTGATCCAGGGCCAGGGCCACTTCGCCGTACCACTTCACCCGAAATTCGATCCCCTGGGCCGGTTCAAAAATGTGGAAATCTACCGCAATCTCCTGATACCGATCCGGCGCGGCAAAGTCGCTGGCCCAGATGTCCCGCAGCCCCAGCCGCACGGTTCCCTGTTTGTCCGCCACATCCAGCCGGGCCAGGGGACGATCCGGCAGCACCCCATCCGCGGCGCGGGCCGGATGCTCCCCCACGCGCAGACGGAAGATAGCCCGATAGGTGGCGCCGGGGGGGAGCGCGGTTGTATACGGGCCGTACCAGTCGCCGGGGGTGTGCTGACCCGGATGGGCTTCCAGGGCCGCGCCGCCAAAGGCCGCCGAATCCGCCACGACGCTGGCGCTGTTGACTGTGCCCAGCAGATGCTCGCCTTCCCAACGCCAATCGTTGCTCAGCCCCAGCACAGCCCCAGCCGGGGTCAGGGTGCCCAGGGTGACAGTCTGGCTATCGGTTGTGGCGGGCGCTTCCAGCCCGGGAATGGGCGGCGGTGTGCGGTCCACCCAGAGGGTGATGCTCTCCTGCTCGGCTTCGCTCAGATAGAGAGTAGCCACCACCCGGTCGCCGTCGGCTAACTCCAGGGGCTGCTGCCAGACGCCTCTGCTGGGCAGGCTGACAGGTGCGGTCTCGTAGGTGGTTTCAGTAATCGTCGTCGTCTGGGTCAGGGTCACCGTTTCGGTCAGCCCGTCGCTGTGGGTAATCACATCCGTATAGCTGATCGTCTGGGTGGCCGTGACCGAGAGCGTGCGGGTCAACCCCAGGCTGCTGCCCACCACCAGCTTGCCCGGCAGATTGGCAAAGGGGGCAAGCGTGCCCCAGCGCAGACCGCCCGGCGGCAGATAGCCGTTCTGGGTCGGCCCCAGCAGACCGGCAATGGGCTGGCCGGGATCCAGCGCGTTTTGCAGGTTGACCGCGGTGAAGTAGTGGCCGAGAATCTGGCGATAGCTCTGGCCGGCCCTGGCTCGCCGGGCCGCGCCCCACTGGCTCAACCCGTAGCCGTGCCCCCAGCGGGCTTCGCCCAGACCGGTCAGGTCCGGCACAGCCCGCAGATAGGGCGCAGCCGGGTTGTCCAGGGTGGGGTGGCTGTTCATTGCGCTGTACATGGCAATAATCGGCCCATTGGCGGCGTCGCCCTGATAGGAGAGATACTGCCCCGCGGTCATCGCCACCGCCTGATCGCTGGCTGCATAGCGCTGGTCACACATCATCTGAAAGTTGGCCCAATCGGTCACATCGTAATTGGGGCGGTTCTGGCGAATCTGATACCAGGCGTAGGTACGGGCGGCCACAGCCTGGGCAGCCAGGGCATCCATCGCCCAGCTGACCGGCACCTCCGCAGGGACAGAGCGGGCCACATATTCTTCAAAGGGGACCAGGTCCACCTGCCAGGCGGCTACCGTGCGGCAGGTGTTTTCCGGGTGATGGGCCACCCGGATGTATTGGGGGTAGGCAGGTGCGCTTTCCGGGTCGATGGGCAGGGCGGGGATGGTGCTCTGGGCTTCCATTGCCAGGGGTTCGCCAATCGTGCGCCCACTGGCGGCGTCATACAGCAGCCGCCCCTGTCGGCCTTCCACAGCCAGCCCCCGGCTATCGGTCTGCCACAGGGGGGAGTGGCCGGGAATCTGCGCCAGCAGCCTGCCATCTGCCAGGGCAAACAGATATACCTGGGCATAGCCGTCTGTCTCGCTGCCCGTGGGGGTGACAGAGACGGCCAGGGTGCGCCCGTCCGGGCTGACAGTGGGACGGCCCAGATGGATGCCCACCTTTTCCAACACCACCCGCCCGCGTATGAGCAACTGGCGCTGGGCAACGTCGCCGCGCATGGCAAAGTCGAGCGCGGCAGAATTGGTTGGGGTCTGGGCTGCGCCCGTGTGGCTCTCCAACCAGAACAAAAGAGCAAAGGCAAAGAAGATGGGCAACAGAAAGGCCAGCAAACGGCCGGGCAATGGGTGGCGGGGGGAAAGATTTTTCACAACCAACTGCTCCTTCATTCAGGCAGAAGTTCGACTTTTTCCGAAAAGTCGGACTTCTGGAATAGCATACAAGCCAGAGAAGGCAATCCTATCACGGGGGCAAGCGGCGATCTATCCGCATTGCGCCCCACTTGATAAGCGTAAAAATAACGCAGGGCTTTCGCAGAGGTAACTGCTCACCCCCACCCAACCTCCCCCACAGTGGGGGGGAGTCGATCCGCTTCCCTCCCTGGAATGGGGAGGGGTAGGGTGAGTGGCTGAACGGGTACGCTCACATAGGCACAGGGAAGATCGTTCTGTTTGTAAGCGACCTGGGAAGCGGGTACAATACGTCTATAATAGACGGGGAGAACACCCGGTCAGCATAGCAGCTATGTATGACATTCTCGATTACAAAAAAGCGAAAACGAGCGCCCCTACCTATCATTCACGCTTCATCTTTCCACGTATCTACGCAGGCCCAGGGTGCGACGCACTCGCCACACCCATTTTGCAGTAGAATCTACTCTTGGCGAGTGCGTCGCACCCTGAGTAGTTACCTTTCCATAAGGAAACCCAAAGCTATGCTGGAAGCACTCAAAGAAGAACTCTACGCCCTCCATCTGGAACTGCCCAAGAACGATCTGGTGCGCTGGACTGGCGGCAACATCAGCGCCCGGGATCCGCAGAGCGGGCTGGTGGTGATCAAACCCAGCGGCGTGCGCTACGAGAAGCTGCGTCCGGCGGACCACGCGGTGGTGGATATGGGTGGAAATATCGTCGAGGGCAGGCTCAAGCCCTCGTCGGACACGGCCAGCCATCTGCATATTTACAAGCACCGGGCCGATGTGAATGGGATTGTCCACACCCACTCCCCCTACGCCACAGCTTTTGCCGCGCTGGGCAAACCCATCCCCTGCTGTCTGACCGCCATCGCCGATGAGTTCGGCGGGCCCATCCCTTGTGCGGGCTTTGCCCTCATCGGCAGTGAAGCCATCGGCCAACAGGTGCTGGACCACATCGGATCCTCCCAGGCGGTCTTGCTGCAACAGCACGGGGTCTTTACGATTGGCAAGAACGCCGAGGCCGCGGTCAAAGCGGCGGTGATGACCGAAGACGTGGCGAAATCGGTCTGGCTGGCCATGCAGTTGGGCCAGGTGCAGGAGATTCCCGCGGAGGATGTGGCGAAGCTGCACCACCGCTATACGCACGTGTACGGACAGTGACGTATTGCGTATTGCATAAGGTGGACGAGCCACAAAGTTGCGCGCAGTCTGGTCTAGGAGCGCTGATTGAGTAGGCGAGTCTTCGAGCCGTATCGAAATCAAGCGAACGGGTCTACGAGTTTTCGTGTTTATCCGCTGGGTTTCGACAGGCTCAACCTAAAGGTTTCGACAGGCTCAACCTAAAGGTTTCGATACGGCGGCAAACAGCAGCCGCCTACCCTTCGATGAACTCAGGACATCGCTCAACCGGCGCTGGCCTTACATTGTAGAGCACGACGTGCAACTAACGCTTGCGCGTTAGTCGGTCGGCTAACCAGTTGAAACGTGAAACGTGAGGTGCCGTCACCTGATCTCACGTTTCACGTCTTCACGTTTCCGCACGTAAATCGTGGCTTCGCCACTTATGCAATACCCATTCAATCGCCATCGAGGAGGTTTGCTATGAAGGCGCTACGACTGCACGGCATTGGCGATTTGCGGCTGCACGAGGAGCCGCTGCCCGTGCCGATTGATGGCGAAGTGCTGCTGCGGGTGACGGCTGTGGGCATCTGTGGCAGCGACCTGCACTGGTTTGAAGAGGGCAGCATCGGCGACGCCCGGCTGGCCCACCCGCTGGTGTTGGGGCACGAATTCGCCGGGGTGATCGAAAGCGGTCCACGCAAAGGCGAACGGGTGGCTGTGGACCCCGCGCTGCCCTGCTGGCAGTGCGAGTATTGCGAAACGGGCTACCCCAACTTCTGCCGGGCCACCCGCTTCTCCGGCCACGGCAAGGACGATGGCAGTCTGCGGGAGTTTATGGCCTGGCCGGAGCGGGCGCTCTTTCCCCTGCCCGATTCCATCTCCGATGTGGACGGCGCGCTGCTGGAACCCCTGGGCGTAGCGCTCTACGCTCTCGACCTGGGCCAGATTCGGGTGGGGGATGCGGTGGGTATCTTCGGCTGTGGCCCCATCGGGCTGATGCTGATTCGGCTGGCCCGGCTCAACGGGGCCCGGCAGATTGTCGCCACGGATCTGCGCCCCCATCGCCTGGCTGGGGCCGAGCAGATGGGCGCGGATGTGACGCTCCTGGCCGACGCCGGGGGCAGCGAACGCGCCGCTGTTCTCGACGCCACCCGGGGGCGGGGAATCGATGTGGCCTTTGAGATTGCCGGGGTCAACGCCGCGGTGGAGACGGCTATGGAAACAGCCCGACCCGGCGCACGGGTGGTGCTGGTGGGCATCCCAGCGGATGACCGCACCTCCTTTTGCGCGTCTACGGCCCGGCGCAAAGGGCTGACGATTCAGCTCTGCCGGCGTATGGCCCACACCTACCCCCGATCGATTGCCCTGGCCGCAAGTGGACAGATCGATTTAGCGTCCCTGGCTTCCCACTGTTTCCCCCTGGCCGAATATCAGCGGGCCTTCGCCACCGCCGCGGCCCGAGAGGGGTTGAAGGTAGTCATCGAACCCTAGCAGCCTGTCGGAGTAGCACAGAATAGAACGCGGATGTGGCGGAAAATACGGAAGAACCGGATTTTTCTCGATTTTATCCGCGAAAATCAACCCTTTCCGCGTCATCCGCGTTCTATCTCTTCTCTCTCCCACAGGCTGCTAGGCAAATGGAACAAATCTGCGCAACCCGGACGGGAATCTCAGCGAAGTTTCCCGCGCGCTCACCCATAATCAGTAGACCACACTACGGACCTGCCTGACTCAGGACTTCGGACTGGCGACTGCGGACTCCTGACAATCCTCCACTCTGAAAACGGAAACCCATGCAAACAATCCTCTTTCTCTGCACAGGTAACTACTACCGCAGCCGCTATGCCGAGCTTCTTTTCAACGAATTGGCCGGACAATCTGGGCTGAACTGGCGGGCTGGTTCTGCTGGGCTACTGGTGAAAGAGGGGGCTAACCCCGGCCCGATTGCCAAACCGACGCTGGCCGCGCTGGCCGCGGCTGGGATCGAACCGCCCGCCCCGGAGATCGAACGCTACCCAGCCCAAGTGACGGAAGCCGAACTGGCCGAGGCTGCGCTGGTCGTGGCGCTGAAAGAGGCAGAACACCGGCCAATGCTGGCCGCGGGCTATCCCGGCTGGGAGGATCGGGTGCTCTACTGGCACATCCACGACCTGGACAAGGCGACCGCGGCCGAAGCGCTGGGCGGCATTGGGGAACAGATTCGGGCACTGGTGGACGAGCTGGCTGCCGGTGGTCGGTAATCGCTGGCTGGCCTTCTATCGGGAACAGCGGGGTTCGCCTTCTGTCGTCGGCTGGTCGATGGCCCTGGCCTCCACCGGCGCGGCCGCGCTGGTCACGCCGTTGGCCCGGGGCGCGGTCACCGGCGGGGTGGACCCGCTGGCGATGCTCCTGGCCCGGCTGGGGATTGCGGTGCTGTTGATGGCGTTGACGCTGGGCTTTACTCGCCCCGAACTGCTGCGCATCGACCGGGAACTGGCGGGGCGGGTGGCGCTGGTGGGCGGCATTGCCGGGGTGGAAATCTGCTGCTTCTTTCTCTCTCTGGCCTGGATCGATGGGTCGATGTCGGCGATGCTCAAATCCGTGCAGCCGCTGGTGGTGCTGCTGCTTTTGGCTCTGGGCGGGGAGCGGCTGACCCGCCGCCATCTCCTGCGCCTGGTCTTCGCGGCCGCGGGGATTTATCTGCTGGTGGGGCCGAGCGGGCAGCTTTCGTCCCTGGGGTTGATTCTGACCGGGCTGTCGATTCTGCTCTACGCCATCCAACTGGTGCTGCTCCAGTGGCGGCTGCTGGCCTACGATCCGCGAACGGTGACTTTTTACCTGCTCCTGGCGATGACGCTGGTGGTGGCGATTTTCTGGGCGGTACAGGGCGGGGTCTGGAGCGATCCGGGCGTAGGCGGGTGGAGTGCGATTCTGGCGATGGCGGTGATCAGCACTTACTTCGCCCGCATCGCCCAGTTTGTGGCTATGCGTCACATCGGCGGGGGACAGGTGGCCCTGCTCTGGCCCCTGCAAACTCTTCTGATCATTCTGCTCTCTGTGCTTTTTCTGCACGAGCAGCTCACCCTCTACCAATGGGCTGGGGGCGTGCTGGTGCTGGTCAGCGCGGGTCTCGCCATCAACCGCAGGGGTGGGGTGAAAGCGGAAGGCAGAAACCCCAGATGACGCAGATTTCTGGGGTTTCTGCCTTCCGCCTTTCATTATCTGTGGCCCACGACAGTGCATGAAGAACCGTTCCGACTTCTGCCCGTTATAGAAAGTGGTACCCAATGCTCTCCAGTCTACGCCTGCGCCTGGCCCTCAGCCATTTTATACCCATCCTCGTCCTCGTCCCCCTCTTCAGCCTGGCGCTGATCTATCTGCTGGAAACCCGTGTGGCGCTTGTCAATGTGGCTAACGAAATGGCTGTACAGGCCCAACTGGTGGCCCGGTTGACCCAAAGCAACTGGCAGGCGTGGAAAGACCCCAGCCTCTCCCAGCCACTGATGACCCGGCTGCAAGTGCTTGTGCCCGCTCAAATTTATGTGGTGGACAGCCAGGGCCGTCTGCTCGTCGCCTCTGGCGTGGCCGCGGCCACACAAAATGTGCCCGTTCTTTCCCTCAACGAAAACCTGCTCCGTCAAGCCCTGGCCAGCCAGACCAGCCATCAAACCCACGCCGGCGTCAACCCGGCCACGAATGGGGTGGATGTGGTGGTGCCCGTGCTCAATGACAAGCAGGAGGTAGTCGGCGCGATTCAGCTTTCCCAAGGATTGGGCCAGGCCAGCGGGCGGCTGGAGCTCCTGCGCTGGCTGGTCTGGGCCAGCGCAGGGATCGGGATGCTCCTGGCCGGTGTGTTGGGCTTTCTGCTCTCCCGCTCTCTCAATCGCCCCCTGGAACAGTTGACCAGAGCCGCCCGCTCCATCCGCTTCGACCAGCCACCGCCCACTGTGCCGGAAAGCGGCCCCAGCGAAGTGCGCCTGCTGGCCCACACCTTCAATGGGATGGCCGAGCGGCTCTACGAACTGGAGCAGGGGCGGCGGCGGCTTCTGCGCAGTATTGTCCACGAATTGGGCCGTCCATTGGGCGCGATCAAAGCCGCGGCCCATGTGCTGGGGCAAGACAGCGGCGGCAGCGGGGAGGTGGTGGCGGAGTTGGCCGGGGGGATTGGCGAGCAGGTGGACCAGTTGCGCTTGCTGCTGGACGATCTGACACTGCTGGCCCAGAGTGAAATGCAGGAGTTGACTCTCGATTTGGAAGAGACCGATCTGGGCGCGCTGGTGCGGGCGGAGAGTCACCGCAGCGAGGGCAAACTGCGCTCGAAGGATATCGCCATCTCCTGTCAGGTGGCGGCAGAGTTGCCCCGGCTGTGGGTCGATCCCGTGCGCATCAGCCAGATTTTGGGCAATCTGCTCGACAACGCCTACAAATATACGCCAGCCGGGGGGCAGGTAGTTATCTCCACTGCCCAAGAGGGGGCGGGCGATGACGTACCGGTAGTGGTGCGGGTGCGGGACACCGGGCCGGGTATCGACCCGGCGGATCGGGAAAACATTTTCCAGTTTTTCTACCGCTCCCCCAACCAGACCCGCGTCCAGGAAGGGATGGGCATCGGTCTGGCCCTGGCCCGGAGGCTGGCCGAAGCCCACGGCGGCACGCTGACACTGGCCGAAGGGGACAGGAGTGGCGCTGAGTTTGTGCTGCGATTGCCAATCGGAAACGGGAAACGGGAAACGTGAGATCGGACAACGATTCAGCGTTCCTTGCGCAGATTTTCCGCATACGATACACTATTCACGGCCCGTTGGGTTAAAAAACTCGGCGGGCCGCTATCTCCCCTGCGGACAGATTATCTACTTCGATTAGAAATCAAAGATTGACCACTTTAGGAGGAACTCTATGGCAGACTTCACAGACAAAACCGTCATTG
The DNA here is from genome assembly GCA_023384455.1 of Caldilineaceae bacterium. Classification (GTDB taxonomy): domain Bacteria; phylum Chloroflexota; class Anaerolineae; order Caldilineales; family Caldilineaceae; genus JACQGT01. Next base: position 14,756 of record JAHDWH010000084.1, on the reverse strand, counting down.
TCACCGGCGGGGGCAAAGGCATCGGGCGGGCCATCTGCCTGGCCTTTGCCGCCGCCGGCGCGCACGTTCTCTGTGCGGATGTGGACGATCCAGCCGGGCAGGCAGTGGTGGGCGCAGCCGCACCGGGGCAGGTAGTCTATCAGCACGCAGACGTAGCCACCAGTCCGGCCTGCCAAGGGCTGGTAGATCAGGCCGTCGAGTTGTGGGGCGGTCTGGATATTCTGATCAACAATGTGGGCATTCAACCGATGAAAGACTATCTGCCCGCCCACGAGCTGCCCGAAGAGTCCTGGGATCGGATTATTAATGTCAACCTCAAGAGTGGCTTTTTAATGACAAAATACGCGGCCCCAGTGATGAAGCAGGGCGGCGGCGGTGTAATTATCAACACTGCCAGCGTCCAGGGCTTGCAATCGGCCAAAGGCATTGCGGCCTATGCGGCCAGCAAAGGGGGGATGCTCTCCCTCACCCGCCAGTTGGCCCTGGAATATGCCGCGGACAACATCCGGGTGCTGGCCGTCAACCCGGGCACAATCGAGACCCCCCTGGCCGCCGCGGGATCGGGCAACGATTACGAGGCTCTGCGCCGGGATGGGGCCAAAGCCCACCCCATCGGACGCATCGGCAAGCCGGAGGAGATCGCCTCTGTCGTCCTCTTTCTCGCCAGCGACGGCGCTTCCTTTATGACAGGCGAATTTGTCAATGTGGACGGCGGGCTGATGGCAAAAGGTGCGTGGGCGGAGTAGGCGATATGCCCACCCCCTTCGTACTGGTTGTCACCGGCCGCCCTGGCTCCGGCAAAACGACCCTGGCCCACCGGCTGGCCCAGGCGCTCCACTGCCCGGCCCTCTGCCGGGATGAGTTCAAAGAGGGCTACGTGCGCACCCAGGCCATCAGCCACAATGTCCTGGGGCCGGAGGTGAACGGGCGGCTCTACCACATCTTCTTCGAGAGTGTCGGCTTTGTGGTGGAACAGGGGGTCAGTGTGGTGATCGAGGCGGCCTTTCAGCACCGGCTATGGGAAGGGCCGCTGCTGGCCCTGGCGCAGAAGGCCCGGATCGCTGTGGTCGTCTGTGCTGTGGCGCCGGCCCTGGCCCAGGCCCGGGCCATTGAGCGGGGGCTGGCCGACCCAACCCGGGAGTATTTCCACGGCGACCCGGTGGTGGCTGCGGCCCGCCAGGGCATCGAAACGCCGCCTGGGGAGTACACCCCGCCCCGGCTGGACTTCCCTACGCTGACAGTGGACACGACCGACGGCTACGCGCCAGAGCTGGCGGAGATTGTGGATTTTGCCCGATCAGCGGCGGGGTGGGGATAGGAGTGTCAGGCCGTCTATGCGCGCCGGCCTCCACCTTTGCTCCGCACCTGTTGAGCCACCCCAGCCTACCCCTCCCCATTCCAGGCAGGGAACTGAATCGACTCCTCCCCCACAGTGGGGGAGGTTGGGGGTGAGCAGTTACTTTGCTCCGCACCCGCAGGCCAGCACGCCCCATTGACAACTCTGCCAACTCTCAGGTAGTGTATCCGCTGGATGGAACTCGTCAAACCCACTTCCCCACAAGGAGCACTGCTGTGGCAGCCAACCAACAGACCCCCCAACTCGCGATTCTCGACTATCTCAATGCTGCGGACAGAGACCCGGCAGAGCGCAGCATCTACCGGGCCATCGGTGTGGAGCCGATCATCAACTGCCGGGGCACTTTTACAATCATCGGCGGCTCGGTGGAGCGGCCCGAAGTGCTGGCGGCCTACAAAGAAGCCTCCCGCCACTTTGTCCAGTACGACGAGTTGGCCGAGGGGGTGGGGCGGCGGCTGGCCGAACTGACCGGCGCAGAGTGGGGGCTGGTCTCCGACGGCTGCGCGGCCGGGCTGAAACACATCACCGCGGCCTGTGTCACCGGTGGCAACCCGGAGAAGCTCATCCGCATCCCCGACCTGACCGGCTTCGAGAAGACGCAGGTCATCATCCCCCGTTACGCCCGCAACGCCTACGACCACGCCCTGCGCAACATCGGCGTAGAACTGGTGACGGTGCAGACGCCGGAGGAGATGGCCGCGGCTATCAATTCCAGGACGGCCCTCGTCTATCTGGTGGCCGGACGGGGCACAGCCGCGGGCCAGCCCCTTTCCCTGGAAGCAATCGTCAAAATTGCCCGCCCGGCTGGGGTCCCCGTTGTGGTGGACGCGGCCGCAGAGGACCTGACCGTTCCCTGCGTTCATCTGGAAGCGGGGGCCGATGTGGTGGTCTATAGCGGCGGCAAGGCCCTCTGTGGACCCCAGGGCGCGGGGCTGGTGCTGGGCAGGAAAGACATTTTGCAGGCCGCCTGGCAGGCCAGTTCGCCCCATCACGGCCCCAACCGGGACAACAAAGTGGGGCGGGAGGAGATTCTGGGGATGCTCGCCGCGGTGGAAGCCTGGCTGGTGCGGGATCACCCGGCGGAATGGCAGGGCTGGCTGGACCGGCTGGATGCTATCGGGCAGGCGGCCCGTCAGGTCCCCGGCGTAGAGACGGCAGTGGAGCAGCCCGCGGGCCTCTCCAACCACTCGCCTACACTTGTTATCAGTTGGGACCCGGCCCGCCTGCATATCACCGGGGAGCAGGTGGCCGAGGATTTTGCCCGCAAGAAGCCCCGCATCGCCGTGGGCAATGGCGATGCGGAAGGTCGGGCCGCCATCCGTATCACCCCCAGCCAGATGCAGCCGGGGGAGGCGGAGGTGGTGGCCGAGCGGGTACACAGCATCCTCAGCCAAAGCCGCAGCCCGCAACCGGCCCAACTGACCCCTGCCGGGGTGGACCTCAGCGGCCACTGGGCGCTCACAGTCGAATACTTCACCAGCACCAGCCAGCACCGGCTCTATCTCCAGCAGGCGGGCAATTGGGTGAGCGGAACGCATCACAGCGAATTCTCTCAGCAGGAGATCGCCGGGACGGTGGAGGGGGCGCAGGTCAAACTGCGCAGCCGGATCAGCCAGCCAGGGGACAATATCCTCTTTCTCTTTTCTGGCCAGGCGGACGGCGATACTTTCGCGGGGACTCTCTTTCTGGGGGAGTACCTGACCGCCCGGTTTTCTGCCAGCCGAATCAGCTACCCGGCCAGCACCCATCCCGTCACCATTCCCGGCGGGCCGCCCCTGGCAACGTAGCAGACTGGAGTGTAGATAAGCCCGGAAATTTTGTAGTGCGTAGTGCGTGAAATGATAGGGATGGTAGTCCACGCACTACGCCGGAGACTATCCAATGATTTCCGCCAGGCTGTAGTACCCCCGTAGAGTGGCTGGTCTGGAATGCTCCCGACAGGAAAGAGCATTCCTTGCCCCTTTGCACAGAAACGGGTACAATAGTCTACAGACTCCTTCTGTGGAGACAGATCGGTCGCCGACCCCTCCTTTCTTGGTTTTGCTTCTTCTCTTTCACTGTCTGCTCCGTTCTGTCTCCACAGAGAGTCTTTTTTGATCAGCCCAGCCAGGAAAATACAATGCAACTAACCCACGTCTGGTTTGAAATCCCGATGCTTACCGATGCGCCCGCTCTGCTGCCCGCAGATGTGGTGCGTCTGAAACCTCTCCCCGGCCAACCGCCATTGGAAAGCGCGGCCCAGGCCCAGGCCATCTTTGCCGGGGCTACCATACCCTACACCGGCGAAGTTTTCGACAGCCTGCCCAATCTACGCTTCATTGTGCGCACGGGCATTGGCATCGACAATGTGGATGGCGACGCCGCGGCCGAACGGGGCATTGTCTTCTGCAACACCCCAGACGGCCCCACCGAGTCCACCGCCGAGCACGCGGTGGCCCTGCTGATGTCTGTAGCCAAGCGCATTATCCCCGGCCATTTGGGAATGTCCTCCGGTGGCTGGCCGGCCCGGGGCGAGTTGATGGGCACGGAAGTCCAGGGCAAGACTCTGGGACTGGTCGGGCTGGGACGGATTGGCCGTCGGGTGGCGCAGATTTGTGGCGCAGGTCTGGGGATGCGGGTTGTCGGCTCGGACCCCTTTGTCTCTGCCGAGGCCGCGGCCCAGATGGGTGTGGAACTGCTCAACCAGGACGAAGTGATCGCCCAGGCCGACTTCCTCAGCCTGCACGCTCCCAGCATCCCCGCCACCCACAAAATGATCAACCGGAATTCCATCGCCCGGATGAAGAGGGGCGCTTATCTGATAAATGTAGCCCGGGGTCCGCTGGTGGATATGGACGCGCTAATCGAGGCCCTGGACAGCGGTCAACTGGCCGGCGCTGGCCTCGACGTCTTTGATGAGGAGCCGCCGGCAGCCGATTATCCCATCCGCTTCCACCCGAAGGTTGTCCTTACCCCCCACAGTGCCTCCGTCACCGGGGATGGCCGTGCCCGCATCGAGCAGATGGCCGTGGCCCGGGTGCTGGAATTCTTCAGCGGGCAGAGGCCGAAGGATGTGTGTAATCCGAAGGTGTGGGAAGTTGGTTTGCGGGGGTAGAGGGCTGCGCTTACGAAATATAAAATCCCAAAGGAGACCCCAATGCCCACTCCCATCCACAGCGCACTCGAAACGCTTTTCGCGGGCGAGAGTCTCTCTGCCCAGGCCGCGGATGAGGCGATGATGCAGATTATGACCGGCGAAGCCACGCCCGCGCTGATCGGCGCGTTCCTGGCCTGCCTGCGGCTGAAGGGCGAGACAGTTGACGAGATCACCGGCTGCGCACGGGCGATGAAGCGCAACGCTACCCAAGTGCGCCCCCTGCTGGGCGACATCCCCGTTCTCGACATTGTGGGCACCGGCGGCGACGGCACCCAGAAGTTCAACATCAGCACGACGGCTGCCTTTGTCATCGCCGGTCACGGGGTGAAGGTCGCCAAACACGGCAACCGCTCCAACCAGCGCGCGGGCAGCGCGGATGTGCTGGAAGCATTGGGCGCGACGCTACAAACGACGCCGGAGCAGGTGGCCGAATTGCTGGACGAAGTGGGCATCGCCTTCCTCTTTGCCCCCTCCTACCACCCGGCCATGCGTCACGCCATCGGCCCCCGGCGGGAAATCCAGAGCCGGACAATCTTCAATATACTCGGCCCGCTGACCAACCCGGCGTCCCCAACAAATATGCTGGTGGGCGTCTTTGCCCCGGAACTGACCGAACCGATGGCTCAGGTGCTGGGCAATATGGGCGCGCAGGCGGCCTACGTCGTCCACGGCTACTACGAGACGGGCACGGGGCTGGATGAACTGACCCCCACCGGTAAGAGTCGAGTCAGCCATCTGCACGACGGCGCAGTGATCACAACCACCTTCGACCCGGCAGAGTTGGGGATGGCCCGCGCTACCCTGGCCGATATGCAGGGGGGCGACGGGGCCACAAATGCGGCCATCCTGCGGGGCATCCTCGCCGGCGAAGTGCGGGGACCCAAGCGGGACGCGGTGCTGCTCAACGCCGCGGCGGCCCTCAGCACCGATTGTGGCGACTGGGAGGCCGGGTTGGCCGAAGCAACGGAGAGCATCGACAGCGGCGCGGCATTGGATACGCTGGACCGTTTCATCGAAAAGACGAAATCTTTTGCATAGGAGAGATGGTGGGATGCTGAGATGATGCACACGACGGTCATCATCTCAGCATCCCACCATTTCTCCCACCGCATCACACCCATTGAAGAGACAATTCCGCCATGCCCAAACACTCTGCCCTCGATATTTCCAAATACAAAGGCGAAGTGCTGAACGAAATTATGGCCTGGAAACGCCAGGAAGTTCCCAGCCAGATGGAGGTGATGTCCCTGGCCCAGGTCAAAGCCTTTGCCCGTCTGTCACCGCCCGCCCTGGACTTTGCCGCCAGCCTCACCCGCACAACCGGGGCCAGCCTCATCGCCGAAGTCAAGCGGGCCAGTCCCTCCAAAGGGCTGATCGCCCGGGATTGGGACACGCCGCTCATCGGCGAAACCTACGCCCGCCACGGCGCGGCGGCCATCTCCTGTCTGACCGACAGCCGCTTCTTTCAGGGCGAGCTGGCCTATCTGACCGCTATCAAAGAGCGGTTGACCGAGAAGAAACTGGCCGTTCCCGTCCTGCGCAAAGAGTTCATCTACCACGAGTATCAGGTCTACGAAGCGCGTATGGCCGGGGCCGACGCCATTCTGTTGATCGTCTCTGTGCTGGGCGACAACGATCTGCGCCGTCTGCACAAACTCTCCAACGAACTGGGGATGGGGGTACTGGTGGAGGTTCACGACGAGGCGGAGTTGGAGCGGGCCCTGGCCGCGGACAGCCAGATTATCGGTGTCAACAACCGTAATCTGAAGACCTTTGAGGTGGACATCGAAAACACCGCCCGGCTGCGTGCCCTGATCCCCGCGGGCAAAGTGGTGGTGGGGGAGAGCGGTATCCGCGACGGCGACGACGTGCGGCGTATGGCCGAGATGGGCTGCGATGCGATTCTGGTGGGAGAGACTTTCTGCAAGCTGCCCCAGCGCGAGCGGGGCGCGAAGGTGAGCGAATTTGTGAGGGCTGGGCGGAGGTAGGAAGAATAGGACACGGATTTACACAGATTGCAAAGATTTTCACGGATAGAGGATGGCGTCGATCTCCTGAAGCACATCGGTCAAGTCCGGCGTATCGGCGGCGATTACCCCGTCCGGCGTGTGTTTGTGTGACGGGAATGTGGGCAAGTCCGGGAAGTGGGGTGCGTTGTCATAGCGGAAGATGAGCGTGCCATCCTCGCCCTGGTATTGGAAAACGTATTTTATCCGTTCGATCTCTTGATGATAGGACTCTTCGATCTCCTCACGTATGATAAGCTCAGATTCGTTGTAGAAGCGAACGTGGGCGCGAAAGTTGCCCTTTCCACTCATCTGGCGATAGCGCAGAGAGAGGATTGTCAACTCGTGCCGCGACCGAAGAGTATCTTCCAGTCTGTCAAGATAGGCTGTGAGGCGTGTCATGCTGGGGCTGGTTCCAGTTCTGGCTCTTTCTGGGTGGTGATTGGCGCTGTATATACTACTGCGGATCGCATGAGAGCTGCATCAATCGCCTTGCGCAAGCTGAGGTACATGCGATAGGAAGCATTCCAGTCGAAGAAATCGAAATCATCACCGATTTCACCGGCGTTGAATCTTCGACAAAAATCCTTCGATGACATTTCGTATTTTGTTTCAAAACAACGCAACTCTGCCGCCACTTCCAACAGATCGTCAATCGGATTGGAGTTGGCGACGACCTCGGCCCATCGGCGCTGGAACTCCTCGGAAGATTTGGGCCTAGTATCTTCAGTGTAAGATAAAGTGGGCATCGCTGATTCCCCTGAACGAATAGACACGCAGCACAATTTTACCACAGGTTTCCATCTATGCAGAGCAATGAATCTACCACAGCCCCATCCACGCCAATCAACCGCGAAGGCGGATTGGCAATCGACGGGGCCCAGGCCCAGCACTTTCTCCGGGAACACTTCCACCCGGATTCTTCGGCGGTGCAGGAGATCGGCGCCGGCGCGTGGTCCCGCTGCTACGGCTTTCAGGCCGGTGACGAAGCGCTGGTCGTCCGTTTTGGCCGCTATGTGGATGATTTCCAGACCGATCAGCGGGCCTACCGTTACCGCGCACCCACTTTGCCAGTTCCCGAAGTGCGGGCGATTGGCCGGGCTTTCGACGGCTACTATGCGGTCTCCACCCGCTGCTACGGCGACGTGCTGGAAAATCTGTCCCCGGATCGTTGGCGGGCTGTGGTACCCTCTCTGGTAAACGCGCTGGAGAGCTTACGCACCAGCGATCTCTCAGGCACATCCGGCTTTGGCGGCTGGGGGGGCAGCGGCCACGCATCCAACGCCAGGTGGTCGGAGCATCTGCTGCGGGTGGCGGATGATACGCCGGAACGGCGCAATCAGGGCTGGCGGGCCCTGCTGGCAGCGAACGCGCCGGAGGACGACGCTATTTTCACTTGGGGCTACGAACGGCTGCAAGAGTTGGCCCCGATCATCGACGCCCACACCCCCCGCGCCCTCTACCACGCGGACCTGATCAACCGCAATGTACTGGTGGAGGGCAAGCGCATCTCCGGCGTCTTTGATTGGGGCTGCGCTGGCTACGGGGATCACCTCTACGATCTGGCCTGGTTTGAATTCTGGGCGCCCTGGCATCCCAACCTGGACGTGCCGCTTTTGCGATCTGCGCTGGGGCAGCGCTGGCAAGAAGTCGGCTATGCCCCGGCGCATTTGGCGGAACGGCTGCAAGCCTGCTATCTGCATATCGGCCTGGACCACCTGGCCTACAATGCCTGGCTGCGGGATTGGCCCACCCTTTCGGCTACGGCCAGGCAGATGCAAGCGCTGGTCGGATAAGATTGGGAACGCAAATTACACAGAGGGCGCAGCTTTGCGCAGATGAAATCCGTGTTCCTTCTTATCCGTGTATACAAACCTGCCCACACCTCAGGACACAGCCTCCCTATGACAGGTACCCTCATCAATATCATCGCCGTTCTGCTTGGCGGCGCAATTGGCTCGTTTCTGGGCAACCGGCTGCCCGCCAAAATCCAGGAGACGGTTATGCACGGGCTGGGGCTGCTGACACTGGTGATCGGCGTGGATATGGCCCTGGGCAGCGCCAACATTCTGATCCCGATGTTCAGCGTCCTCCTCGGCGGGATGCTGGGGGAATTGCTGCGCATGGACGACGGGCTGAACTGGCTGGGACGCAAAGCCGAAGAACGCTGGGGCAGCCGTCTGGGTCAGGGCAAAGTGGCCGGGTGGAGCGTCACCCGGGCCTTTGTCACTAGCAGCCTCATCTTCTGCGTAGGGCCGATGACGATTCTGGGCAGCATCCAGGACGGGCTGCTCGGCGACTACAACCTGCTCGCCATCAAATCCACACTGGACGGTTTCGCCGCCATTGCTTTTGCCGCCAGCCTGGGACCTGGCGTGCTGCTCAGTGGTGTGACCGTCGGCCTTGTCCAGGGCGGGCTGGCCGGGCTGGCAATGTTGGCGGGCAGCGCTCTGGGCGAAGTCAGCCGCCAGACGCCCTGGGTTGTGGAATTGACAGCTACCGGCGGTATCCTCATCCTGGGGATTGGCCTTACCCTCCTCGATCTGAAGAAAGTCCGCGTCGCCAACCTCCTCCCCGCCATCGCCATCGCGCCGGGGATTGTGTGGGCTTTGCAGGGATTGGGGATGGGGGGTTAGGGACTGGCGACTGGCGACTGGGAATTTGCAACCTTCCCCCTTTCCGGGTACTCTATCCTGTATGACTATCGACGCCATTCTCTTCGATTTGGACGGAACACTTGTGCAGCACGGCCATGTGCTGTTGCCTGACCAACTGGCGGCTTGGGGATACCCCAGGCCAGCCCCGGTGGTGGACAAAGCGTTTGCCATACAGATTCAGTGGTTTTACACCTATACCGCCACACTGATGGCCGCGGGCCGGGAAGACCCCCATCTTTTCCGCCGTCTTTACGAACGGGTCGCCCTGCAATTAGAGATTGACGATCCGGGCGTGCCCCTGCGTATGGTGGCTTTCTTCGCAGCGAACCCCGTCCCCCCCCTCTTCGACGACGTATGGCCCCTGCTGCTCCACCTGCAACAGGCCAAACTGCCCCTGGGCATTATCACCCAGCGCGACCGACAGGGGGCTATGCGCTTTCTGGCCGAGCACAGCCTGACCCGCTCTTTTGCCGTTCTGGTTGCTGGCGACGACGGCCACGGACGCAAGCCGACGCCCGACCCTTTCCACGCCGCCCTGGGCAAAATTTCTGTTGCCCCGGATCGGGCCATCTTTATCGGCGATCGCATCGACGACGACTGCGCTGGCGCGGCCGCAGCCGGTTTGACACCCTTTCTTATCGACCGCAGCAACCAGCACGCTGACGAAACAGCCGCCGGGGATTTTGTCTCTTTGCACCGTTTGACCGATCTGCTGGTCCATCTGCCCAGGAGAAAGGCCGTGGGCTATGTCTGATATACGGGTGAAAATCTGCGGCATCACCCACAGCGCCGACGCCCGGGCCGCCATCGAAGCCGGAGCCGACTATCTGGGCTTTATCCTCTACCCCAAATCCCCCCGTTACATTGCGCCGGAGAAGATAAGGGATTTGAGATTAGAGATTGGAGATTCGCTTACCCGATCTCCAATCCCCAATCCCCAATCCCCAGCCCTCCCCCGCTTCGTCGGCGTCTTTGTCAATGAATCCGTCGAACGTATCCGCGAAATCCTCGCCCTTGCGCATCTCGATTATGCGCAATTGCACGGCGACGAACCACCCGCACTGCTCCGGCAGTTGGCGGGAAAAGCCTTCAAAGCCCTGCGCCCCGCCGACGCCGAAGGCGCACGGGACGCGGCTGCCCGCTTTGCTCCTTTCGGCCTGGACGACGGACCCCAACTGTTTATCGACGCCTATCACCCCGAGGCGTATGGCGGGACGGGTAAAAAGGCCGATTGGCACGTAGCCGCCGATCTGGCCCAGCGCTATCCCCGGCTGATGCTGGCCGGGGGGCTGACGCCGGGCAATGTGGCCCAGGCCATCCGCGCCGTGCGCCCCTGGGCGGTGGATGTGAGCAGCGGCGTGGAAGCCAGCCCAGGACGCAAGGATCACGACGCAGTGCGCGCCTTTATTCGCGCCGCCCATTCGTAGGTGCGGTTGTAACTGCTCACCCCCACCCAACCTCCCCCACAGTGGGCGGGGAGTCGATCCAGTTCTCTCCCTGGAATGGGGGGGTAGGGTGGAGTGGCTGAACAGTTAGGACTTTCCATCCGGTGCGTCGCACTGTCCACGAAATGACTCTAGTCCGCAACCTCATCTGGACAGTGCGACGCACCAAAACGGGAAGTTATTCTTTGACAAGCCCTTACGTGCGGTTAGAAACCGCACAACTTCGGTACTCTATCAATTGTGCGGTTGAAAACCGCACCTACAAATTCGTTAGGAAACGTCCATGACCAACTTCCCCCTCCTCTCTGATGTCTTGCGGCTTTCCCGCCTCTCCGCCCCCGCCGGCCCCGTGCGGATGGTGCTGGACACGGACACCTACAACGAAATCGACGACCAGTTCGCACTGGTCTGGGCGCTGCTCTCCCCGGAAAAGTTGCGGATGGAGGCCATCTACGCCGCGCCCTTTCACAACCCCCGCTCGGACGGGCCGGGGGATGGGATGGAACGCAGCTATGACGAAATCCAGCGGCTGCTGGAGCGGCTGCCCGGCGTCTACAGCGGCCCGGTCCTGCGCGGCTCCAGCGAATTTATGCAGGCCGCCGACCGCCCAGTACAGAGCGAGGCCGCGGCGGATTTAATCGAGCGGGCGATGGCATCCCCGCTTGACGATCCCCTCTACGTCGTCGCCATCGGCGCGCCCACAAATATCTCGTCGGCTCTGCTGCTGGAACCCCGCATCGTTGAAAAAATTGTGCTGGTCTGGCTGGGCGGCCACCCCACCTTCTGGCCCACGGCCCGGGAGTTCAATCTGCGCCAGGACCTCCACGCCAGCCGCCTGCTCTACGACTGCGGCGTGCCTTTTGTGATGCTGCCCTGTGCCACAGTTGCCTCCCATCTGCTGGCAACTGTGCCGGAGTTGGAGGCGTATGTGGCAGGCCGGGGTGCGATTGGGGATTTTCTGGTGGAGACCTTCAAAGGCTACAGCGACGATCACTTCGGCTGGTCAAAGGAAATCTGGGACCTGGCCCCCATCGCCTGGCTGCTCAACAGCCAGTGGACACCCTCTGTACTGGAACACAGCCCGATCCTGACCGACCAGATCACCTGGAGCATCGACCGCAGCCGCCATCTGATGCGCATCGCCAGCGGTGTACGCCGCAACCCGATCTTTGCGGATTTATACCGTAAGCTGGATGCGTTTGCCAAGAATAACGGCTGAATGTCTACCCTGCCCGGTACACTGCTGGAGCACTACTCGCTGCGCCCACCGCTGAGGTTTTTCCCCGTCGGTCAGGGGATGAACAGCCAGACTGTTGGCGTGCATACGGGCAGCGGCGACTTCCTGTGGAAGCGTTATCAGCCATTCCACGCCGAAGAATCGATCCGCTATGAGCACCGGCTGCTGGGCTGGCTGGCGAAGTGTTCCCTCTCCTTTGCCGTGGCCCCGCCTGTGGCAACAGCAGACGGCGACACACTCTGGGCGTCGGATGACGGCCTCTATGCGCTCTTTCCCTTCATCCCCGGCGAACCCGCGGACTATACAAACCCGCGTCAGTTGGAAAATGTGGGCGCTGGATTGGCCGAACTGCACGGCGCATTGGCGGGCTACCCAACCGCTCCCCGGCCAGAGATGTCGGGCTTCGACGCACTGGGCAGCGTCCACCCGGCACTTCCCAATCCCCAGGCTCTGCTCCCCAGTCACCTGCACCTGCCAGATCGGGAACCCTTCGCCTCTCTGCTGACCTGGTGGCGGGAGGAGGTGACGACGCTGCAAGCGTTCATCGATGGGCCGTTCCAGCCCTTGCCCCGGCAGGTGATCCACGGGGATTATGTGCCGTCGAATACACTGCACGCGGGCGAACGGTTGATCGGCATTGTGGATTTCGAGTTCGCCGGGCCGGATGTGCGGGCGCTGGATGTAGCGTCGGGGCTGTACTTTTCTCTGCGGGTGTGGAAAGAGGACGATCCCTGGCCCCGGGGGGAAGCCTTTGCGCGGGGGTATCTGGACGGGTTCGATTCCGGGAGTCGGCCCAATGCAGTAGGGCATTCGAGAGATCGTCTGGCCGATTCCCGGAATCAGGCGAGGCTGACCGACGCCGAACGGCTGGCCCTGCCCTGGCTGATGCGTCTGCGCAATGTCGTTTCGAAAATCTTCTGGTTGGGCCGATCTCTGGCCGACGGCACGACGGAACAGAAGATACTGGAAATTGGGGAGTTGGGGAGTTTCAACCGTTGGCTGGCAGCGAATGAGAGACGCGTGCTGGCCCTTTTGGGAGAATAGTACTTTGTAAACGAAGTAATTGAGCATTTCTGTAGGTGCGGTTTTGAACCGCACAGGCAGCCGAAGGGGTACTTTGTAAACGAAGCAATTGAGCATCTCTGTAGGTGCGG
>JAHDWH010000084.1:0-1664 GCA_023384455.1 Caldilineaceae bacterium | reverse complement strand
TTTTGAACCGCACAGGCAGCCGAAGGGGTACTCTGTAAACGAAGCAATTGAGCATCTCTGTAGGTGCGGTTTTGAACCGCACAGGCAGCCGAAGGGGTACTCTGTAAACGAAGCAATTGAGCATTTCTGTAGGTGCGGTTTTGAACCGCACAGGCAGCCGAAGAGGTACTCGTCTCTTGCGCAGCTACAAGCAGCGCCTACGATAACGCAAAAAACTTTGTTGACAGTGTAATATTCCCCGGGTTACTGCAAATCGAGCTCTTCCTGTAGAATAGGGACGGCGTGCTGGACGTGGCCTAGCAGGTGTTCCAGGGAGATTGTCAGTTCCGCCAGGGTCTCCTGACCTGCGTTCTCGTCCTCTCGCCATGCGTAGGCGCGCAGAACAGAGAGCGTCTCCAGGATATTTTCTGCTTCCTCTTCGATTTCGGAGAGGTGCATGCCCAGAAGCCCATTTTCCAGAGCCAATCCAACGGCTGTCAGCACTGCCTGCATCTCATCTTCGGTTCGTTGAACTATCATTTTCTATCTGTCCTCTGCCTGGTCGTAGAAGCAGTTGGTTCTGTAGTCAATGCAAGGGATTGTATCACAGAACCGTTAAGACAATCCGTGCAAATCCATCCCGTCCGTGGACATCCGTGTCCTTCTTTTGAGGAGAAAATCCAATGCCATACGTCGTCGGACACCGGGGCGCGGCAGGCGTGCAACCGGAAAACACAATCGAGGGTTTTGAATACGCCATCGGTCTGGGCTGCGAGTATGTGGAGACCGACGTCCACCTGTGCGCGGACGGCCATCTGGTCATCATCCACGACGACACCGTAGACCGCACCACCAACGGCAGCGGACGGGTGGACGAGATGACGTTGGCCCAGTTGCGCGGCCTGGACGCTGGCCAGGGACGGCGTATTCCTCTGCTGCAAGAGGTGCTGGATGTGGTGCGGGGGCGGGCCATTCTGCTCTGCGAACTCAAAGGCCCCTTCACCCCGGACCCGGTGGCCCGGGCAGTGATGGGGAACCGGATGCAGGAACAGGTGATCTTCACCTCTTTCCACTTTGGCCGCCTGGCTCGCATCAAGCAGATCGACCCCCGCTTGCAGACCGGGGCCACCTTCGGCGATCCACCGGCAGACGCGCTGGAAGAGGCCCTGGCTCTGGGCGCGAGTACAGTGGGCATCCACTACCCGAAAATGACTGAGGAGTTTGTCGTGCGTGCCCGGCGCCTGGGGCTGAATCTGCGCGCCTGGAACCCCGACGAGGAGGCCGACATCCAGCGGATGATCGATCTGGGGCCGACGGGGATCAGCAGCAACCGGCCGGATCGGGTGATGAAGTTGTTGGGTATTGGCGAACAAAGAGCATCCATTTCAATTGGTAAAAGTGACAAGGAGATCACAACAATGGCGAGTTTGTATAGTCAGCTTATTCAGATGAGTGGGCAAAATTGTAAGACGATATCTCAGGATAAGGAGGCGAAAATGGAGGCGGACGAAAGCGGGGTACAAATAACATACCCGACAGGAAATAGGCTCTTTATTCCAAGAGAGGTTGTTGAAAAAGGAATAAGTCGATTGGTGCAGCAAGGCAGTATTGACGTAGATGAGGTTCATCACCCTCTGTGTCTATAATAAGTGAGACACTTTTGACCGAGAAATTAGAGTGCAAAG
>JAHDWH010000416.1 GCA_023384455.1 Caldilineaceae bacterium | reverse complement strand
TAGGGAGGGAACTGGATCGACTCCTCCCCCAAGCTGGGGGAGGTTGGGTGGGGGTCAGCAACCCCACCCTAGCCCTCCCCATTTTAGGGAGGGAACTGGATCGACTCCTCCCCCAAGCTGGGGGAGGTTGGGTGGGGGTCAGCAACCCCACCCTAGCCCTCCCCATTTTAGGGAGGGAACTGGATCGACTCCTCCCCCAAGCTGGGGGAGGTTGGGTGGGGGTGAGCAGTTGCCCCTGGCGAGTGCGTCGCACCCTGAGTAGATACAAGGAGAGAGGGAATGAGCAACAGAACGGATTTGAAAGTACCTAAAATTCTCTTTGCCACGGGCGCGGCCCGGGGGCTGGGCAAGGCGATTGTGGAGCGCTTCTTGCGGGATGGTTCGTCCGTGCTGGCCTTTGACAACAACGCCGAAAATCTGGCCGCGGCGGAGAGCGAATGGGCCCCGGGCGAGCGGGTGTTGTCTGTTGTGGGGGATGTGCGCCAGCGGACCGATGTACAGGCCGCGGTCGACCGGGCGGTGGCGCGCTGGGGACGGATCGATGTCCTGGCGAATGTGGCGGGCGTCGCCCGTGAGGATCACTTTCTGGAGATCGACCCCGCGGATTGGCAGCGCATCATCGACATCAACCTGACCGGTGTTTTTAATGTGGCCCAAGCGGTGGCCCGGCAGATGGCAACCCAAAAGAGCGGCGGGGTAATCGTCAATATGGCGAGCAAAAATGGCATCGCCGCGGAGGTGAAGTACGCCCACTACAACGCCACCAAAGCAGGGGTGATTCTGCTCACAAAGACAATGGCCCTGGACCTGGCTGACTACAATATCCGGGTCAATGCAGTTGCCCCCGGCTATATTCTGACGCCGATGGCTGCGGAGATCGACCCGTCGGAGTTTATGGACTTTTATAGGGAACGGCTGATTCCTCTCAACCGGCTGGGCCGCCCAGAGGATGTGGCCGGGGTCTTCGCCTTCCTGGCCTCGGACGACGCCCAGTTTATCACCGGCCATACGCTTGTCATCGACGGCGGCCAGACCAGCGGCGATGGGCGCAAGTTGGGGGCCTATCCGCCGGGTTAGACGGTGGAGAGCGCTGATCTATCCGTCCTGGTTTATCTCCGACATGAGACCGGTGACCAGATAGATCACCCGCTCGGCCACATTCGTCGCCAGATCGCCAAAACGCTCCAGTTCCCGGGCCGAGCGCAGAATCTCGTAGGAGGCTTCGATCTGCTCCGGTTCCCGCACCTGGGCCATGCGCAGCATAATATCGGAAAAGACCCGGGCGTAGATGGTGTCCACCTCGTCGTCTTGGGCGGCCACCAGACGGGCCAGTTCCACATTGTTGTGGGCATAGGCGGTCATAGCCTGGCGCAGCATTTGGCCCACCATCTGGCCCATGGCTTCCAGCCCAGTGGGGCGCTCCTGAGGGGGGAACTTCTGGAGGTGGCGGACAACTTTGGCAATGCCCTTGGCCTGATCGCCCATACGTTCCAGGTCCACAATCATATTCATAGCGGTGATAATCGCGCGCAGGTCACGGGCCGCGGGCTGCTGGGTGACAATCAGCGCAAAGCACTTTTCCTCGATGGCGAAGCGCGTCTGGTTGACCACCACATCCTTTTCATTGACCGCCTGTGCCATATCCGGGTCCAGGGTGCGCAGAGCTTCCAGCGCCATGTGCAGTTCCTCGTCCACCAGGCTACCCATTGCCAGAATATCGGCACGCAATTCATTCAGTTTTCGCTCAAAACGCTCGCGCGTGGACATATGATTTTCTCCTTACTGCGGATGGACTTGGGATTGGCGATTGGGGAATTGCGCTGTCTCAACCCCCAATCCCTTTATTACACTCGACACGGGCATAAATTGAGATTCTTTCACCTTATCACCCGGTCATTTTGTCACCTTGTCAAGTATGCCTAACCCCGCCGCCCGGTGATGTACGATTCGGTCAACTCTTCCTGGGGCGCGGCAAAGAGTTGAGTGGTTGGGCCAAACTCGACGATCTCCCCCAGCCAGAAGAAACCGGTGAAGTCGGAGACTCGGGCTGCCTGTTGCATATTGTGGGTGACAATGACTATTGTATACTCTTTTGCCAGAATCCGCATCAATTCTTCTACTTTGAACGTCGCCACCGGGTCGAGGGCAGAACACGGCTCATCCATCAAAATCACTTCGGGCTTGACGGCAATGGCGCGCGCAATGCACAGCCGCTGCTGCTGGCCGGGGTTGAGCAAGAGAGCCGAATCGTGCAATCGATGTTTGATTTCGCCCCATAGACCGGCCCCATCCAAACTCTCCCGAACGAGTTTTTCCAGGGTTTTGCCCCCAGCCATGCCCAACATTCGCGGCCCGAAAGCCACATTGTCAAAGATACTCTGAGGGAAGGGGTTGGGGCGTTGAAAGACCATTCCCACCCGGTGGCGCAGTTCGGTCACATCCACCCCCGGGGCGTAGATGTTTTGACCGTCCAGCAGCACTTCGCCCGTGGCCCGGGTCCCGGCGATGGTATCGTTCATCCGGTTGAGTGAGCGCAGAAAAGTGGACTTTCCGCAGCCCGATGGGCCGATCAGCGCGGTGATCTGCCGCTCCCGGATGGGGATCGTCAACCCTTTCAGCGCATGAAAGCTGCTGTAATAGAAGTTGAAATCCTGAACGTCGATTTTGTTGTTCACCCAATCATCCTTCGTGTGGAGATGTATTGCGTATTGCGTATTGCATAAGTGGCGAAGCCACAGGACATTACGGCCAGATCAGACCAGTGAGCGCCGGTTGAGTAGCCCGGAGTCTTCGGAGG
>JAHDWH010000083.1 GCA_023384455.1 Caldilineaceae bacterium | reverse complement strand
CGCGAAGGCGGCCGCACTGTGGCCGCCGGTGTCATCACCGAGATTACTAAGTAACGCATTTTACCTTCCGGGGTGACAGAAAATATCCCGGAAGGTTTATACAGGCGAGTAGCTCAAGTGGCAGAGCGGCGGTCTCCAAAACCGCAGGTTGCGGGTTCAAGTCCTGCCTCGCCTGCCAAACCAGAATGACCACCGGCCCAGGTCGGTGGTCATTTTCCGCCAGGCACTTGTGGCGTAGCGAAAATTGTTTGTCAGACCGGTTTCCCCGGTGAAAAGAGAGAGAATAGTGACCAAATCGTCTTCTGCCCCTACCAGCGAAAATGCCATTGTTCGGTATGTGCGCGACACCCGTGCCGAGCTTTCCAAAGTGACCTGGCCGACTCGGGAAGAGGGAACCCGGTTGACGGTCGTTGTATTGATTGTTACTTTTGCCGCGGCCATTTTTCTCTTTTCGTTTGATTCGCTATTCAGCTATCTCATCACTCTCTTTCTCCAGGTTTTCTAGAGAGATGGGATCGACGTGCAGGCGACAGGATAGCGCAGACAGCATCTGTCCGCATGGGAGTATTGGGCTGAGGCAGGATGTGCGCGGGAGGCAATGATGGACGGACAGAGTAGAATGGATGCCCTGGAACTGGATGTTGATTTCCAGGACGAGGAAGCGACAAAGACCGGGGAAGAGAGTGGTCCTAAATCTGAATGGTTTGTCATCCACAGCTATTCGGGGATGGAAAACAAAGTCAAGAAAAATCTTGAGCATCGGGCCGAGTCTATGGGCATGACTGACCGCATTTTGCAGGTCGTTGTGCCGACAGAGACGGAGATTGAGATCAAAGACGGTGTGCGCAGGGAAGTGGAGCGGCGGGTCTTTCCTGGCTATATTTTGATCGAAATGATTATGGATGAAGATAGCTGGTATGTGGTGCGCAATACACCGGGCGTCACCAGCTTTGTGGGGATGGGCAACAAACCCAGCGCGCTCAGTGCCGATGAGGTCGAGCGCATTATGAGCCGTATCGAGTCTGATCAACCGCGCATCAAAGTCAGCTTCGAGGTGGGCGAACGTGTGCGCATCACCGAAGGACCATTTGCCGAATTTACTGGTATTGTAGATACTATCGACCCCGATAAGGGCAAAGCCCGGGTGATGGTAAGTTTTTTCAACCGGGAAACACCGGTCGAGGTAGATTTCCTTCAGTTGGAACGGGAAACGTAAGGAGCATCGAACGTGGCAAAGAAGATTAAAGCAATTGTGAAGTTGCAGCTTCCGGCGGGCAAGGCCAATCCGGCGCCTCCGGTGGGTACCGCTCTGGGTCCCCACGGCGTCAATATTATGGGTTTCTGCAAAGAGTACAATGCCCGAACCCAGGCTCAGATCGGTCAGGTCATCCCTGTAGACATTACGATCTTTCAGGATGGATCGTTTAACTTCGTTACGAAGACGTCGCCAGCAGGTGATCTGATCAAAAAAGCGGCCGGTGTGGGCAAGGGCAGCGCCGAACCGAACAAGAGCAAAGTCGGCAAAATTACCCGCCAACAGGTGCGGGAGATCGCCGAAATCAAATTGAAGGACCTGGGGGATCTGCCCCTGGAGAGCGCAATGCGAATGGTGGAAGGCACAGCCCGCAGTATGGGCGTGACTGTCGTCGAGTAAATTATTTTTAGCTGTGGGAGGGGCTGCCGCCCCGTCTGCACCACAAGGAGACAAATACAATGGGACGTCATGGCAAGCGCTATACAGCTTTGCGGGCCAATGTAGATCGCAACACAACCTATACCCCTGCCGAAGCAATTGCATTGGTGAAGAAGGGTGCCAATGCCAAATTTGACGAAACAATCGAAGTCCACCTGAACACGACGGTTGACCCCCGTCATGCGGATCAGCAGGTGCGCGGTGTGGTCACATTGCCCAATGGCACAGGCCGGGAAGTGCGGATTCTGGTCTTTGCCGGGCCGGATGGTCAGGCAAATGCTACGGAAGCCGGCGCGGATTATGTGGGTGGCGACGATTTGGCCAATAAAATTCAGGGCGGTTGGCTGGATTTTGATGTGGTTCTGGCCACGCCGGATATGATGCGGGTTGTGGGCCGACTGGGCCGTGTGCTTGGACCCCGGGGTCTGATGCCCAGCCCCAAGGCAGGCACAATTGTGCAGGCGGATGATTTGGGCCGGGTGATTCAAGAGACCCGCCTGGGCCGGGTTGAATTCCGTGTTGACAAGACCAGCAATATCCACGCACCGCTTGGCAAAGCCAGTTTCAGCGAAGATAAGCTGATGGGCAATCTGTCCGCCTTTATGGAGGCAGTGATTGCGGCTAAACCGGCTGCGGTTAAGGCTGCCTACCTGCGCAAAGTCACGTTGACGAGCACAATGGGGCCGGGCATTAAGCTGGATGTGAATGCAGCGTCTGCGTTGAAGTTTGAGTAAGTATCGTTTCATCCAACGGATTTCAGATTTGCCATCCGGGGGATAAGCGATTAGGATAGTTTGTCGGCTTAACTGAATAGCCACACTGTATTGTCAGTGCTGAAGACAGCAGGTGTATTCCTATGTGGATACTCAATTGCGAAGCGATTCGCTGCCTGCCGAGGCCAGAACGTTACGGTATTCACTGGATTTCCCGGAAATCGGTCTCCTTTGTTGCCAGCGCCTCTGTGTCTTTTGCACAGGGGCGTTTTTTTGCTCCATTGCTGCGGCGTTGTCCGTGGCCAAAAATCCTGCAGAAAGGAGAAGAGTAACTTGGCAATCAATCGTCAAAAGAAAGAAGAACTGGTAGCGCTCTACACCGAGCATATCGAAAAGTCGTCGGCTCTGGTCTTCACCGACTATCGCGGTGCGAAAGTTGGCAAGATCAACAGTCTGCGTTCCCGGCTGCGAACTACAGGGACCGAATACGTTGTCACCAAAAAGACATTGCTCAATCTGGCCCTGGAGCAGAGTGGGCGCAAGTTGGATCTGAGCAATGTGATGGATGGCTCTACGGCTGTCGCCTTCCTGGGCGAAGATATCGGGACCAGCGTCAAGGCGTTGAAGGACTGGATCAAGTCGGAAGCCGATGTTGTACGTATTACCGGAGCCGTTCTGGATACGGATGTTCTCGATGTAGCCCAGGCGGAAGCCCTGGCGGACTTGCCTACCAGAGAACAGATGTTGGCCAAACTGTTGGCTACGATTATTGCGCCAGCCAGCCAGTTGGTGCGTACAATCAACGAACCGGGAGCCAGTCTGGCCCGGGTTCTCAAGGCCCAGGCCGACAAAGAGGCAGCATAAGTTCTTGTGTGGATATTGGATTCGTGATTAGACTTAAACCATTTTGGAAGGATACAAACCAATGGCAGATTTGAATGCAATCAAGGAACAGTTGGACGGCCTGACCCTTCTGGAGGCTGCCGAGCTTGTCAAGATGTTGGAAGCCGCTTGGGGTGTGAGCGCGGCTGCCCCGGTCGCCATGGCCGGTATGGCCGTGGCCGCCGCCGCTGTGGAAGAAGTCGAAGAACAGACTGAATTCGACGTCATCCTGAAGAGCGTTGGCGAAAAGAAGATTAACGTCATCAAAGCAGTGCGCGCCGTCACCAGCCTGGGCCTGAAAGAGGCCAAGGAATTGGTGGAGAGCGCCCCGGCCACAGTCGTTACGGCTGTGACCAAAGAAGTTGCTGCCGACGTCAAGAAGCAACTGGAAGCTGAAGGCGCGGCGGTCGAAGTCAAGTAATACCGATTTCTGGTGTCTTCTCAATAAAGCGGGGTTGGTCAACCCAGAAGTTCGACTTTTGCCAAAAGTCGAACTTCTTTGCCCCTGGATATTGAGAAGATACGATTTCTGTAACAAAACAGCCGCCCCACCCCCGCCCAACCTCCCCCACAGTGGGGGAGGTTGGGTGGGGGTGGGCAGTTACAACAAAAAGAGGATGGATAGGCCAAAACCGCCTACCCATCCTCTTTTTGATTAAGCAGATTCTCTCTCACGGGCGCAGAGGCAGATTCTCAAACAACTGTTCAGACGGCGTATCTTTTGTCAGAAGCTCTCGTTGGGCCTGCTGCAAAGGCAATGCCAGTTCATCCGTTTTGCCCAGATTGGGCAAGGGTATGCTGTTTTCGAGGAGTGTCTGTACGAAGGCGGTATAGAGATCGCTGCTATCCCAAGAATGAAGCGCCGTCAGTTGGGTTGGAATCCGACGGGCCGATGCGCTCCATTCGCCCTGTACATCCGGGGCAAAAAGCTGTTGCAGAAGCAGTAGTGCCGATTCTCGCCGCTCCGGTTCTTGGGTGATGATAGCGAAACTCCAGGTAGTTACCACAGAACGCTTCTTCCCGTCCAGGCTAGGGATCGGGGCAAAGCCTATCTGTCCCCCCTCACTTTGTTGATTGTAATAGAGATGCGCGGGTACAACAGCTATCTCGGCATTTCCGTTGACCAAAAAAGTCCAGACTGCCTGGGGGCTGGAGAGTGTGGCCGCGCTCTCCGGGATCAGGCCCTGCTGCTTGCCCTGCTCCAAAAAGGTGAGCACGGCTTTAAGCAATTCCGGATTGGTTACCTCGCCGTCTTCTCCCACTTGGCCGCCCCCTGTCAGATAGAGCATCCACGCAAAGTTGATCGAGTCATCTTCTACCGAGCCGCCCGCAAAGAGCAACCTATTGTCCTGGTCCAAAAAATCCGCCCAACTCTCTGGGGGAGACAATACCCGATCCTTTTGATAGGCCAGATGTTCCAGATTGGCTACATAGGGCAAGCCATAGAGTGTTCCATCGACCTGTGCGCTGGCAAGAAGTGGAGCCGAAATCTCTGCAAAGAGCGCGCTTTCCCTGGCCGTGAGTGGCGTTAGCAACTCCCCGTTTACCGCCTGGGCCAGATCAAAGCTGTTCAGAAGAACGACATCGGGAAGCAGCTTGGGCGCAGAACGGCTGGTGGTGCGCAGATAGGTAAGCAGGCTTGCCGGACCCCGCTCTGCTTTGGGAACGAGCATCACCGGAGTGGAAGCCGCAGCGGGCGTGAACTCGGCCAACGCCGCGGCCAGGATCGCGGCGGAGCGATCCTGGCTGTCTATGGAGAAGAAAGGGGGCACCCAAAAAATCAGGGGCTGTTGCGCATTGGCTGACGCTTCGGAGGGTCCCACCGCCCCTTCGCCTGGCTGACTTGCCGGCACGCGTTCAGGCTCGGACGGAATCGGTATCGGCGCGGGGTCAGGGCGGCTGCCACAGCCGGCAAGCGCACCAAACAACAGAGATACCGCAAGAATCCATCTGGCCCGACTTTCTAGGAAGCGTGCCACGACATCGCCTCGCCCCGCACAATGCGCGCCCGGCTCTCGTAGCGCCCCGGCCACTCCACTGGCAGATCGCCGTTCTCCACCATCAGTTTCAGGGGGTTGACTTTTGTCTTCAGAGGCAGATAGATGCGCTGGCGTTTGCGCGCCGATTCAAAGAGGGCCATCATCACCTCCTGCACGGCCCGGGCCCGTTCTGCGCCGCTGACAGGTTTGTCGATGCGCCCCTCCACCCAATCGATAGCCTCCTGACACTGGCGGCTCCAGCAGTCAACCCAGGGCGCTTCCACCTGCTGCCAGCCCTGGGAACTGGCGTTGAGATAGCGCACAACGCCGATTTCGTAGTTGTAACGGGCAGAGGGTCCTTCGGGCGCGTACATTGGCGCGTCGCTGGGAATTTCGCTGTCCGGGTGACGGGTGGTGGAAAATTCCATTATCCCCTCGGTGCCGATAACCCGGCAGCCCTGACCCAGGCCGCGGACCAGGTTGCCCTCAATCAGAATCGTCGCGCCGTTGTCACAGCCAGCAATGCCCATACATGCGTCCTCCGCGGGCAGCCCCCGCTCCACCCGGTCAGTGGTGCGCTCTACACTGCCCAGCACCCACTCCACTTGAGGCTCGTCCATCAGAAAGAGGGCCAGACGGATATTGTGGGAGTTGGTGTTGAGGATATTGCCCCCGTCCTCTACCTGCACCTGCGTCACTTTGCCAATGACGCCCTGACGGATCATCTCCCGCGCCTTTTGCCAGGTGGCGTGGTGGGGACGCTGGTAGGCGATAATCAGCTTGACGCCGTTGCGCTCGCAGGCGGTGAGCATCGCGTCGGCCTCGCCCAAATCCACGGCCATCGGCTTCTGGCAGATGATCGCCTTCGGTCGTCGGGCCGCGGCCGCGATGACCATCTCCGCGTGCTGTTGATGCCAGGAGCAGACATCCACAAAGTCCGGGCGTTCGTTGTCCAGCATCTCCCGATAGTCGGCGTAGCGGTGCTGGTCGTCCACATCGAAGAAGTCGCCGTATTCCCGGCGCGCATCTGAATTTGTGTCGGCAATCGCGCCAATGCGGGTGGGCTGCCCGGGGACGCCCAGCCAGCCCCGGGCATGGACACGGGCAATAATGCCACAGGCGATGATAGCAGTGCGATAGTGGGGCATTGGGTTCTCCTGATTGGGTGGGGGAGGGTTTTGGTTTACCAATTCTGGTCAGTGATGGGGAGATTGCTGACGAGGAGAAATTTTACGCCAGAAGTCATCCACATTCACATTACTTCTTTACCGGCGTAGCCCAAGCCACCGCCAGGTTTTCGATTAGCTGGGGACTCAGCGACTCGTGCGCGGCGTAGGTTTGCACCGCCCCGGCCAGATCAGCCAGCGAGCGCAGGGATGCGGCGTGAGAGTCCCTGTCGATCAGCCCCCGTTCTTCCAGGAATTCCAGCCAGAACGGAATCATCTCCATCAAAACAATCCCTTTGTAGGGCTGGTAGCCGAGGAAACTCATCAGGCCATGCAGGTTTTCGTCTAGCTGTTTCCGATCCGGGCGGAGTGGCAGAACTGACGTAGAAGCCGGGTTCTTTGCTGCATTTCGACTTTTCCTGCTCTTCGATTTTCTCGGAGGAGAAGAAATCTCCTGATTGGCGAGGAAGAATCGCAATTCCTTCCTTGCCAACTCACCCTTTACAAAAGCAACCCCCTTCTCCCAGTGCAAATAGGCCAGAAATTCCTGACACAGATAGGCCAGGTTATCATCCGTTATTTCAAGGACCCGATCATCTTTGCGTCCACTGGTGCGCACGGGAAAGTCTTCCAAAGCCCAGGTATGACGTTGACCCGCCAGTCGTCCCAGATAGGCGATAAAGACATCTTTCAGCAATTCGTCTCGGAAAGGGAGAGTTTCGATCCATTCGTTGACGTGTGCCGGCTCTGCGCGCATCTCCGGCGGTGTATTGTCCAGGTATTCAAACAGATAACTATCCATCAACTGGGTTGCATACCCATCCACAGCCCATTCAAACAGGCCAGCCATTTCAATAGCTTCCTGGGTTGCCCTGACCACTTGGGCATGCAATGCGCTTTCGCCAAAAGCAGCCAGCATATCCACAGTATTGAGAAATGCTTCGCTCTTGCGGGGGCCGTCTGCGATCAAATCCCCAATCAAATCCGGCAGAAATGTCTCCCGCTCGGATGGGGAGAGGAAAGGGAATGTCCATTCAAACAGATAGGCGACTTGGCTCTGATAGGCATCCAAACATTGTTGGCGTAGCCGCAGAACCAACTGCACGAAACGACTTTCCAACCCACGCTCCAACGCATCCCGATGCAGCACAATGAAGAACTCAAATACCCCCTCATCATCCATCAGTTGGTCGTCGATTGCCGACTGGCAGATATCCCACTTGTGATCGTCTTCCGCTTCACCAAACGCATCCCAAATCTCATTGAGAATTTCCAGGTCAGGACCGCTTTCTCCCTCCTCGTCCTCGTCCTCGAAAATATCCGGCGCGGCGAGATCCCTTTCTTCCTCCTGTCTGGCCATTGCCCGCTCCCGTAGTTGGGCCAGACGTTCCCTCTCATCTCTCCGCTCAGCTTCGCGCGCTGCCTGTTGGGCCAGACGTTCCTCCTCAGCCCTCTGCGCAGCTTCCATTTTCGCCTGTTGCGCCGCTTCCCGGTCTGCGCGCATATGGCAATGCTTGTATTTTTTGCCGCTTCCACACGGACAGGGATCGTTGCGGCCTACCGGTTTCCAATTGTCGTGTAGCATAAGCAATTCCTCGCTTCTGTCTGACCCGATGGCGATGGGATTCTTGTGTATACGCATAGCCATCGCTGCTACCTTTGCATCTGCACGAGCGACCGCCCAACGCCTCTATGCAGAGACGCTCAGCTGCTTGATCAGGTCGATGGCGAAGGCGTAGTTCTCAAACGATACCGAGTGGGGCACGGAATGGTCGGAATAGTAGATGTAACGGCCGTGCTCCCGGGCAAAGGTGATCTTTGGCACGATTTCGGCTTCGATCTCCTCCCGGCTACCGGCGAGCGCACGCACATCGATATTGCCGTAGAAGACCAGCCGATCCCCGTACTGTGCGTACAGGTCCTGCAGGTTCAATCCCACTTTTACTTCCAGGGGGTTGAGGGCCACAAAGCCGGCGTCGATAAAATGGGGAATCAGGGATGAAATGTCCCCGTCCGAGTGCAGGATAGTCCTGATTCCATACTCGGCAAAGTGATCGCACAGGCGTTTGTGGTAGGGATAGACCAACTCCCGGTAGAGCTTAGGCGAGATGAGCGGGCCAGCGTTGTAGCCCAGGTCATCGGCCAGAAGTGCGCCGTCGAATTCCAGCCCCATCTCCACCATCCCATCAAAAATATCCATAATCAACTGGGCATGGCCGGCAAACATCTCCCGGATCAGGGCCGGGTCGTCCAACATAGCCATGAGCATATTCTCCATGCCCATCCGCATCCAGGTGGGGTGGAAGCAGGCATGGCCCGAATAGCAGACGAACTTTCCCTCCGACCGGGCTTTGCGGTAGCTTTTCAGCGTATCCGCCGAAATCCGCGACGGCTGGAAGGCCATGTGATGGCGATGTTTCTGCCAATCTTCCAGACTCTTGATCGTAAAGTCCAACCATTGGGAGGTCCAGCCATCTTCCACATGCAGGTCCTTGCGCAAGGCCCCATCCGCATCCCAATATTCACGCAGAGTAGGTTCCTCCCGTATCAGCCGCACGGGGAATTGCATAGTGTAGTCACCGCCAAAACGCATAATCTCATTCGTTCCAAAATAGTCTCGGGGAGAAACCCCGGCCGGCAGCCCCTCCTGCCGCCAGCGTTCTTCTGTACTGGTCCAATAGGTGTCGTCCAGGGGAATCCGATCCGGCATTTCGCCGGCCAATACCAGGGAAACTCGCTGACGTGCGTCCATTGCCCCCTCCTTGTGTGGAATGTATTTTTCTGCTGGCTAGTTTGTCAATGTGTTTCATAAGGTGGCAAAGCCACGATTTGCGTGCGAAAACGTGAAGACGTGAAACGTGAGATCACGTGACGGCACCTCACGTTTCACGTTTCAATTGGTTGGCCGACCGACTAACGCTTGTGCGTTCGTTCCTCGCTGGTACGGAGTAATTGCTCACCCCCTCCCAACCTCCCCACAGTGGGGAGGAGGCGATCCAGTTCCCTCCCTGGAATGGGGAGGGTCAGGGTGGGGTGGCTGAAGAATCACGCAGACTGATAGAAGAGCCATCGATCTCCTTCGTCGCCAGAAACTCACATTGTGGTAAACTATATCAAAGGCTGCCGCGATTCAGCAAACATACGTTTTTTAGCCTCGGAGCTACCCATACCCAAATGGACAGTCCAGGATCGCTATGGCAACTATATCTATTTTACCGGGGAACGCTGGCAGCACATCCTGGAATCACGACCAGAGCTTGGGCCACATTTTGACCTCTTTCTGGAAACTCTGCGGCGAGGACGACGCCAGCAGGATTCGCTGATTCCGAACGAGTATCGCTACTATCAGCCGTTCGACGAATTGTTGCCAGAGAACAGCCATTTAGTGGTGATTGTCGTGTTCAAAAGAGAACTCAATGACGACGGCGAGTACATAGAAAACAATTTTGTCGTCACCGGCTGGGCTAACTATCTGTGGTCACGGGGGTAGGCTATGAGTAATCTGAAACTTCAGAAAAACGAATTGATCGCACGGGACGGAACACCGGTACGTTTCGTCTACGATACGGAAGCCGACATTCTGGAAATCTTTTTTGGCGAAAATGGCTCTGCGACCGGCATTGAACTCACCGACCAGATGATTTTACGTATTGAACAGAAACAGAAGCGCGCCCTGAGTTTGATGCTCCTGCATTTTTCCATTCTTTCGGAACAGACAGAATACGGTCCACGCAGCTTTCCCATCGATAAGCTGGAACGGCTCCCGGCAGACTTGCGGGAGCTTGTCCTGGGCCTGGTGACATCCCTGCCCGTCAGCCAATTTCTCAAACTGTCCCAATTTCAGATTTCGCCAAAAGAACAGATGCCCCTGGCCTATGTGGAATCACAGCCAATTGCGATGTACGCATAGGGCTGCGTCAGTGTTTACTGCCCCGCCAATGCCCGCCAGAAGGACGGCGCGGGCTGGGAGTCGGCGATGACTACCCGCGCCTCTGCACCGCAGAAGTCCACTCATTCCCCCTCCCCCCGGGGATGCTCCGCCAGCCAGCGCGCCGTCTCCACCAGTCCAATCCCATACTTTACAAAAGCGTCGTCCTGGGGCTGATAGCCGACGGTCTGGCGGGTGGTGGAGAGGTCCATCCGTTTGAAACGATTGTCCGAGACGCCGTGGAGGATGGCAAACTGCACATTCTCGGCCTCGATACAGCGCACGAAAAGCTGGCAGAGGTCACGCGCACTGACAAATGTGCTCAGATTGCGGCTGTTGGCATTGAACTGGGCCTGGTTATGCTCAAAGCTGCCGATACGCACGGCGATGCTGGAAAGGCCGTGGCTGTGGGCGTAGACGTGGGCGATGGATTCGCCGAAGACTTTGCACGCACCGTAGATGTTCAGGGGTCGGGTTGCGCCGTCGGTGAGGGCCTGGGCATCCAACGGATAGCCTTCGATGGCCTGGACACTGCTGGCGTAGACCACCCGCCGGCAGCCCGCTTCTCTGGCCGCTTCAAAAATATTGTAGACGCCTTTCACATTATTGTCCAGATAAGATTCATAGAAGCCGCTGCCCGTGCCCGGGTCCGCGGCCAGATGGAGCACAGTGTCGATGCCCCGGCAGGCAGCCCGACAGTCGTCCAAATCGGCGATCTCCAGACGGACGACTTCACTCTGGGGTGATGCCTCCAACCCGTCTATATTCCGATCGGCCAGGCGAAAGTGGTAGCGGTCGGCGGCATAGGCGCGGAAGGCGCTGCCAATTCGACCGGCGGCTCCGGTCACAAGCACATTTTGCATAAAAATCCCTCCCTGGGCAGAGTAGAAAGGGCCATCAGCCCTTCCGGTGTGGTGATCTCTCTTGGGTGTCTGGCTCTCTCAGCGCGGCAATAATCTTCTGATCCGTGACAGGAAAGGGCCACTTTTCAATTTCGTCCAGAGTTGTCCAGTGCCAGTCGTCGCAGCCAATGGACTGGGGCGTGCCGCTGACAATGCGGGCGTGGAAGGCGTGAAGCGTAATGCTGAAATGGGTGTAGGCGTGTTGCACAGTCGTAATCGGCGCGCCCACCGCGATCTCCACTTCCAGCTCCTCCCGGATTTCCCGGCGCAGGGTGGCGGGCAGGTCTGCGTCCTCCGTCTCCTGCTTGCCCCCGGGAAACTCCCACAGCCCGCCCAGCATTCCTTTCTGGGGGCGCTGGGCAATCAGCAGCCGCCCTCGGCCCGGCGCGTCTTCCCAAATAACCGCCGCGGCCACCTGATAGTGGGGTGTACGTTTGCGGGGGGTACGCACGGGCCGCTGGGATTGGCTGCCCTTCTGGGCGGATTGACAGAAAGCGGCCAGGGGGCAGAGCAGGCAGCGGGGATTCTGGGGCGTGCAGACCAGACCACCCAATTCCATCAGCCCTTCGTTGACCTCGCCCGCCTGCCCCTGCGGCCCGGCCCGGACAATCTCCCCGGCCAGCCGCCAGAGTTCATTCGTCGTTTCCGTCTCGTCAATCGAACGGTCGATGTCCCACAGCCGGGCCAGCACCCGCTTCACATTGCCGTCCAGAATCGGCTCGGCCTGCCCATAGGCCAGACTGAGAATCGCCCCGGCAGTGTAGGCGCCGATACCGGGCAACTTCAACAATTCTGTGCGGCTGCTGGGAATCTCTCCGCCGTATTCTTCCATCACCATCTGGGCCGCCCGGTGCAGATTGCGCGCCCGGCTGTAATAGCCCAGCCCTTCCCACAGCTTCAACACCTCCTGCTGCTCGGCCGCGGCCAGACTTTCCAGAGTGGAAAAACGGGCCATCCAGCGGGCGAAGTAGTCCACG
The DNA here is from genome assembly GCA_023384455.1 of Caldilineaceae bacterium. Classification (GTDB taxonomy): domain Bacteria; phylum Chloroflexota; class Anaerolineae; order Caldilineales; family Caldilineaceae; genus JACQGT01. The sequence continues at coordinate 12,460 of JAHDWH010000083.1, read as the reverse complement.
ACTGTGGCGATACGGGTCTGCTGGGCCATAATTTCGCTGACCCAAACCGCGTAGGCGTCCCGCTGGCCGGCAGGCGCGGCCCGCCAGGGCAGCTCCCGCTGCTGGGCCGCGTGCCAGTCGATCAGCCGCTGGGCGAAGGTGAGGAATGGGTGGGTGGGATGCTGGGGCATAGGGGATTATTCCCTGTCTTTCAGGAGGTCCGCCGGGGGCACATTCAATGCAAGTGCCAGTGCGTGGATATTTTTCAGGCTGATATTGCGCTCCCCCCGTTCCACCGCGCCCACATACGTGCGGTGCAGACCGGACAACTCGGCCAACTTTTCCTGGGTCAGGCCGCGTTCGCTCCGGATCGCTTTCAGTCTATGGCCGAAATCTGTTAGAATGCTCATAGAGAGTTATTCTGCCATATGATGACAATACGTCTACAGACGATAAGTAGCATTCGGGCAAATGAGAACCTTTGTTCCACAGGCAATAAGCTGACTTGTACACATCCTACTTCTCCCCCTCCACCCTAGCCGAAGCCTTCGCCCTCAAAGCCGATCTGCGCGCCCGCGCCCGCATTATGGCTGGGGGCACAGACCTGCTGTTGGAAATCGAGCGGGGCGGACGACGCACGCCCGACGGCGACACACCTGTCCTCATCGATCTGACCCGCATCCCTGGCCTGGCCGAAATCAGCGAAAGCGGCGGGCGCATCCATCTCGGCCCAGTGGTGACCCACAACCAGTGTGCGGCCAGCCCGCTGATTGTCCAGAAGGCATTCCCCCTGGCCCGGGCCTGCTGGGAGGTGGGCGCACCCCAAATCCGCAACCGGGCGACTGTGGCCGGGAATATCATCACCGCCAGCCCGGCCAACGATTCGATTGTGCCCCTGCTGGCCCTGGACGCGACGGTGACACTGACCAGCGCGGCCCGGGGCGCGCGTACCCTACCCCTGGCCGACTTTATGACCGCTTTCCGCCGGGTGGATATGGCCGACGACGAGATACTCACCGCCATTTCCCTGCGCGCGCTGACCGAAAATGAGCGTGGCTCATTCATTAAATTGGGTCTGCGTCGTGCCCAGGCCATCAGTGTCGTCAGTGTGGCAGGCACACTCACTTTCACCGACGACTTCGAGGGAAGAATCGCAGGGGCTACGATTGCTCTCGGCGCGGTGACGCCGGTTGTCACCCGCGCCGGGGCTGCCGAAGTCTTCCTGGCCGGGAAGCCCCTGACCGACGAAACAATCGCCGAAGCTGCCCGCCTGGCCGTGAGCGCAGCCAGCCCCATCGACGACATCCGCGCCAGCGCCGAGTATCGCCGGGCAATGGTGGAAGCGCTCACAGCCCGGCTGCTGGGCCAACTGCGGGATGGCACAGAGCGGCAGGGCTGGCCGGAAAAACCGGTGACGCTGTGGGGCGGGACCGATGGCAAGTGGCCGGTGGAGGCGAATTGCGAATTGCGAATTGCGAATAACGCAACTCGCAATTCACAATTCGCAATCGTCAACGGCCACTCAATCGAACTGCCCGCTCAACGCTCCCTCCTCGACTCCCTGCGCGCCGCCGGCTATGTGGGGGTGAAGGAAGGCTGCGCCGAAGGCGAGTGTGGCGCGTGTACGGTCTTTCTGGACGGGATGGCGGTGATGGCCTGTCTGGTCCCCGCGGAACGGGCCACGGGCAGTGAAGTTGTTACGGTGGAAGGGTTGAGCGACGGCGAGAAACTGCACCCAATTCAGACGGCGTTGGCCCGCAGCGGCGGCGTCCAATGTGGCTACTGCACCCCTGGCTTTGTGATGAGCGGGGCCAAACTCCTGGAAGAGTCGCCCCATCCCAGCCGGGACGAAGCCATCCAGGCCCTGACCGGCAATCTCTGCCGTTGCACGGGCTACCGTAAAATTTTGGATGCGGTTGTGGCCCCGGGTGCGGAATAGGAACGCAGATTTCGCAGATATTCTCAACGTCCATCAATGACTCCACTGCAAAAAGGCGAGTTCCTCCCGCAGAGACGCGAAGACGCAGAGAAATTCAGGAAAGAATCCCTCTTTTCATCCGCGTTTATCCGCGTTCATCCGTGGCTCTAAAAAAGCCGGAAAGAGTTTATGGCACGGGAAAAGCTGATTCTGCTCCACGCCCCCAGCGTCTATGACTTTCGCAAGCGGGCCACCCTCTGGGGGCCTATCGGCGATCTGGTGCCCTCGTCCACTGTCTTCGAGATGTACCCCATCGGCTTTACGACGATGGCCGAGTATTTGGAGCGTTTCGGTCACCGGGTGGGGATTGTGAATTTGGCCGTGCATATGCTGCGGGATGCCGACTTCGATGTGGAAGAATGCCTGGCCGATCTCCACCCCGCCGCCTTTGGGCTGGACCTGCACTGGCTGCCCCACGCCCACGGATCCGTGGAGGTTGCCAGGATTCTCAAACGGCTGCACCCGACGATTCCGGTGATCTTTGGCGGCTTTTCGGCTTCCTACTTTCACGAGGAACTGATCCGCTATCCGCAAGTCGATTACATTTTGCGAGGCGATTCCACTGAAGAACCCCTGCGCCAACTGATCGAGGCGATTGAAGAGGGGGCAAAGGCGGTTGATCTGCGCCAGATTCCCAACCTGACCTGGAAAGATCCCAGCGGGCAACCCCAGGCCAACCCGCTCTCCTACGTGCCGGAGAATCTGGACGGGGTACTGCTCGACTACAGCTACGTTCTGTCTGCGGTGGCCCGGGACCGCAGCCTGACCAACTATCTGCCCTTTGCCCGCTGGACCCAATATCCGGTGACCGCGGCGCTGACCTGCCGGGGCTGTACCCGCAACTGTGCCATCTGCGGCGGCTCGGCCTACGCATCCCGCCACAGTTTTGGGCGCAGCCAACCAGCCTATCGCAGCCCGGAGACGGTGGCGTCGGACCTGCGCTCGATTGGCAGCTTCAGCCGGGGGCCGATTTTTGTCCTGGGCGACATCCGCCAGGCGGGGATGGAGTACGCCCGGCGTTTTCTGCGGGCTATGCAGGGCTACGAGCAGGAGGTGATGATCGAATTTTTCACGCCGGTGGACCGGGCTTTTATGGAGGAGGTGGCCGCAGCCATCCCCAATTTTGTCGTGGAGATATCCCCCGAATCCCACGACCCGGCGGTGCGTCGCTATTCGGGCAAACCCTTCTCCGACGCCGAGATCGAGACATCCATCGAAAGTATTCTGGCCGCGGGTTGCCAGCGGCTGGACCTCTTTTATATGTCCGGGATGCCGGGTCAGACGCCCCAATCGGTCCTGGAGACCATCGACTATTGCGGCCAACTGCTGCGCCGGGTGGATGGGGACGAACGGCTGAAGATGTTTATTTCGCCCCTGGCCCCTTTTCTGGACCCCGGCAGTCTGGCCTATGAGCATCCGGGCGTCTACGGCTATCACAAATTTTGCCATACGCTGGAAGATCACCGGCAGGCGCTGCTGGCCCCCAGTTGGAAATATGTGTTGAGCTACGAGACCCGCTGGATGGACCGCAGCCAACTGGTGGATGTGACCTACGAAGCCGGGCTGCGTCTCAACCGCATCAAAGCCGAATACGGCCAGGCCAGCGCCGAGCAGGCCCAACTGACCGAAGAACGCATTCAGCGAGCGATTGCGCTGATGACCCGCATCGACAGACTGGTGGAATCTACACCGCCGGCGCAGTTGGACGAGCGTCTGATGGTCCTGCGACCGGAGATCGAGGAAGTCAACAACTCGACAGTCTGCGAAAAGGCAGAGTTGGACCTGCCCACCAGCGGAATGCCCATTAAACCCCTGCGGGTGCTGGGGCTGCTGATCGAAGAGGGGTTAGAGCGGCTGGGGTTGCGGGGGTAAATAGAAATGACACAGATTCGCCCGTTGCTTCCAACCGACTGGCCCGCGGTGCGCCGCATCTACGCCGAAGGCATCGCCACGGGTAATGCTACTTTCGAGCAGACCGCCCCCGAATGGGACGAATGGGACGCGGGCAAACTGGTTCACCCCCGGCTGGTGGCGGAGGCGGACGGCGCAGTTGCGGGCTGGGCCGCACTCAGCCCCACATCCAAACGCCAGGTCTACCGGGGCGTGGCGGAGGTGAGTGTCTATGTGGCCGCGTCAGCACAGGGACAGGGCATCGGTCGGGCGCTGCTGGCCGCGCTGGTCGATCAGTCGGAAGCCGGGGGCATCTGGACATTGCAGGCGGGCATCTTCCCGGAAAATGGGGCCAGCGTCTATCTGCACGAACAGGCCGGTTTTCGCATTGTGGGCCGCCGGGAACGGATCGGCCAGATGCACGGCGTCTGGCGGGATGTGTTGTTGATGGAACGGCGCAGTAGAGTGGTTGAATAGTTGATTGGTTGGCTGGTGCAGTGAGCAGACAAGTCCAATCAACCGGTGAACCAATTCCAAGGAGCAGCAGTGAGCACACCACAACAGGACTTTACTTTTCCCGCCGCCCTGCCCCGGCGGGGCAATGGGATTGTGCGCTGGTTGGGCCGCACGGTTTTGCGGCTGGGCGGCTGGCGCTATCAGGTGGATCTGCCCGACACGACCAAATTTGTCATAGCCGGTGGGCCGCACACCTCTAATTGGGATGCGGTGTGGGCCATCGCCTTTATAATGGCCTCCGGTCTGGAGCTTCACTTTATGGCCAAGTCCGAGGCTTTCCCGGCGTGGGCGGGCTGGCTTGTGCGCGCCGTGGGCGGGATTTCGGTCAACCGTACCTCCCCGGAAGGGCTGGTGGAGGAGATGGTCAATGAGTTCCGCAGCCGGGAGAAGTTTGTGCTGATTATGGCCCCGGAGGGCACCCGCAAGAAAGTGGAACGCTGGAAGAGCGGCTTCTACCGCATTGCCCAGGCCGCGGATGTGCCGATTGTGCTGGGCTATCTGGACTATCCCAAACGGATTGTGGGTATCGGTCCCACCTTTCAGACCACCGGCGCGATGGAAGCGGATATGGCGGCTATGCGCGCCTATTTGGAAGCCAATATCACCCCGCGCCATCCGAGCCGGGTATAGGTGGATAGACGGCAGACCGCTGATCGCAACAGAGTGGATACCGGGGCGGTCCGCCGTCTGCCATCCGCGGTCTATTGACACAGTTATTCAGGGAGGAGAAGGCAATGACGACAGAGACAGAACCCACAGTGGAGGCTTGGAATCGCCTGTATACGTTGATGGCCCAGGTGAAGGAGATGGCCCCCTGGCAGTGGATGTACGAGTCGGAGGTCTTCGCCGTGCAGGACCCGGAGAGCCAGGAACTCTACTTTGTCAGTGTGATGGGCAGCCTGGGTGAACATTTTTCGATTGCCGTCTATCTGGGAGTACGGGCCTACTACCGGCTGCTGAGCTTTGCCGAACGGGTTGGCGACGGCGCCAGCGGCGAGGAACTGATGGAGATCGCCCACCTGCAAGCCTCTTTCGAGGACCGGGAGCAATTGACCAGCCAGGATCGGAACACAATCAAACAATTGGGGCTGAAATTCCGGGGCAAAATGGCCTGGCCGCTCTTTCGCAGCTACCGGGCGGGCTATGCCCCCTGGCTGCTGGAAGCCGACGAAGTGCGTATCCTCTCTCTGGCGCTGGAGCATCTGTTGGATGTGGCCCCCCGTTTTGCCGAGGGGGAGATCGATTTCCCGGAAAAGGAAGACCACCTCTTTCTTCGTGCGTTGGACAGCGACGGCAACTGGCAGGATCGCACAACACGAGTCCCACCTGCCGCGCCAGAGTCCATCGATATTGTAATTCCCAAAGAGAGCGCTGACGCCATGCGTCGTCTGCGCCGCAGCCACACTATCCTGGAAGCGGACCTTTTTCTGATGCCGGGTATGTTTGGCGAACGGGACAGCCGCCCGCAAATGGCCTATATTTTTATGGTTGTGGACAAAACCAGCGGGGTCATTCTCTCCGGCGACCCGCTGTATGTAGAGACCACTTTTGCCGATCTGCTGGCCGAAGTGCCCAAGCGTATGGTGCAGACCTGCCTGAAAATGCAGGCTATGCCCGCCGAAATTCACGCGGGCAGCGAGCGGGTAGAGTGGCTGCTCTCCTCCCTCAGTTCGATGATGGACTGTAAAATCAAGCGGGTGCGCCGCCTGCGCGCCCTGGACAACGCACGGGATGCGATGTTCCAGTTCTTTATGCGTTGATAAGTCAAGTAGGTGCGGTTAGAAACCGCACAATGACGGGGCATACCGAAAACGTGCGGTTAGAAACCGCACCTACGAATTTTGAACGTCGAGAGGTCTGAGTTTCTATGCGAGCAGTTGGCAGCAGTATCCAGCGTAGGGATGCGCTGGACAAAGTGGCGGGGCGGGCCGCCTATGCCGGTGACATTGACCTGCCGGGCCAGGCGTGGCTGGCCCTGGTCTACGCGCCCAGCCCCCACGCCCACATCACCCGCATCGACACCGCGCCAGCCCTGACCGCACCCGGTGTTATCGCCGTTCTCACTGCGGCGGATGTGCCGGTGAATGAGTACGGGCTGATTCTGCCCGACCAGCCGGTGCTGTGTGGGCCGGGCAGCACACCCCAGGCCCAGACTGTGCGCTGGGAAGCGGATCACCTGGCGGTGGTGGTGGCGGAGACGCCGCAGCAGGCAAAAGCCGGGGCCTCGCTGGTGCGGGTGGAATATACGGAACTGCCCGTCATCACCGACCCGGTGGCCGCGCTGAAAAGCGACGCGCCGGTCATCCACCCCCACCCCTTTAGCCGCTTCCCCTACGGCGAACGGGACGAATCCTCCAATCTGCTCCTGGAATATCACCTGCGCCGGGGCGACATCGCCGACGGTTTTGCCCAGGCTGATGTCGTTGTGGAAAGCACCTATCGCACCCACGCCCAGGAGCACGCCTATCTCCAGCCGGAAGCCGGGCTGGCCTTCATCCGGGAGGACGGGCGCATCGAAGTCATCGCCGGGGGGCAGTGGATGCACGAGGACCGGGCGCAGATCGCCCACGCCCTGGGCCTGGCCGCCGAGCGTATCGTCGTCCGCTATCCGGCCATCGGCGGCGCCTTTGGCGGGCGGGAAGATCTGTCCGTGCAGATCGTCCTGGCCCTGGCCGCGCAGAAGACGGGGCGTCCGGTCAAAATTGTGTGGAGCCGGGCCGAGTCGATCCGGGGTCATCACAAACGCCATCCCTTTGTGATTCACGCCAAATGGGGTGCGACGAAAGCGGGCAAAATCGTCGCCGCGCAGATGGACGTGACCAGCGACGCCGGGGCCTACGCCTATACCAGCACCAAAGTTTTGGGCAACGCCACGCTGATGTGTTTGGGGCCGTATGAGATTCCCAACGTCTTTGTGGATGCGCGCACGGTCTATACCAACAACTGTCCCAGCGGTGCCTTCCGGGGCTTTGGCGCACCCCAGGGCCACTTCGCCGCCGAAGGGCAGATGAACAAACTGGCGGTCGCTCTGGGGATAGACCCGGTGGAGTTGCGGATGCGCAACGTCCTCCACGACGGTTCGATTCTGGCGACGAATAGCCCGGTCCCCGCAGGCTGCACCGCGGAAGAAGTCTTGGCGGAGGCGGCCCGGCGGGGGGGATGGCGGAAAGAGGGGATTGGGGATTGGGGACTGGGGACTGGGCGTCCGATCCCTGATCCCCGATCCCCAATCCCTGCCGCCCGCGGCACCGGCATCGCCCTCTGCTTCAAAAATGTGGGCTTCAGCCTGGGCTTCCCGGAGGCGTGTCACGCCTGGGTGGAGCTGCACGGCACGTCTACGGTGGAGCGGGCGCGAGTGGGCTGTGTGGGCGCGGAGGTGGGACAGGGCGCGCACTCGGCCTTTGCTCAGATTGCCGCGGAAGCACTGGGGCTGGACGTGGCCGCGGTAGAAGTGGTGGCCCACGACACGGACGTAACCGGTTCCAGCGGCAGCGCCTCGGCCAGCCGCATGACATTTATGGCGGGCAACGCCATTCTGGGCGCGGCGACGCAGGCATTGGCCCAATGGCATAACGAAGAACGGCCAGCCCGGGCCGATTTCGTCTTCCATCCCCGGCCCACCACCGGCTATGACCGGGAGACGGGCGCAAGCGACCCCAACATCACCTACGGCTACTGCGCACAGGTGGCCGATGTGGAGGTGGATACGGCGACAGGCCACGTCACCGTCAAGCGGCTGATCAGCGTCAACGACGTGGGCCGGGCGGTCAACCCGGCGCAGGTGGAGGGGCAGATCGAAGGCGCGGTGGCCCAGTCTGTGGGCTGGACCCTGCTGGAAAATTTCATCCAAAAGGATGGACGCACCCTCACGCCCCATCTGAGCAACTATCTCATCCCTGGCGTGGCCGATGTGGTGGAGGAGATTGTGCCGGTGATTCTGGAAGTCCCCGACCCCCAGGGGCCGCTGGGTATCCGGGGGATGGCGGAGATGCCTTTTATCCCCACTGCGCCCGCCATCGCCGCCGCCATTCACAACGCGGTGGGCGTCTGGTATAATGAACTACCCCTCACACCGGAAAAGGTATGGCGGGGATTGGCTGGTACTCCAACTGCCCGAAGATAGAACGCAGATTTCGCAGAAACCACAGATTGACGCAGATTTTGATCCGCGCTCATCCGTCCTTTCCGCGTCATCCGCGTTCTATCTTCAGTGCAGATACACTCAGGAATAAACCCGTATGTTCAGTATGACCGATGTGATGATCGATGCTCTCTGGATTCTGGCCCTGGCCGGGGTCTTTGCCACCTTTAGCTACACCGACTGGCTGCGCTCAGAGCAGAAGGGGCGCTGGCGGGCGCAGTGGGGGCTGCCCCGTTTTCTCGTGCCACTCAATCTGAGCCTGACCGCTTTCTGTGTCGGCGTCGCTCTGAGCGGGGCCACAGCCTACACCCCCGACCCCTGGTGGCAGACGGTCATTTGGGCGGTGCTGGCCCTTCTCTTTGGCTTCCAGACTTTCACCGCCTGGCGCTTTGCCGCGGAAAGGGGCTGGGAGACACCGATTGAGGAGAAGCCACAAGCCGCCGGGGATGAAAAGCGGGACGCAGATGCCGCTGAAACTGCTGATTTGCGCAGATAAAATCCGTGTGAATCCGTTCCGTCCGTGCAAATCCGTGTCCTTCTTTCCGCGTGAGGAGTCAAATGGCAACGCAAAATCGAGGTGAGGACAACCGCATCGGCGGCTTTACCTGGGCTGGCGCTTTTGTGCTGGGCGGGCTGGGGCTGCTGCTCTACAATCTCGGCGCGTTTGACGCGGCCAAGCCCTGGCTCCAATACATTCTGGCCGGGTTGCTGGGGCTGGGCGCGATTGGCTTTTTTGCCAGCTACTTCTCCCGCATGGAAAACTGGTGGCGGCTCATCCCCGCCTGGACACTCTTGACTCTGGCCGGGATGATCTATCTGACGACGATACAGTCGCTGGACCAGCGCATTACCGCCGGGCTGCTCTTTGTGGGGCAGGCGTTGGCCTTCGCCCACATCTACCTGCTGGACCGGGATGAGCGCTGGTGGGCGGTGATCCCCGGCGGCTTTATGCTGGTGCTGGGCGGGGTGATCGCCCTGAGCAGCCGCACGGAAAACCCGGACACATTAGGCACGATACTTTTCATCGGGCTGGGCGGCGTCTTTATTCTGCTCTATCTGCTGGGACGGCGCACCCGGCTCTGGTGGGCGCTGATTCCCGGTGTGGTGCTGGTCGTCTTTGGCCTCTTTCTCTTTTCCGTGGAGCGCAGCCAGGAGAACGTCTTTCTGCGCTGGTGGCCCCTGCTGCTCCTGCTCTTTGGCCTCTTTCTGGGCTGGCGGGCTGTCACCCGCAAACCGGGGGGCGAGAAGCTGAGCATCAACAGCGCATCCAATCTTTCCCGCCAGGGCACAGCCAAACCGGGCGTGACCTCCGCAGCCCAGCCACCCCGTCTGGGCGAATACAAAGGCCCCGCGCCCGGCGCCACAGTGGAGGTTCTGACAGACCCGGATGACTAAACACGACTACAGCCTTGTGCCCGCCAAAGTGGAGCAGGCAATTGATCTGATGGACAAGCTGGGCATCGATGCCTGGCTCACCTTTGCCCAGAAGACCGGCGACAGCGGCGGCGACTACATCTACCCTTATATTTACGGGCTGCGCGACCTGGCCCGGGGGTTGCTGCTGCTCACCCGTCAGGGGGAGCGCATCGCGATTGTCCACGGCCTGGACGCGGCCCTGCCACCCTCCACCGGTGTCTGGAACGAAGTGGTGGTCCACAACGGCGGGGATATGGGCAGGCGTCTGGTGGAGGCGTTGACCCGGCTGCAACCCAAGACGCTGGCGATCAACTACGCCCGGCGCAACCCAAAGGCGGACGGGCTGACCCACGGCAACTATCTCTGGCTGACCGACGCCCTGGCCGATACACCTTTTCTGGAACGGCTGGTGAGCGGGGAGGCATTAGTCACACAGTTGCGCGGGCGCAAGCTGCCGGGGGAGGTAGCGCTGATCCGGGCTGCGGTCGCCGCCACAGAGGAGATATTTGCCGCGGTCAACGGTTTTCTGCGTCCGGGACTGACAGGACGGGCCATCTACGATTTTATTCTGGCCGAAGTGGATCGCCGGGGCTGGGAGACCTCCTGGAGCCGGGATCACTGCCCGATTGTGACGGTCGGACCGGTGGCGCCCATAGGCCACACCGCGCCGGGGGCAGTGCCCTTGCAGCCGGGCTGGCTGCTACAGATCGATTTCGGCGTGAAGCTGAACGGCTATTGCGCCGACTTTCAGCGGATGTGGTATCTGCTGGACGAGGGCGAAAGCGAACCGCCGCCGGAAGTCCAACGGCTCTTTGTCACTGTACGCCGGGGGGTGGATACGATTGTCGAGCATCTGCGGCCCAGTGTTCCCACCTGGCAGCCAGCCGCCGCGGCCAGGGAAGTGCTGACCGGCGCGGGCTATCCGCCCTTTCTCTACGGCGTGGGCCATCAGTTGGGCCGGGCCACCCACGACGGCGGGCCGGGTCTGGCCTTGCGGGGCGAGGGCGATCCGGAATTTTTCATCGAAGCGGGCAATGTCTTTACCGCCGAAGGGTTGGAGACATTCATCGAAGGCCGGGGTTGGATTAGCCTGGAGGAGAATGTACTGGTCACACCCGACGGGCCGGAACTCTTGACAACCCGGCAGACGGAACTGTGGTTGGTTGGGTAGGTTTCACTTTTCAGGAAAGAAGAATTGCGATGTCCGAATTGACTGTCACGCTTGTCCAGATGGATTGCGCGCTGGCCCAGACCGCCCACAATTTTGAGCGGGCCGCTGGCTTTGTGGCCGAGGCCGCGCGCCGGGGCAGCCATCTGGTGGTGCTGCCCGAACTGTGGAACACCGCCTATGACCTGGAAAACGCGGCAACCCACGCCGCGCCCCTGGCCCAGAACGCGGACGAATCCGGCGCGTTCGGCGACTTTGCCCGAATGGCGCGCGAGAATCGGGTCTGGCTGGCCGGTTCTCTGCTGGAAAGCCGCAACGGACGCTTCTACAATACGACTGCCCTCTATTCTCCCGCGGGCACGCTCCAGGCCGACTACAGCAAAATCCATCTGGTGCCGATGCTGGATGAGCATCTTTTTTTGGCAGGTGGAGAGAAACGCACCCTGGCCGAGACCCCCTGGGGCAAGGCCGGGCTGGCTATCTGCTACGACCTGCGCTTCCCAGAGCTTTTCCGCCGCTATGCCCTGGACGGGGCCCGGCTGATGATTCTGCCCGCGGAGTGGCCTGCTGTGCGCAAAAGCCACTGGCGCACACTGCTGCGGGCCCGGGCCATCGAAAATCAGTGCTATGTGCTGGCCTGCAATCGGGTGGGGAGCAGTAAAGAGGTGGAGTTTGGCGGTGGGTCCGCGGTCATCGACCCCTGGGGCGAGGCGCTGGTGGAGGGGGGTGTGGCCGAGACGCTGCTGACTGTCAGCTTCGACCCGGCCTTTGTGGATACGGTGCGCCAGCGCATCCCCATTTTTGCCGACCGCCGCGAGGAATTCTACAAATGAACTGAGCTGCAAAGGTGTGAAAAAGACCTCTTGCATCTATCTGTGTCTTTGCTTGCTTGGCACCAACTATCGGTAATCGATTTGATACATCATTAGCAAGTCGCAGAAAACATAAGCCCTATGATTGATTCGTGGGTGTCACTCATTGCAATTCCATTTCTATTGCTTATTACCGGCTTATTTGTTGAGTATTGGATCATTCAACCTTGGCGAAACTCAAGGGTGAATATACCAACGCCAAGTCAAGTTGGTGAAGAATGGTCTGATGCTATGCACGCAGTTGTCAAGCAATTCAAAGCGCAACAGACTAGCTTCACCTGGAAAGGAGGGCAACATCGGTTGGTCATTGAAGGTTGGGAAATCAGAAAAAATGCTGCAAAAATTACACTTGGAGTTACCCGGCAGAAACCCATTGTAGACTATTCATCAAAGGGCGGATTTTCTTCATTTAGTACCGATACTGTGCCGGAGCGGATTGCATCATTTGAATTGGGTGTGTTCAAAATGAGTTGGAGACCTGGAGATACCCGGATAAACTG
>JAHDWH010000082.1 GCA_023384455.1 Caldilineaceae bacterium | reverse complement strand
GCGGTTACAAACCGCACCTACAGATTCCACCATCTTCTTGATCAGTACAGATTTTCGCAGATTTTATCAGCGGCAATCCGTCTTTACCGGGGCATCTGCGTTCTACATCCTTGTAATCCTATGCCCGCAATTGACACTATCCCCCTTTGCCCGGTAGAATCCTCCTATTATCCCCTCACCCAACCGGGAGCAACCCAATGGACCTCCACAACAGCACAATTCTCATCACCGGCGGCGGCTCTGGGCTGGGCGCGGCGACGGCGCGGCTGCTTGCCAACGGGGGCGCAAATGTCGTCCTGGCCGATATGAACCGGGAGGCGGGCGAAGCAACCGCAGCGGCCATCGGTGCGCAAGCCCAGTTTGCCCGGGTGGATGTGGTCAATGAAGAAGAAGTGCAGGCGGCCATCGATGGGGCCGTGGCCGAGTTTGGCGGCCTGCACGGGCTGGTCAACTGCGCGGGGATCGCCATCGCCGAGCGGGTGTTGGGACGGAGCACTGTCCACGATTTGGGCCATTTCGCCGCAGTCATCGCCGTCAATCTGACCGGCACATTCAATTGCATCCGGCTGGCCGCGGCGGCAATGGCCCGGAACGAGCCAAACGGGGACGGAGAGCGGGGGGTGATTGTCAACACCGCGTCGGTGGCCGCCTTCGACGGGCAGATCGGCCAGGCCGCCTACGCTGCATCAAAAGGGGGCGTCGTAGCGATGACCCTGCCCATCGCCCGTGAACTGGCCCGCTCCGGCATACGGGTCTGCACAATCGCGCCGGGCATAATGGACACGCCCATGCTGGCCGGTCTGCCCGAAGCCGCCCGCAAATCCCTGGGCGAGCAGGTTCCCTTCCCGGCCCGGCTGGGCAGCCCGGATGAGTACGCGGCCCTGGTACAGCACATTTTCAGCAACGCCTATCTCAACGGCGAAGTCATCCGGCTGGATGGCGGAATTCGTATGGCCCCCCGGTAGATTCATTTGTGCATACCGCCCAAGTGTATAGTTGCAAATCTCACAAAGTCCTGTATAATAGCTGGCAACAGGGACATTCGTTTCTGAAATTATACGGTTAAACGATGAAACAGCACTCTGAATCTCTTCTTATTGTAGTCGTATCCGGTCTCGTAGTCGTTCTTGTAGACGACTTGAGGCTTTGTTCGGTTGGAGAAGAGATAGGGGCGAACTAATCCCTGATTCTCAGGTCAGCGCAGACCCTTCCCCAACTGGGGAGGGGTCTTTTTTTATCTCTCTATCCTAGAAGGAGAATTCTCGAATGAATCGCTCCAAAGCAAAACAGTCCGAGGGCCAGAGGCAAAGCCTGCACAGCACCCCGCGCGAGATGACCGGCGCACAGATGGTCTGGGAGGCATTGGTAGCCGAAGGTGTCAATGTGGTTTTCGGCCATCCGGGCGGGGCCATCCTGCCCACCTACGATGCGTTGGCCCCCTTTGAGGCCAGCGGCACCATCCATCACGTACTGGTGCGCCACGAACAGTGCGCCGGTCATATGGCAGATGGCTATGCCAGGGCCACGGGCCAGGTGGGTGTCTGTATTGCCACCAGCGGGCCGGGGGCCACCAATCTGGTGACAGGGCTGGCAACGGCCCAGATGGACAGTGTGCCCATCGTCGCCATCACAGGTCAAGTCCCGACGAATCTGCTGGGGACCGACGCTTTTCAGGAATCGGATGTGGTTGGCGTGACCCAACCCGTCTGTAAGCACAACTATCTGGTCACAGACGTCAACGAACTCCCCCTCATCCTCAAAGAAGCCTTTTACATCGCCCGGGAGGGTCGCCCCGGCCCGGTACTGGTAGACATCTGCAAGGATGTGCAGAACGCCAAAGGCATCTTCCGTTACGATTTTGAAATTGACCTGCCCGGCTTCGAACCCTGGCCCTCCTATGACCGGGAGAGCCTGTTGGACGCGGCCCTGATCATCAACGCAGCCGAACGTCCCCTGATTATGGCGGGTCACGGGGTGCAGTTGGCCGGGATGAGCAAGGAACTGCTGGAACTGGTAGAAAAGGCGGAAATCCCGGTGGTGACAACACTGCTGGGCACAGGCGATATTCCAGAGACCCATCCCCTGAGCCTGGGCATGGGTGGAATGCACGGGGAAGCCTTTGCCAACCGGGCCGTCCAGACCTGTGATGTGCTGGTCGCGATGGGGATGCGTTTCGATGACCGCATCACCGGTCGGCTGGACAAATTTGCCAAACAGGCCAAGATCATTCATTTTGAACTGGACAAGGCGGAAGTGGGCAAAAATGTGATCCCAACCATAGCGGTTATTGGCGATCTGGGCGAAACATTGCCTGCCATTCTGCCACTGATCAGCGAACGGCGTCACCAGAGCTGGACCCAGAGCCTGCAAGAGTGGAAGGGCGACACCGCGGCGACGGACATACTCAACTACGAAGTGGACGAACTCATCCCGCCTTATGTGATTCGCCAATTGTGGCACGCCACCAACGGGGCCAAGCAGCAGCGGGTGCTGGTGGTGACAGACGTGGGCCAGCATCAGATGTGGGAGAGCCAATACTTTATCCACGAGAAGTCGGGCCAGTTGCTCACCAGCGGCGGATTGGGCACAATGGGCTATGCCCTGCCCGCGGCCATCGGTGCGCAAATGTCGGACAGAGACGCGCTGGTCTGGGCCGTGGCCGGCGACGGCGGCTTTCAAATGACGTTGCAGGAGTTGATTGTTCTGCAACAGGAGAAGCTGCCGGTCAAGATCGCGGTCATCAACAACGGTTTTTTGGGAATGGTGCGCCAGTGGCAGCAGATGTTCTATGACAAGCGCTATGTGGGCACGCCCATTCTCTCGCCGGATTTTGTAAAGCTGGCCGACGCCTACGGCATCCCTGCCCTGCGGGTGACCAAACCAGAGCAGGTGGTGGAGGCCTATGAGAAAGCCCATGCCACCCCTGGCCCCTTCCTCATCGACTTCCGGGTGAAGGAAGAGGTGAACGTCTATCCGATGATACCCCCCGGCGCGGCTGTGGACGAGTCGATCCGCCGTCCCAAACCGGGGATGGTGCAGGGGTATAGCGGGGTGCAGCCGAGTTGGTGAAGATGACAAGATGACAGGATGACAAGGTGACAGAGTGAATCGCCGATCATCTTGTCACCCCTTCACCTTGTCATCTTGTCAGGATCGAACGTGGCAAAATTTGACATAACCAATCGTGCGAAGCGAGGAACCAACTATGAAATACACTCTCGTGGCCTGGATGCGGGACAAGCCTGGCGTGTTGAGCCGGGTCTCTGGGATGTTGCGCAGGCGCAACTTTAATATCGACAGTTTGCAGGTGAGCCACAGCGAGACACCGGGCATCAGCCGCATGACATTCGTCGTAGATGGCGACGAGCGGGTGGTGGATCAGGTGGTCAAGCAGATGAACAAAGTGGTGGATGTGACCCGTGTGGAGGACGTTTCTGACCAGCCCACGATTCTGCGGGAACTGGCGCTGATCCGGGTGCGCACCACCAGCACCACCCGCAGCGAAATTATGCAGTTCGCCGAAATCTATCGGGCGCAGATTGTGGATATTTCGCCCGAAAGTCTGGTAATTCAGATCGTTGGGGCCGAGGACAAAGTGGATTCACTGATCGATCTGCTGGATCGCTTCGGCATCGAGGAGATGGTACGCACCGGGCGGGTAGCCCTGAATCGGGGGGTGCGGGAAGTCCACCGCAAAGACTCCTCGTCGGTGTGGAAGGCCCGCTCCACCCCCAACCACAGCGGCAACCGCAGCGAACGCGAGAAGACGGGGGGCGTTTAAGAGTGGAAGGTTGAAAGTGGCAGGTGGCAGGTGGCAGGTGACAACAGAGATACCACTTGCAGCCTTCCATCTGCAACTTTCAAACTAGGTTTTCGAGATCGGCTCGCTCCTGAACCACAGCGATTTCTGCAAAAATTCATTTTTCACTGGAGTCACTGGTGGACATTAAGACCATTCGTGAAAGAGTGCAAAATGGTGATTATCTGATTCGCAATCATGCCGTTTTACACGCTCTTGAAGAAGGGTTTGCCCAACAAGATATGATTGATGCAGTATTGAATGGGCAAATCATCGAAACCTACCCGAATGATAAACGCGTTCTGGTATGCGGTCACACTGCGCTTGACGAGTATGTTAAGATTTATCTGCATGTCGTGTGCGAACATGCGGACCCGGTCTATATTGAATTTGTGACGGCTTATATCCCGGATGAAAGTCGGTGGGAAAGACCAGATTTCAAACGACGTAAGCGTAGGAGAAGATAAAAATGGCAGAAAAACCGATTCCTACTTGTGGTGACGAGAAACAAACACCCAAAGAATGGAAAGCTGTGACATTTGAATACGCAAAAGATGGCATATCCGTTCAAGTGCCTAATGTGTATGCCTGGGTGAGTCCGTTGGACGGCGATATTTCATTTACACCTGATACGGTAGATGAGCTCATCGCTACCGTGCGCGAGTTGTTCGAGACTGCAAAGCGCGCACAACAGAGACGGAATCTCTTTACAGAGTATGTTGTATCTGTCGGTTTACCGGAACCTGCATAAACTCATAACTCTAAACTCCTAACTCCCTTCCAGTAGCGCATTATCCAATATCCAATACCCAATACCCAACGAGGAACTCATGGCAACAATTTACTACGAAAACGACGCGGATCTTTCCCTGCTGGACGACAAGAAGATCGCGATTATCGGTTACGGCAGCCAGGGCCACGCCCACGCGCTCAACCTGAAGGAGAGCGGCGCGGATGTGCGTATCGGTCTGCACGAAGGCAGCAAGAGCAAAGCCAAAGCCGAAGCCGACGGTCTGCGTGTACTGAGCGTGGCCGACGCGGTCGCAGAAGCCAATGTCATTATGATTGTCATCCCCGACCCCATTCAGGGCAACGTCTACGAGGCGGAGATTGCGCCCAACCTGAATCCCGGCGATACACTGATGTTTGCCCACGGCTTCAACATTCGCTTCGGCTTCATCCAGGCCCCGGCCAATGTGGATGTGTCGATGGTGGCCCCCAAAGCCCCCGGCCACCGGGTGCGGGAGGTCTTCAAAGAAGGCTCCGGCGTGCCCGCGCTGATCGCCATCCATCAGGACGCTTCGGGCAATGCCAAAGCCAACGCCCTTGCCTATGCCAAGGGCATCGGTTCCGCCCGGGCCGGTGTGCTGGAGACGACCTTTGCCGAGGAGACGGAGACCGACCTCTTTGGCGAGCAGGCCGTTCTCTGCGGCGGGGCCAGCGAACTGGTCAAGGCCGGTTTCGAGACGCTGGTCGAGGCGGGCTACCAGCCGGAGATCGCCTACTTTGAATGTCTGCACGAACTCAAGCTGATCGTCGATCTGATGTACCAGGGCGGTCTGAACTATATGCGTTACAGCGTCAGCGACACCGCGGAGTGGGGCGACTACAAGTCCGGTCAGCGGGTGATCACCGATGAGACGAAGGCGGCGATGAAGAAAATCCTGGGCGAAATCCAGTCCGGGGCCTTTGCCGAGGAGTGGATGGACGAGTATCACAACGGCGGCAAAGTCTACTACGCCCGCCGGGAGCGGGAGCAGACCCAGCAGTTGGAGAAGGTCGGCAAGCAATTGCGCGGGATGATGAGCTTTTTGAACGCCAAAGAAGTCTAGGAAATAGCGAATGGTGAATAGTGAATTGAGAATGGTTAACAGATGTGCGTCCCTCATTCGCCCTTCACTATTCGTTATTCTGCATTCGCTATTAGAAAGGGGGTGATTGACGTGGACGATGGCCTTAGTGACCTTTTGACAGAAGCAGCGCGCCGTAACGAGAGCGATCCCAATCAATCACACCCCGTAATGGTTCAGCCTGACCAGTGAGCGCTGATTGAGTAGCCGAGTCTTCGAGGCGTATCGAAATCAAGCGAACGGGTCTACGAACAATTTCGTGTCCACCCGCTTGGTTTCGATACGGCTGGAAACAGCCCCAGCCTACTCAATCGGCGCTAGTCTAGCGGTCGAATCGATACGGCTGGAAACAGCCCCAGCCTACTCAACCGGCGCTAGTCTAGCGGTCGAATCGTTACCCAATCCCGGAGAAGTGCAATGAGCCAGACCAATGGAAGTCAGGAAAACCCGGTAGAAAATGTAGTAGAGATGGCGGCGGAAATCGACGCCGACGTAGACGTTGCCAGCTTCGCCATCCCGGATATCGCGGCATGGGCACGGGAGATTGCCCACGGCAACAAAGTCATCGTCTTCGACACCACCCTGCGCGACGGCGAACAGTCCCCCGGCGCGACGCTGAACGAGCAGGAGAAGCTGGAGATCGCCCGCCAGCTCGCCCGGCTGGGTGTGGATGTGATGGAAGCGGGCTTCCCCGCGGCCTCTCCCGGCGATCTGGCCGCGGTCAAGAAGATCGCCGAGACCGTCGGACGCACCCCCCGCATCGACAGATCGGGCGCGATTGCCCCACCCCCGATTATTACCGGCCTCTCCCGCGCCAACAAAAACGACATCGACAAAGCCTGGGAGGCGGTCGCGCCGGCCGTGCGTCCCCGCATTCACACCTTCCTGGCCACCAGCGACATCCATATGGAACATAAGCTGCGTATGAGCCGGGATCAGGTGTTGGAGACTGTCGGGGATATGGTGGAATATGCCCGCAGCCTGTGTGACAATGTGGAGTTCAGCCCGGAGGATGCGGGGCGCAGCGACCCGGACTTTCTGGTGCAGGTGCTGGCCGTAGCCATCGCAGCCGGCGCGACGACGCTGAACATCCCCGACACAGTGGGCTACACCACGCCCGAAGAGTATGGCGGGCTGATCCGCAAGCTGCGGGAGGAGACAGAAGGCGGCAAAGATGTGATCTTCAGCGTCCATTGCCACAACGATTTGGGGCTGGCAACTTCCAACAGCCTGGCCGGTCTGCAAAATGGGGCGCGCCAGATCGAAGTGACCATCAACGGTATCGGCGAGCGCGCGGGCAATACCAGCCTGGAAGAGACGGTAATGGCCCTCTACACCCGCCAGAGCGTCTTTGGGCTGGAGACGAATATCGTCACCCCGGAGATTCACCGCACCAGCGATATGGTCAGCCGCTACACGGGCATCGTCATCCAGCCCAACAAAGCGATTGTGGGGGCCAACGCCTTTGCCCACGAGGCCGGCATCCACCAGGACGGGATGCTGAAGAACAAGCGCACCTACGAAATTATGGACGCGGCCACCATCGGTCTGAACCAGAGCCGTCTGGTGCTGGGCAAACATTCGGGCCGGGCTGCCCTGCGCGCCCGCCTGGAAGAGATGGGCTATCATCTGAACGACGAGGAATTGAGGGATATCTTCAAGCGCTTCAAAGATGTGGCGGACAAAAAGAAGACTGTCACCGACGCTGATCTGGAAGCCCTGGCCGGGGACGAACTCTACCAGCCCGTGGAGACCTGGGAGATGGTCGGGCTGCAAGTGCTGTGTGGCACATCGGTCAGGCCGACCGCCGTCGTCACCCTGCGCAACAACCAGACCGGCCAGGAGATCACCGAAGCGGGTTTCGGCACCGGGCCGGTGGATGCCATCTATCAGGGCATCAACCGCATTGTGCAGGTGCCGGGCAATCTGACCGAATTTCTGGTCCAGGCCGTGACCGAAGGTATCGACGCCACCGGCGATGTGACCATCCGCCTGGAAGTGCCGGAGAGCCGGGGCTTCAGCCACACGGCCCAGGGCCGCTCCCGCCGCCAGTTGTTCAGCGGGCGGGGGGTGGACACGGATATTATCGTGGCCAGCGCCAAAGCCTATATGCAGGGGCTGAACAAAATCATCGCCGCCCAGAGCGGCGGCGAAAGTTCCGCGGTGTCGATTGCCGCGCATGAGAAGATTTGAAAGTGGGGATCGGGGATTGGGGACTGGGCGGTATTCCCAGCCCCTAATCCCCGATCCTCCACTCCCCCCGCAACTGCTCACCCCATAGGCAGTGGGCGGCAAAGTGAAGTACACGGATTTCCACAGATAGGATAGATTTTCACGGATTCCAACTCAACTGCGTTTCCCCGCAATCCGTGAAAATCCCTTACATCCGTGTCAATCCGTGTTCGTCTGTTCACGCAACCAGCGCCGTAATCAGCGCCCGCACATAACCGATAGAATAGCCCCAGCCGATGTCCTTCGTTTTATTATCGCCGGGAATCGACGGGATGTGGTCCGGGTTGATGCAGCCGTCAAAGCCGATCTTTACCAGCTCCCGCAGGATTTTCATCATATTCAGATCGCCGTCGTCCAGCAGCGTCTCTTCGTAGCCGCCGGAGGTAGCCAGGCTGCCCCGCACATTGCGCATATGCACCATAAAAATTTTGCCCTTGCGCCCGTAGTTGTTGATCTCGTCGATGACCAGAGCGCTGCCCCCAGCCTCGGCCCGGGTGCCAATACAGTAGACGTAGCCCACATTCGGGCTGGGAAAGGCGTCGATGACCCGATGGAAACCGATGCCACCGAAGGGGGTATCCACATTGGGTGTGTCCGATGGATGGACCGCCAGTTTGATGTCGTACTCCTCGGCGATGGGCACCATCCGCTCGAAGGCGTAGCAGAAACGATCCCACCACTTCTGCAACTGAGCCGCTGAGGGAATCTCCACCGCCTCCCGCACAAGCGTCTCTGCTCGCGCCAAATAGCCGCCCCGGTGGCTGGTCTGGCTGCGCTGCATCATCTGATTAAATACATCGCCCTCCACCCGCTGACGGGCAATGGGGATGCGGGCCTCGCCGTAGACCCGCAACGCCTTGCACACATTCTCCAGTTCGTCCTCCGCCCCCACTCGATTTTCCACAAACTCGTTGCTGAGATTGGGCAACGTCACCCGGTTGATGTCCATGCCCAGGGCACGCAATCGGCGACGCAATGCCCGCACGCCCCCCAAATCGGGATAGCCTTGCTCGGCCACGCCGGGCATCTCCCGATCCCCGCCAAAGTCGATGGCGTCTGCGCCCAGGGCTACCCGCTGGCGTAAATAGGTGTCGGTCAATTCTGCATTGTGAGAGAAAACGGATATACGCAACATCGGCAAAACTCCTTTAGGATGGATGCTCAACAGCAGAGGATGAAAAATGGAAGCGAGGGGTTAGTAAGCGTCAAGCAAACGGTTAGCTCAACAACGAGGACGACCGTCCAGAGATTCATTTTCCAGGTGGCTGAACGCAATCCTATGACGGCGGAGACCCAACAGTTGTCAACCAATCCAGAAAATCACCCGGTGTGAGGATGCGAACGCCCTGATATTCAACCAGATTGAGGAGATGGGCGTCGCCTGATAC
Organism: Caldilineaceae bacterium; assembly: GCA_023384455.1. Lineage (GTDB taxonomy): Bacteria > Chloroflexota > Anaerolineae > Caldilineales > Caldilineaceae > JACQGT01. The sequence goes on along the minus strand of JAHDWH010000082.1, from coordinate 15,451 downwards.
GATCATCGACGCGCCGGCACCACCGCGCACTCGATAAATTGATCGTCGTCAGGGTCATTAGCGACAACGCGCAGTTCGCCGCTGATTTGTATCTCCCGTCCATAACGTCGAAAGTCATAGACGGCTGCGCGCACGTTGTCGGCGTTGAATCCAAAGGTGTCGTACAATTTCTCCGAAAATTCGGCAACCATTTCACGCGTATAGACCACATCCACCAATCCGGCCCTGACGGCCAACCAGCACTTATGGGCAGCGCCACGCCACAGATAAGCGCTGATACGGATATTAGTGTCGAAGACGGCGATTTCAGCTATGCGAGTTTTCGTGGATCAGCTGATCCACTAGCTGCATGCGTTCATCTTCGGACAGCAGTTCCCACTCAGTACCCATACTGGCGCCGATGGCTCGAATCCGTTGCTCTCCGTAGCCCACCAGTCGATCCAGGGCTTCCATCTCCGGGATCATCCGCTGCAGAAGCGCTCGTTTGCTTCTGGGCGTCAACTGTTGGGCCAGGGCAATGATCTGATCTTCGGGTATAGGCAATAAAACAGTGGATTCCATAGGGCTTTTGTACCTTTGAGAGAAGGCGTACGATTCCGGGAATCGTGCGCACGGAAACTGAAATAGACCCGTTTGGCGTTTCCATCCGATTATAGCACAGCGGCTGCAAACTGGATCAGGGCCAACAGCGCAAACCCTGCCCCAATCCACCAATCCCCCCGCCGCCGCCCCAAATAGAACTGACTGGCAGCCCGGATCAGCCACCAGAGGGCAATCCACAGGCTGAGCAGACGCCCGGCTGTGCTCCCCAGCCACCACCAGGCGGCCAGATCGAAGAGGCCGATGCTGACCAGCACGTAGCTGGCCGCGTGGTTCATCACCCAGCCGATGCCGTGAACGTCGCTACGCAGGGTGGCATAACAGATGGGTCCCAGGCGGAAGGGACGGATGGGCGGGCCCTCTTTGGGGATGGAATGCTCGAAGTCCAGCAGTTTGGGGAAGAAGAAGTGGACGCTGCCCAGCCCAAGCGAAAAGAGTCCGACAACGGCCAGAGCGACGATTGTCAGAGGTTCGAGGATTGTCATTGCAGGATGCTCCGGGTGTGACACTTCCACTGGGAATTGGGAGCGCCGCCATCCCTGGCGGCGCTCCCGGTCTGCCAGGGATGGCCGCGCTCCCGGTCTGAACAACTATTTTACAGCTTTTCCGCCGAAAGCTCCACCAGCGCGCCCTGCTCCAATGCAAACAGAAAACGGGTGCGCAGGCTGGGGCAGCACATCGGGTCGCTGTCGGTAAAGGTTGCGGCCACGACTTCGATCTGACCGTTGACAATCGCCATCGACTCCACCCGCACCCGGTCGCCCAGCAGCAGTGTGACACCCATAGCAGAGGCGTTTTTCTCGGCCAGCCGCGCGGCCAGATAGACGAAAGTGCCGCTGCCGCCGGAATCATCCACCAGCACGGCCACCCCATCGGCCAGGCCGTCGCCGTTTAGGTCGCCCAGGGCAGTTGTGTCTGGCACAAGCGTCACTGTCGGGCGGGATGCACCGCCCGCCACGAACGGCTCGCCGGCAAATGCGCCATCGGTCAGTTGCACTTGCTCGTCATAGATGCCCGGATACGTCCCGTTCGTCAGATCGGCTTCGGTGACACCCGCAGCACTGGCGCTATCCGTGGCCGGCGCAAATTCCAGAATGCCTGCATCCGGGCCGAAGGCCACAAAAAGATGGCCGTCTTGCAGTACAAAAGAGTTGGTATCGCCCAACCCTTGCATATAGCGGTCGTAGAGCGAATCTTCGGGACACATGGCCCGGGTCGAACTCAATGGCCCGAATGTGAGCGCAGAGCCATCCAGGGAGTAGCTGCCGCTGAACTGATTGCAGTCAACCTGTCCTCCGGCTGTGCCATCCGCCGACAGTTCCAGTGTGTAGGCATCTGGCTGTCCTGGCGTGAACACTTCGTCGTTCATCATTTGGATGGCTTGTAGATGCCAGACTACGCCAACAGGCAACTGTGCGTTCAGGGCTGGGGCGTAGATGAGCACGCCTGCCGCTGCTCCGTAGCTGATGCGCAGTCGATCATCAGCAACGGCGTAGGAATTTGCGCTGTTCAGGGCCGCGCTGTAGGTAGAGAGGATACCATCCTCTGGACAGAAGGCCATTGTCGATGCAATCGGGCCAAAGACCAGTTTGTCCCCGTCCAGCGTAAACGTGCCTGACAGGAAGTTGCAGTCCAACTGACCGCCAAGTGTGCCGTTATCTGCAAATTGCAGCGTATATTTGCCGGGGTTTTCTACTACCAGCGGACTGTCCCCAGAAGGACGAATTTCGACCAATTGCCATTCCACATTCAGCAATGCCGCAGGATCGGCGAGGACCACTTTGTCAGTGGATTCAGCGTCGGCCGGGTATACTGCACGGGCCACAGGCGGCGGCGGCAGGGTGGCACAGCCCGTGAGCAGCAGGGCAGCCAGCAGAATTATCGTCCGAACGGTTCCAGAAATTGTAGACACTTCAAACTCCTTTTGCGAATTGATTTTGTTCCCGGTCTTGTGTCTCCGGCCAATGATTGCCGGTCAATTGACATGCAACCGGTTGTCACACATAGCCTAGACGACTGTCAATGCAGAGATGTTCCCACAGATTGGAATGACTCCCGCGTATCCAATGCCTGCTTGCCGATCCATCTGCCCTGCGCTACAATTTCTGGGTACAACTCCATCCACCCCACCGCTCCGGGAGTGACCCAATGGCTGACCAGCCCCACGTACTACTCATTTCCACCGACCACTGGCCCGCCCATCTGCTGGGCACGGCCCACCATTCTGCCATCCGCACGCCCACACTGGACACCCTGGCTGCCTCTGGTGTTCGCTACACGAATACCTACGCCGAGTGCCCGGTCTGCATCCCGGCCCGGCGCACGCTGATGACCGGCGTGACGCCCCGCACCCACGGCGACCGGGAGTTCGCGGTCCAGGAGCCTATGCCCCGGCTGCCCACCTTGGCCCAGACCTTTCGGGATGCGGGCTATCAGGCCTATGCCGTGGGCAAGCTCCACGTCTTCCCCCAGCGGGATCGCATCGGCTTTGACGATGTGATTCTGGCCGAAGAGGGCAGGCCGATTCTGGGCGCCATCGACGATTACGACACCTGGCTGGCCGAGCAGGGCTATCCCGGCCTCTCCTACGGCCACGGGATGAGCAACAACGAATACGTCTACCGGGCCTGGCATCTGCCCGAACGCACCCACGCCACCAACTGGGCCACGGAGCAGATGTGTCGGATGATCCGCCGCCGGGACCCCACCCGACCCGGTCTCTGGTATCTCTCCTACTGCCACCCCCACCCGCCCCTGGTCCCGTTGCAGTGGTACTGGGATTTCTACGCCGACGCCGAGATTCCCCTGCCCCACAGCAGCCCCTGGGCCCAGGCTGCGGACGAACTGCCCTACGCCCTGCGGGTGATCCAGCAGCGCTACGGCACGCAATTTTCCGACGCGGAGCTGCGGGGCATTCGCCGGGCCTTCTACGCCCTCTGCACCCACATCGACCACCAACTGCGGCTGGTCATCGGCACATTGCGGGAGGAGCAACTGCTGGACAATACGATCATCTGCTTCACCGCGGATCACGGGGATATGCTGGGCAATCACGGCCTGTGGGCCAAGCGTCTCTACTACGAAGATTCGGCCAATATCCCGATGATTCTCCTCGGCCCGGCGGGGGACAAGCGCACACCCCCGGGGACGACCGACAACCGCATCGTCGGCTGGCAGGATGTGATGCCCACTTTGCTCGATCTGGCCGGGATTCCCATCCCCGACACAGTGGAGGGGATTTCGATGGTGGGCGATCAGCGGCGGGGCTACCTCTACGGCGAAGTGGGCGACGGGCCGATGGGCACCCGGATGATTCGGGCGCAGCGTTACAAACTGATCTATTACCCCACGGGCAACTGCACCCAGCTCTTCGATATGGAGGCCGACCCGTTGGAACAGAACGATCTGAGCGACTCGCCGGAACACGAGGAGGAGCGGGCGTGGCTGACCGCCCGGCTGATCGGCGAACTCTACGGCGGGGACGAGGCGTGGGTGCAGGACGGTCAACTGGTGGGCACGCCGGACAGAGAGTTCCGGCCCGGCCCCAACCGGGGGCTGTCCGGTCAGCGGGGCACCCACTGGCCGCCGCCGCCGCTCGATTTGCGGGGCAAGCAGGTGGGGATGCCGGGATGAACAACTATTGCGTAGTGCGTATTGCGTAGGTAGTGGCGGTTGAGTGGCTGATGGGACAATTTTTGTAGGGGAAACGTGAAACGTGAGAAGATCCGAGCGATCTCGCGTTTCACACTTCACGCCTCCTCTACGAACCATCTCACATCAGCCCCTCCAGCATCACTTCTTACGCAATTCGCAACACGCAATTCGCAACACGCAATTCGCAATTCGCAACACGCAGTCACACACCCTTTTACATTCATCAGAGGATTCCAATGTCCAACACAAAGACGCGCTACGCGCTGGTGGGAACCGGCGGACGGGCGCAGATGTTTATCGACGCGATTTTACGGGAGTATGCGCAGTGGAACGAACTGGTGGCGTTCTGCGATTTGAGCCAGACCCGGATGGATTTCCACAACGCGCGCCTGGCCGATGTCCACGACGCAGCGCCCCTGCCCACCTATCACGCCGACGATTTCGACCGGATGGTGGTGGAGACGAAGCCGGATGTGGTCATCGTTACAACAATGGACTCCACCCACCACATTTATATCTGCCGGGCTATGGAACTGGGCTGCGATGCCATTTCCGAAAAGCCGATGACGATTGACGACGCCAAAGCCCGCCAGATTTTCGAGACGATTGAGCGCACCGGGCAAAAGCTGCGGGTCACTTTCAACTACCGCTATGCGCCGATTGCGACGAAAGTGCGGGAACTGATTCTGGCCGGCGCGGTTGGCCGTCCCCGGGCCGTGGACTTCGAGTGGGTGCTGGACACCCGTCACGGCGCCGACTATTTCCGCCGCTGGCATCGGGAGAAGGACAAATCGGGCGGGCTGCTCGTCCACAAGGCCACCCACCACTTCGATCTGATCAACTGGTGGATCGCCTCCTATCCTCAGCGGGTCTTTGCGATGGGCGATCTGCACTTTTACGGGCGGGAGAACGCGGCGGAGCGGGGCGAGCAGTACGACTACGACCGCTACACAGGCGTGGAAGCCGCGGCCAACGACCCCTTCGCCATCCGTCTGGACGAAAACCCCTCCCTGGCTGGTCTCTATCTGGAGGCAGAAAAGGACAGCGGCTACATCCGAGATCGTAATGTCTTTGGCGACAACATCAGCGCCGAGGATACGATGAGCGTCACGGCCCGCTACCGCAACGGCGCCATTCTCACCTATTCCCTCATCGCCTATTCCCCCTGGGAGGGCTACCGGGCGGCTATCACCGGGGACAAAGGGCGCATCGAAGTGGAGCTGATCGAAGCGGTTGGGCGCACGTTCGTCTCCGGCCAGGAGGAGTCTCTGGCCGAGGAGGAGGAGGTGCTGACCCGTGGCAAGCACATTTGGGTCTTCCCTATGCACGGCAGCCCCTACAATGTGACGATTGAAGAGGGCGTGGGCGGTCACGGCGGCGGCGACCGGGTGATGCTGGAACAGATCTTCCATCCCAACCCGCCGGAAGACCCCTATCACCGGGCCGCCAGCCACATCGACGGCGCGTCGTCGATTCTGATGGGCATTGCCGCCAACCGCTCCATCGCCACCGGCCAGGCGGTAGAGGTGGATGAGTTGCTGAAATTGCCCTGAAAAACGCTGGACATCTGTCGATAATTCCAGTATACTGGTGTCATTATTTGAAAAGGTTGTCTATGCGGCAATCTTCTGTCTCCAAAATTGTCAGGCAGCACGAACAGTAAAGTTCGTGCTGCCCTTTGAAACAGAGGAACAACCGAAGATGCCAGAAAATCAGCACCGCCCCGAGCGGAAGATCGGTCGCCCCGCCACCGGCTCCGCAGCACCCGCCCCCCGTCGTTCTCCCTCCAGAGCTGACGTCGTTGATGTAGTGCAACGCGTCCAGACGGCTTCACCTTCTCTCGCCCCCCCCGACATCCACGTACTCCAGCGCGCCATCGGCAACCGGGCCACAGAGCGGCTGCTCAGCCCTGTACTTGAGACCGAAAATGACCAAACGCCTGGGCCAGGGGATATTGCCGAGGACGAATTGGCCCAGGCCAGCCCACTTCACGGGCGGGAAGGCGGCGAAGTGGACTCCGGTGTAGAGAATGCCATCCAGCGCGCCCAGGGCGGTGGACGCCCATTGGATACGCGGGTGCAGCGTTATATGGAAGATGCGATAGGTGCAGGCTTCAGCGACGTGCGCGTACATACGGATGCCCAGGCCGATGCGCTCAATCGCTCGCTCAATGCCAACGCCTTTACCACCGGCAAGGATATCTTCTTTGGTCAAGGGCAGTATCAGCCCGGCAGCAGCAGCGGCCAGGAACTGATCGCCCACGAGTTGACCCATACGGTGCAGCAGGGGGCAGTAGTCCTACAGAGAGCATCCGCAAAATCCAGAATAAGCAGTGACGAATCTGCTAAGCAGAGGGACCAGGCGACGCCAATCATTCAGCGTATTGTGGATGATGAGATCGCCGAGATTCAAGCCTCAAATAGTAAAAGCCAACACAGGAAGAATGTGCTCGAACTGCTTCAGAAGTACAATGAACATATGCGATCAGGAGAGGCACCGACAGAGGAGCAGTGGAACCAGCTTACTGATGCGTTCAATGAACTCTACATTTGGAAAGGATCTTATAACTGGAAGCCGATAAGTGTCGAAGTTTATAATTTGATCGACAGGGTTCAGAAACGTCTTAATCTTGAAATCCATGCCCTGGACGAATATCGAGACATTACCCCAGACCTGGAATTCACACGTCTCGGGTCTGGCGCGGTAAACACAGTCTATCGCGTACTATTTGGGGACAATTGGGAGGCGGTTTGGAAGGAAGACGAAACCGAGACAGAAGTTTTTCAGGCACTCGATTCGGGTATCAGCGGCGGAGATGCCAATTTGGGAAGCCGCAATATTGCGATGTATAAACTCGATCAGCTTCTTGGTACCGGTGTGATTCCGCTGACTGAGCGGGCCATGCATGACGGCAAGGCAGGAACGGTTATGGAGCTTGTGAAAGGCCGGGAACTAAGAAAAGACGATATGTCAACCGATACGGTGAAGGCTGCCGACATTGATTACTCCCACCCCGAAGTCCAACGAGGGTTGTCCAATCTACAGGTACTTGACATGATCGCCAACCAGGTTGATCGTCATTCAGGCAATGTGATGGCAACCTACGACGAAGGAGGCAATGTCACAGGCATACGTGGAATAGACAATGACTTTGCGTTTGGTCAATTGAAGCAAGACCCTCAAGGCCGCTTGATCGGGTACAATCGAGGCTTGCCCGATTACATCGACCGCAGGCTTGCAGAAACGATCCTGACGATTGAACCAGACGATGTGCGCAGCACGCTACGCGGGTTGATAGTCGACGAAGAAATTGAAATGACTGTCGAGCGCTTCATTATGGCTAAGGAGCATATAGAAGAATTAACATTGATAGATGAATGGACCAAAGAAACTTTTCAGCAGCAGCGAGACATTGGTTTGACTCGGTCATTTGAAAGCGAGACCACTGATGAAAATAGAGAAGAACGAATTCGCGGAATACGAGATACCCAATACCGAGCGAAAAACACCAATAGTTATCTTGTAGAAAAAATGGCGGCATTTGAGAATGTCATAGATATGATTAGTAGAAATGTTGAAGGTGTTTTCCTCACACAATTGGGAGAATAAAACTGAGTCAAGCACAGAAGAATCAAACCGATGTCGTGCAGATTGCGGCAACTCAATTTCGCTCGGCAGGGCTTCCCTTCCCCCCTATACCACAGACCCTGCGCGGGCATCTACGCGAGCACAGCGAATGGCATTTCAGTACGCTGGAAGCTTCTCGTTCGGCCTATGCATTGCTGTCTTTCGTAATGGAAACAGAAGATAACCCGGTCGATAACTACATTCTCATTAGTCACGACGGGCACGGTGTCAACTCGTGGGCCATCCATTACTATTTGGTCTACGGCCCCTTGGCTCTCTTTGTGCAAACTGCATGGGGCGGCATCTACACGGACAACGATGCAGCCGCACAGCGAATGGAGCGACGATTTCGCCAGGCAACAGCCCTCATTGACGCTGTAGAAAGAGCAAAAGAAGAACAGTTGTTTGGATTGCCACAGCGGCTAATTGTTGTGGTAAGCGATTTTTACGATTCCAGGTGGCGCATAAGTGGACCCGACGGCATGGAATGGCAAGATACGTCTATGGCGTTGGAAGACGCACTCAACTGGGCACAAGCTTTGTAATTATGCCGCAAGATTCTGTCCAAACAGAGGACAATCGCAGATGCCCACCAGTCAACATCAAGCAACGGCGCAAGCCCCATCCTCCCATACCCGCTCCACATCCTCCCCCAGGCCATCTCTGCGCACACGAGCCTCCCAGGTCCTGCAGCGGATGGAAGCTGTGCCGGCTTCTCTGACACCTGCAGACGTACTCACCCTCCAACGCGCCATCGGCAACCGGGCCACAGGCCAGTTGCTTCAGGCCAAACTGAAGCTCGGACCCGCCGGTGACCGCTATGAACAGGAGGCCGACCGGGTAGCCAAGCAGGTGGTGCAGACCAGCCGCAAGCCCCCCATCCAGCACGAAGAAGGCGGAGAAGAGGCGCACCAGGCCAGCCGTTATGCCGATTCCATCGCCGATCCTATCACCGATTACCAGCGCAGTGCCACGCCTGTGGCAGCCGGGATTGGCCGGGCGCAGCGAACATTTTTCATGCCTGCTCTCCAGCGAGACGAGATAGAGGATGAACTCCAGGCCGCGCCGACTCACGGGCTGGAAGGCGGCGATGTGGACGCGGCTGTGGCCCGTTCTATCCAGCGCGCCAAGGGAGGGGGACAACCACTGGATGAGAACGTGCGCGGCCAGATGGAGCAGGGCTTTGGTGCCAGCTTTGGCGGGGTGCGGATGCACACGAGAGTACAGGGTAACGCGCTCAATCGATCTCTGAATGCAACAGCCCTTCCTCAGGCAAAAGCGATACATACTGCTGACAACACCAAGTATATCCAACGCGAGGGGGAAGACGACGAACGACCTGCATGGCAGCGGCCGAATCGTGTGGAGGGGACGGAACGTGGCGGTTTCAGCCTGGGCGCGAATCGCCAGAGACAGGGGGGCACAGGCGAAGCGACCACCGGTGGGAACAGCCAATGGCAAGGAGGAGCAACCACGGGAGGTCGGGGCGGATTCACTATAGGCGACAATCGTCGCTGGCAGACGAACAGTCCACCAACAAGAGACCGAGGTGGGTTTGCCATGGGCAGCAGGAGTGAAGAAGCACAAAAAGCTGTACTCATCCGCAAAATTCGGGACACGTATGGTATCAACATTGACCAGAACGCTGGCGTAAATGCCGTCCGAGATGCCTATCCTGACGCCCCTGAGGTCGTCCGTGACGGTGTGCGGGCAAGGGATTGGACCCTGCAAGAGTTGCAGGACGTGGATCAAGCCCTATCCCACTACGGTGCATTGTTAGGAGCCAATCGCCCTGGCGGTCTTGCTCCCCAATCGATTACAACGTTTAGTCGTCTGGAGCAAGGAATTGATGATGATAGTCCCGGCGGTATCCTGGACAACACAACCGCTGGCGAAACGTTTACAGGCAATATCTCAATGTTTGATCAAGGCCATAACATACGCGACTTTGCGGTGGACAAAGCCAACCCAACACCAGAGGAATTGCGCCAAGGGTTCCGGGGGACGATTGAACATGAACTTTCACACGGTTTGATCGAAAGCCTACAGATCAATGGACAGGATATGATAGACGAGTTCGCCGATCAGATAGTCTTTTGGGATACCATTCGGGATTGTCACTATAGCGATCCCCTACGCCCCGGCAGCAAAGCTCGCCGCAGAGAACTGGCTATAGCCGATGGCCAAGAAGCACCCATCACCCTATACGGGGCTACTGATGCCGATGAAGATTTGGCGGAGAGCCTTATGTTCTATTTTGAGAATCCAGTGCGGCTGGAAGCAGAATGCCCGCAACGATTTGCATTCATTCAAACAAATATCCAACCCATTCTCAACGGGGCTGTAATCTGATGTCTGTATGATATCTGACCAATGCGCCAAAGGTAGCGAGAATTTTCCATGAAACCAGATGATTCCATCCTTGAAAACCCAGAGACGCAGATCGAGTATTGGCTATCTCTGCGCCAGATACCCAGGAGTCAGATTGAAGAGCAGTTTGACATTGATCCGGAGACGGTCATCAGAACTTCTTACAGTTGGGAAGCTGAGTTGGAACTCCTGCGCAACCGCACAACCCATACCGGCCAGTTCTATTTCCGCGACCATACGTTCATTCTCTACACGATCACAAGCAGCAGTGAATTGCGCAAAATTTCCGGAACCCAGCTAATCCGCGCGCTCGGCGAACCCACCGCGATCCTGCCATCCCGAGTTGGGAAGCGGTTCAAAGTCTACATCTATCCAGAAAAGGGGATCGCCATCTCTGCCGAAAAGGATACCCTCCGGCTGATAGAGATTTTCCCCTCAATGAGCCTGGAAGCCTATCGGGCCAGTTTCTACCAGGAGCCTCCAACGTATATCCGGTAGAAAAACCCGGCAGCGTCTGGAGAGCAACCGCCGCCGGGTCACCGACCGGCGGGGAGCAGGAAGCACCAGCCTATTTCGCACTAATCGCCTGCCACGACTGCGGGCCGGGGTGGGACAGCCGCAATCAGCCCCGGCTTGCGCACCAGCACGCCCATCAGCCCGGCCCCGCCCACCGAAAGCAGCAACCCCACACCAAAGAGCGTAGCATAGCTCAGCCCGGCCACCACATAGCCGCCTCCATAGCTAATCAGGGCAAAATTCAACCCCATAGCCATCGAAACAGTGCCATAGGCCAGAGAGCGCCAACGGGGGGCGATCATCTCCATCTGATAGACCTGCAAAGTCGGCATCCACATAGCGGCCAGAATCAGCGTACCCACAATACCCATCCCTGCGCCCAGCCAATGGGGAAAGAAAATCAGCGGCGTCAGGCTAAGCCCACTACCCAGCGTAATGACAAGCAGGGTCCAGCCGTTGCCCCGCAGCCGGGCCATTCGGGGCAACACCATCGGCCCAAAGATGGCAGCAAATTGACCCACACCCATAATCAGCCCAATTGTGGAGGGGGAAAGGGTTAATTCTGTGTCCATATAGGCATTGCAAAAGGCCTGGCAGGTGGCGCTGGCTGCCTGGCTCAAACTGACGAAAAGAATCAGCAGAGCCACGGAAAGAGTAGGAAATCCCCCTGTCGGCACGCTTTCCACATTGGCCGCCACCGTGCCCTGCTCCCGAATGCGCAGCAGAGGGATAATCGCAAGCACAGCAATCACCGGCCCGATCCAGAGTCCCAAGCGGTAGGGCACAGGTGAATCCAGCCCCTGGCCTACCATTGCAGCCAGCAGCCCCGGCAATAGCCCGCCGGAGATCGTCCCCAAAAAAGTGCCACAACTGCGCAACGTGCTGCTCAGGGCATAGGCGCTGTTGCGATTTTCCGGCAAGGTAGCAGCCATCAGCGCAGGGACGAAATTGATGCTGAACATCGCATAACCGCCCGCCTGTACGATCTGACTGACGATCGGCCAGCCCATCTGCGCCCACAGAGGCATGGCCTCGGTCAAAGGCAGCATCACCATTCCCACCGTTGTAGTCAGCGCGCCCAGGGCCATGACCCGGCTCATACCCCAGCGCTCACCCATCCAGCCGCTGGGCAGGCTCATCCCCATATAGCCCAGCGCGCCAGACGCGCTGAACAGCCCCACATATTCCGGCCCATAGCCCAGACGCAGGATGTAGAGAATTTTGAGCAGGGCGGTGACGCCGAAGAAGCTAACGGCCAGAATGGCCGTTGCCGCGAGCAGCAGATTCACATTGCGGGTGAAGCGGGGAATGGTTGGCAGCGAAATAAATCCCAGTTGCATTGAACACCTGCCAAAAGTAAAGCGGTTTAGATAAAATGGACAGCCAATATCGTACAACCAACCAACGGAAATTGCAAAGACGCTCAGCCTTTCTGCCGTAACCCGTCCTCGTCTAACACGGGTACGCCCAGCTTTTCCGCCTTTTCCAGTTTGCTGCCGGCCTTCTCCCCGGCCAGCAGAAAGTCAGTTTTGGCGCTGACGCTCCCGGTGACTTTACCGCCCCTGGCCTCGATATATTCTTTGGCCTCGTCCCGGCCCATCGTGGGCAGGGTGCCGGTGATGACAAAAGTCAGACCGGCCAAGGGCTGGGCCGTGCCCGCTGCCATCTTCCGGGCATCGCCGGTCATACGCACGCCCAGGGCAGCGAAACGCTCGATCAGCGCCCGGTTGGGCTGTCGGGCAAAGAACTCCACCAGACTGGTGGCGATCTTCGGGCCAATCCCTTCGATAGCACTCAGACTCTCTTCGTCTGCGGCCATCAGACTGGGCAGGTCGGGGTAGACGGCCATCACCAGCTCTGCGACTGTGGAGCCGACGAAGCGAATACCCAGGCCGGTGAGCAGCCGGGCTGCTGGCCGCGCTTTGGCGGCTTCGATGGCGGCGCGCAGATTCTCCACCCGCTTCTCGCCATAGCCCTCCATCTGGCTGATGGTCTCCCAGGGCAGATCGAAGATATCGGCCAGGGTGTGGATAAAGCCCTGTTCGACGAAAAGCTCGGCCTGGCGGGAGCCAAACCCGGCAATGTCCAGGCTGCCTTTGCCCACAAAGTATTCCACTTTGCGCACCAGTTGGGCCGGGCAGGCGTTGTTGACACAATAGGTGGCGACTTCCCCTTCCGGGCGCACCAGCGGCTGGCCACAGTCCGGGCAGGTGGCGGGCATCTGCCAGGGCTGCTCGCTGCCGTCCCGCAATTCGGGCAGGGGGCGCAGCACCTTTGGGATCACATCCCCGGCCCGTTTGACCAGCACTGTATCCCCCACCCGGATGTCCAACTCGCTGATGTAATCCTCGTTGTGCAGAGTGGCCGCCGAGACTGTGACCCCGCCGATGGCGACGGGGGCCAGCACAGCGTTGGGTGTCACCGCGCCCGTGCGCCCCACTTTGACGGTAATGTCCAGGAGTTTGGTGGCAGCCTCTTCGCCGCCGGTCTTATAGGCCACAGCCCAGCGGGGGTCTTTGCCGGTAAAGCCCAGCCGCTCCTGAAGGGCCAGGGAATCGACTTTGACTACCATTCCGTCCAATTCGTAGGGCAGCCGGGCGCGCAGATCGTGCCAGTGGGTCAGGTAGTCGATCAGCGCCTCGAATTGGTCGTCGCTAAAGCGGCGCACCTCCGGGCAGACGGGTAGGCCCAGCCCGCGCAGGTAGGCCAGAGAGTCCCAGTGGGAAGCAGGCGGAGGGTCCACCCCTTCTAAAATCAGCGCCTGATAGCACCAGAGGCGCAGGGGTCGGCCGGCGCTGATGCTGCTGTCCAACAGACGCAGGGAGCCCGCGGCAAAGTTGCGGGGGTTGGCGTAGGTGCGCTCGCCCTGCTCCTCCTGGCTGCGGTTGAAGGCGTCGAAGTCCTCTACGGTTACGTAGGCTTCGCCGCGGATGACCAGGCGGGTTGGCGCGGGGACTGAGGAGTGGGGACTGGGGATTGGGGCAGCGTTCTGTGGTATCGGCTCGGTTTCTATAGGAATTGTCAGGGGAAGTGAGCGCACGGTGCGCAGGTTGGGGGTGATGTTTTCGCCCACTTCGCCGTCGCCCCGGGTTGTGCCCAGCACAAAATCTCCGTTTGTATAGTGGAGCACAACGGTCAGGCCGTCGAATTTGGGTTCCACCACATAAGCCAGCCGGTTCTGTTCGTCCTCGGGCAAGAGGCGGCGCAGACGATCCCGCCAGGCCCACATATCTTCGGGGGCAAAGGCGTTGGCCAGACTCAGGATAGGCCCGGGGTGGCGCACCTTTTCAAAGCGTTCGGCAATCTGCCCGCCCACCCGCACGGTTGGGCTGTTGGGGCTGGCAAGGGCGGGGTTCTCCGCTTCCAGCCGCTGTAATTCCTGAAAGATCGCATCGAATTCGGCGTCGCTGATTTCGGGATCGTCCAGGATGTAGTAGCGGTGTTGGTGATAGCGCAAGGCGGCGGCCAGCGCGACCATCCGTTCGGCTGTGGGTTGTGTGCTCATAGCGTCTATTCCCCTGTAACCAGAAAATCGCCGGCGGCCCAGCCCACCAGCTGATCGGCGGGGTCTTCCGCCACCCGGATACGATACCAGAAGTAGCCGTCCACCTCGACCGGGTACTCGCCGTAATCACCCCCGGGGGAGAGGACGAGAAAGGGCGCGGCGTCGTCATAGATGCCCAGTGTCAGGCTGGCCGTGCCCGGCGCAGAACGCAGACGAATACCCTGGCCGTTTGTGTTGCCCACCAGCACCCGCATACCCGCGCCCAAGCGGGTCGGCGGGGGGGCAGCGGTTGCCGGGATAGCTTCTGGCACAGAGGGCGAGGGGGTAGCATCAAGCAGCACCACACTGCCCACGACGCCCAGGGCAGGCCCAGTGGGTTCGACACTTTCGGGCGGGTCCTGCTGTCCCAGGGAAAACCAGAAAGCTACCAGCAGAACGATAGCCGCCACCGAAAGAACGGCCCAGACCGGCGTGGTGCGTCCCAGCCGCCGGGTGAATGGGAGCGACGGGGCAGGTTCGGGGCTGGGGATATCCCAGACGATCTGGCTGTGGGTGGGTTCCGCGGGCAAGCTGACGCCCCGAGCCGTCGCGGGGACTGCTTCGAAGATGGGTTCCGGGCGAGCCTCGGGCAGCGCCGATTCCGGCGCAAAAACCGGTTCTTCCAGGGGTGGTTGGAAAGTCTCAAAGACCGGCTCGTCATAGCTTTCAGCGCTTTGGCCTATCCTCGGGTATGCGGGTTCACTCATTCCAGGCGTTCTCCTTTTCTGTTCTATCTGTAGATTCTCTCATTCCGGCGCTTCTGTCAAACCCTTGCCCCGCGAGTTGGGGCAGGAAGAGGCTGTGGCTGAAGCTGCCCTGGGCAGACGCGCAGACCCGCTTCTCTTTATTCCAGGGAGGGAACTGGATCGACTCCTCCCCACAGTGGGGGAGGTTGGGTGGGGGTGAGCAGTTACATCCGACCAATCTGCCCCGCCACCGGTCAGACTGACAGCCCGATTTGCGGTGGCTATTTCAGCATACAACGATGCAATATATCTGCAAAATAGTCTCTTCCCCGCCTTTTTCATCAGTTGTACACGAGGAAACACACCCATACTCAAGGAAAAATCAGAACGCAGATTACACGGTAGGACTGCACGATAGCGTGATAGATGGACAAGCGAGGGGAAGCGAAGCATA
>JAHDWH010000415.1 GCA_023384455.1 Caldilineaceae bacterium | reverse complement strand
CTCCCAACCTCCCCCACCGTAGGGGAGGAGTCGATCCAGTTCCCTGCCTGGAATGGGGAAGGCTAGGGTGGGGTGGCTCAACAGTTATCTCTGGATTCACCCACAGTCTATTGCACTGCGGGCAAACCTGACGCAGGATTTTGACCAGCGACTGCGGACCACTGATTCTTCAACGAAAGCGAGCACACAATGACAACACCTCTCTTTTCTCTGTCCGGTCGCGTGGCGCTGGTCACCGGCGGCAATGGGGGCATTGGGCGGTCGATTGCCCTCGGCTTTAAGGAGCACGGGGCGACAGTTGTCGTGACTGGCCGCAACCCGGACAAGAATGCCGCAATGGCCGCTGAATTGGGCGTTGGGCACGCGGTCGTCGAACTGGACGTGCGGGACGAAAGTGCCGTGGGGCAGGCCGTGGCCGACATTGTGGCCCGCTTTGGCAGCCTGGACATTCTGGTCAACAATGCGGGTATCGCCCGGCGGATGGCCGTGCTGGAGATGTCCACCGCGGATTGGACGGATGTCTTGGAGACCCATCTGACCGGCTCTTTTTTGTGTGCCAGAGCCGGGGCCAAAGCGATGGTGATCGGTGGCCGGGGTGGAAAGATCATCAACATCGGCTCGATGTATTCCCTGCTGGGGCCGCCCAATCTGGTCAACTACGCCGCGGCCAAAACGGGGATGGTGGGCCTGACCCGGGCCCTGGGCGTGGAATTGGCGGTGCATAACATTCAGGTCAATGCGCTCCTGCCCGGCTGGCACAAGACGGACCTGAACCGGGCGTTGCTCGACGGTCCCCTGGGCGAAGAGATTCGCCACAAAACCCCGGCCCGTCGCCTGGGCAGCCCAGACGATCTGGCTGGTGCAGCGATCTTTCTGGCCTCGCCCGCGTCGGATTTTGTCACAGCGACAACGCTTGTAGTAGACGGCGGCTATTCGGTGATGGATCGTCGCTGGGAGGAGTAATAGGGCGCAACACAATTTTGTCCCTGCCCGATTTGACAAGCCGAACAGAAATGAATATAATTGGTTGTTGCGAAGCGACAATCCGTTGCTCTGCCGTGTTTTGACACGCAGAACGAATCAAAGCCCTGGAGGTATTGGTCTGGCCCAACACATGAACAGAATGTTGTTGGGTTTTTTCGTTCCTGCGCACCGGCTGGGGTGTATGTGGTATGTAGCTTCCAGATATCATACGACGTAGAGGGTAAACTATTCAAATCGTAGTTGGCGAGAAAGAACATTTGCTACGTCGAACTGATAGATAATTTGCTAGAAGGCATTTTGCGAATTTTCCACGGCAACGCTGCTTCAGTGGGTGGAAAGCTCGTAGGGTGCCCTATTGTGCTTTGAGAGCCACAATTGCACGGACTGAGAGCAATTGTGGTGGCCCCAGGCCGGGTGCACCCGCCTTTCGGGTGACAACGTGAAGGAGTGACTATGGTTCAGTCAGTTGCCAGTATGTCCAACGCGGTGCGAACAGCGCGCAAGAGCTATGCTCGCACACCCAATGTAGTTGAGCTGCCTCGGCTCATCGAGATTCAGCTTAACAGCTTTGAGTGGTTTCGATCGGAGGGTTTGAAAGAGTTATTTGAGGAAATATCACCGATTGTCAGCTTTAATAAGAACCTGGAGATGCACTTTGGCAGCTTTCGTTTCGACGAGCCAAAGTATCCCGAAGAAGAGTGCCGGGTTCGGGACATTACTTTCTCTGCGCCCCTGTGGGTAAAAGTCAGTCTGGTGAACAGCGACACGGGCGAGGTCAGCGAGCAGGAAGTCTTTATGGGCGACTTCCCGTTGATGACCGAATCGGGCACATTCATTATTAATGGAAGCGAGCGGGTAGTTGTCAGCCAGTTGATCCGTTCGCCGGGTGTCTATTTTACAGTAGAAGAAGATCGCAGTACGGGCCGGGATCTGACCGGCGCCAAAATGATCCCCAGCCGGGGTGCCTGGCTGGAATTTGAGACTGCGCGCCGGGATATTGTCAGTGTAAAGGTAGACCGCAAACGCAAGCTGCCGGTGACAATTCTGTTGCGGGCCATCGGCTATGGCACAGATGACGAAATCCGCGAGCTTTTCGCTGACATCGACGACGACGTGGACCATCCGTATATTGAATCTACCCTGGAGCGGGACACCACCAGCAACCCAACCGAAGACCGGCAAAAGGGTGTGGATGACGCGCTGCTTGAGTTCTACAAGAAGCTGCGCCCTGGGGACCCCCCCACTCTGGACAATGCCAAGAGTTTTATGCAGAATCTCTTTTTCATCCCTCGCCGCTACGATTTGGGACGGGTGGGGCGCTATAAATTCAACCGCCGCCTGGGGTTAGAGACACCACTGGTCACCCGCACGTTGACCAGCCGGGAGGGCGACGATGTGGAAGCCAACCGCAAGACCGATATTGTTTCGGTCATTCGCCGCATCATCGACATCAACAATGGCCGGGAGAAAGCAGACGACATCGACCACCTGGGCAACCGGCGTATTAAGACGGTGGGCGAGCTGATCCAGAATCAGTTGCGTATCGGTCTTCTGCGTATGGAGCGGGTGGTACGCGAGCGTATGTCCATCCGTGACCCGGAACAGGTGACGCCACTGAGTCTGCTCAACATTCGTCCTGTGGTGGCAGCCACCCGGGAGTTTTTCGGCGGCAGCCAGCTCAGCCAGTTTATGGACCAGACAAACCCCCTGGCCGAATTGACCCACAAGCGGCGTTTGAGCGCGCTGGGGCCGGGCGGTCTGCGCCGAGAACGGGCGGGCTTTGACGTGCGCGATGTACACTACAGCCATTACGGGCGCATCTGCCCCATCGAAAC
>JAHDWH010000081.1:14934-24954 GCA_023384455.1 Caldilineaceae bacterium | reverse complement strand
CTCCGGGTAAAAGTGCGGTTGCAAACCGCACCTACAGATTCCACCATCTTCTTGACGTGATCAGTACAGAAGTTCGACTTTTCGGAAAAAGTCGAACTTCGGAAAAAGTCGCACTTCGGGAATGTTGAAAAGCTTTCCTGTGCTATACTGGGCTGAGAAACCCATTCGTTCTATACTCCCAGAGAGCAGAAGACCCCGATGGACGAAGCCCTGATCCGCAAACTGTATATCTCCTCCGAACAGCGGGCGCTGATTCTGAACCCGCCTACAGGCTTCCTGGCACGGCTCCAGCCAGACCCGAAAGCGGCCAATCTTCACATCAGTTGTACACGAGGAAACACACCCATAATCAATGAAAATCAGAACGCAGATTGCGCAGATTTTCGCAGATTGAATCCGTGCGAATCTGTTCTTTCCGTGTCCATCCGTGTTCTATTTTCAGAACAGGAACGCAGATTTCGCAGAGGACGCAGATTACACAGATTTTTATCAGCGTCAATCCGTGTCAGTTCCGGCGTACAGACCGACCTGACCCGAGATGCGGGCTGGGCCGCCATCTACAACCTGGGCTACGGCGGTGTGGCCTCCATCTCCATCGACGACACCTGGTCTGGCGTGCGTTTTCGCCCCCAGCCCGGCGCGCAGGCGTGGCTGGCCGACCAGTACGCAGGCAAGAAGGCGGGGTTGCGCCCCATCTACGACAAACTGGCCGCCTTTGTCGGTGGATTTTGGTGCGTCGCACTGTCCAGATGAGGTTGCGAACCAGAGTCATTTCGTGGACAGTGCGACGCACCGGATGGAACTTATTTCTTGACGAGTCCTAAGCAATTTGCCCTGGTCAAGGCCAGCACAGCCAGCCGGGTGGATGTGGGGCTGAAACTGGGCGACCTGCCGACTTCCCCCCGGCTGGAAGAGGCCGCCACCTTTGGCAGCGGTTCCATCACCCACAAAGTGGCCCTGGCTTGTCTGGCAGATGTGGACGGGGAGCTGCAAAGCTGGCTGGCCGCGGCCTATGCGGGTGTGGGGTAGCGGGGGTAGCGATGGCCCAGATGATCAAACGCTTTTCCGATGGCAGCCTGCTGGAATTTGACCAGGGCAATTTTGACGGGTGGTGCATCTTTCTCACCCGCCCTGGCCGTCTTCGCATTGCCCCCAAAGATTGGCAATACTTTACCCGTCTGCAAGAGTTGGCGGCGCTCTATGGCGCGGAAAAAAGCTACGCTGATTTTGTCCTCGTCTTCGACGCTACCAGCCAGACTCTCGACCCGGCGCTCCTCGCCCGTATCAGCGCCTTCTCCCATGACTACACGCAAGATGTTCTGCGCGCCGATATTGTCTTCACCCTTCTCTATGCGGGGATGCTGGCCGAGGAGAACAAAGCTTTTGCGCCCCTGGGCAAGCGCATCAAACGGCTGGGGGTCTATCAGGTGGTGATGGAAGGGATGCGCCCCCGGGAGGCTGCCACTTTCAGCGTGGGCCGCCCCTGGCAGGAACTTGCTCGACTATGCGAAAGCCGGGGCTTCTGAGCCATGCGCACTTTTCTGAAATGGGCGGGCAACAAACAGCGGATGGTGGAACGCATCACCCGGCTCTTGCCCCCCGGCCAGCGGCTGATCGAACCTTTCGTCGGCTCCGGCGCGCTCTTTCTCAACACCGATTATCCGGCTTATCTGCTGGCCGACAGCAACGCCGATCTGATCGATCTCTACCGCCGTTTGCAGACGGAGGGCGGGGAGTTCATTGACTTTTGCCGCGCCCTCTTCGTGGCGGAAAACAATACGCCCGACGCTTTCTATGGGCTGCGGGAGAGCTTCAACCAGACGACGGACAGCCGTCTGAAATCGGCCCTTTTCCTCTACCTCAACCGCCACGGCTACAACGGACTCTGCCGCTACAACGCCAGCGGCGGTTTCAATGTGCCCTTTGGCCGCTACAAAAAGCCCTACTTTCCCCAAAAAGAGATGGAAGTCTTCTGGCAGAAATCCGGTGCGGCCCGCTTCTGCCAGGCGGATTTTGCCACGACAATCCAGGCCGCCCAGCCCGGCGATGTCGTCTACTGCGACCCCCCGTATGTCCCCCTCTCCTCCACCGCCCACTTCACCAGCTACAGCGCGGGCGGCTTTGGCTTCGCCCAGCAGTTGGCCCTGGCCGCCGCGGCCAGAGAAGCAGCGGCCCGCGGCGTACCCGTCCTCATCTCCAACCACGCCACGCCGGAGATCGAAGAAGCCTACGCCGGCGCGACCTTCGAGCGCTTTCAGGTACAGCGCTATATCAGCGCCGACGGCAACAACCGGGGCGCGGTGGGCGAGTTGCTGGCTCTGTTTACAGCATAACCACAGAATACACAGAATACACGGAAGAAACAGCACGCGCTTTCTTTCCGTGTTTTTCGTGTTTTCTGTGGTTGCATTTCTCTGTCGGTTGCGGCAGCGCGTCTCTGGGGGTACAATAGGAACACAACCATTCACCCTATCCCCCAAAGGAGAAGCGCCGTGGACGAGAACGAAGGCAAAAACTATCAAAACTATAACCCGGTCACTGTGACCGTCAGTGAATCCGTGGGCATTCTGGTGCTGGGCGTGTTGTCGGTAATGCTGCTGATTGCACTCCTGCGCAGCCAGTCCCGCCATCGCAAACTGTTGGCCCAACTGGCCGGCCTGGAAGCAGAGAAAGCCGAGGAGCAGCCCCAATGACCGAAGTAACTGTCGTCGGTTGCGGTGTCGCTGGCCTTTCCAGCGCCATTCGCCTGCAAGAGACGGGCTTTTCTGTGGGCATCGTCAGCCGGGAGCTGCCGCCCCACACCACATCCGACGTGGCCGGGGCCATCTGGCATCCCATCTCCGCCGAGAATCTGCCCAACGGTCTGCGCTGGGCCGGGGAGTGCCGGGAGGAACTGCTGCGTCTGGTGGACGAGCCGGGCAGCGGCGTGCAGATGATCCAACTGTTTGAGCCTGTGGAGGAGGGCAGAGAGGGCGAACATTGGCAGTCGTTGCTCGACGACCTGCGCACTGTGCCGGAGGACGAATTGCCCCTGGGCTATACGCTTGGCTTTCGCTATACGGTCCCGCTGATCGAGACGCCGATCTATATGGCCTATCTGGTGCGGCGCTTCCAGGCCAATGGCGGCGAGATTCAGCAGGCGCTGGTCAGCGATCTGGGCCGTTTCAGCGGACCGGATCGGCTGGTGGTCAACTGTACCGGCGCGTGGGCGGGCAAGCTGACCGGTGACAGCCGGGTCTTTCCCATCCGCGGGCAAATCCTGCGTCTGCCGCCCCAGCCCCACATCACCCGCGGCTTTATGAGCTACGGCGGACCACTGGGCTTTACATATATCTTCCCCCGCTCCCAGGACTGTCTGTTGGGCGGCACGTCGGAGGCGGGAAGCTGGTCCACCCGTCCCAACGAGGCCACCAGTGGGGCCATCCGCGGACGCTGTGCGTCGGTGGACCGCTCCCTGGCCGACGCCGAAGTCATCGACGTGCGCGTCGGTCTGCGTCCGGGCCGGGACGAAGTGCGTCTGGAACTGGAAGAGACGGCCAACGGACCGGTCATCCACAACTACGGCCACAGCGGGATTGGGCATACCCTGGCCTGGGGTTGCGCGAATGATGTGGCGCGGTTGGCGCAGGAACGGTTTGGATGAAGATATTGCGTAGTGCGTATTCCATAAGGTGGCAAAGCCACGATTTACGTGAGGAAACGTGAAGACGTGAAACGTGAGATCAGGTGACGACACCTCACGTTTCACGTTTCAGTTGGTTGGACGACCGGCTAACGCTTGTCCGTTAGTTCCTCGCTGGTACGGAGTATTTCGTATTTCGTTCGCAGACGTTCATTTCATTTGTCACTACCGCCCAGTGAAGTGAAGCAGAACAGACGCCCACGACCTACACAATTCGCAATTCGCAATTCGTAATCGAAAGGAGTCTCCCCAATGACCTACCAACTCATCCAAAACATCCCCGTCTGGGGCGAACCGGATCAGGGCGCGATTGACCAGATTGTGAACTGTGCGCGCACGGGTGCGGCCGCGGCGCTGATGGCGGATCATCACCTGGGCTACGCGATGCCCATCGGCGGTGTGATTGGCTATTGGGATCAGATCAGCCCGTCCGGAGTCGGATTTGATATTGCGTGTATTGCGGCGGGAAGCCGTGTAACGCTGGCAGATGGGCGCTCGATTCCAATCGAATCGGTACTTACCCAGGGGAATCTGCTCGGCTCCTGGCAGGAAGAAGTCAGCAACGTCGGCCCGGCGTTGGCCCTGCAACGGAAGACAAGCCATACGACTCTCCGTCTCACCTTTGCCAGCGGCGACGTGCTGCATTTGACCACTGACCATTTGCTGCGTACGCCGGACGGGTGGCGGGAAGCGGGCACATTGCATTCAGGCGATGCAGTGGCGTTGTCATCCTATACAGGGGTGTCAAGCGATCAATTGGAGCAAAGCGGGGGGATGGATTACCGGTTGCTGCGTCTTTTCGGCTATGCAGCCGGAGATGGGCACTTGGCAGCCAAAAAGAACCGGGTCTCCTTCTACACCTCCCAGGATGAAGACGCCGCCCGCATCTGCGAAGACTTGCATCAACTTGGCTGGCCGAATGCGGCTATCCACCGCCGGGTTCGGCCCAACGGGTCTGTGGAAAACAACATTTACTGTTCGTCCGCCGATCTGCACGCCCTCTTTGCCGATTGGGGGTTGTCCATAGGCAAAAAGATATGGGACGAAGCAGCGTTGGCCTGGTTGATCGACCTTCCCGCCCATTTGCAAGCAGCGTTTCTTGCCGGACTTTTCAGCGCAGAGATGACTGCGCCGCTGATTCGCCGCTCCCAACTTTTGGGAAACGCCACAATAAAGCAGGGGGGGTACCAGCCGTTGCCACTCCTGCGCACAGTACAAAACCTGCTACAGTCATTGGGTTTCGCATCGGAGATTTACCCCAGCGGAGAACCTTATCACGGACGCCAGACATACCTTTTGATGATACTGGGCGGTCAATCCGAGACGATTCGTCTGTGGCGCACGATTGGTTTCCCCTATGCGCGCTACAAGCAGCGCAAAGCAGCCGAGGCGATGTCCGTAGTTTGGCAGCGTTCACAGATCGTATTCGAGAGGGCTGAAGCCAAAGAGTTGTGCCGTTCCTTGCGTACACAGGGGCTTGGGGTCTATGACCTGGCAGCGGCGGTAACGCAACTCACCGGGCAGGAATTCACCCATTCGATGGCGTTGAAAGCCGTCTACGAGAAGCGCGGGCCAACGCGTGTGAACGCCTATGCAAAGTTAAATCCCCAAACCGCCGGCGAATTCGTTTGGTCGCCTATTCGCGCAATTGAAAGAGTCGAAGAGCCGACAGTCGTCTATGACCTGCCATTGGGCCACGAAGCCCACAACTTCATTGCGGGCGGTGTTGTCGTCCACAATTGCGGCAACAAAGCCGTGCGCATCGACGCGCCCGCGGCGGAAGTCCGCAAAAATATCAGCCACATAATGGACGACATCTGGGCTACCCTCTCCTTTGGCATCGGCCTGAAGAACCGGGAGGAGAACGATCACCCCCTTTTCGACGACGACCCGGCCTGGGATATCCCCATTGCCCGCAAGCAGAAGCGGATGGCCGCAGAGCAGTTGGGCACAATCGGCAGCGGCAACCACTACGTAGACATCTTCGAGGACGAGCAGGAGCGCATCTGGATCGGCGTCCACTTTGGCTCGAGGGGGCTGGGACACCGGCTGGCCAGCCATTTTATCAAAGAAGGCGGCGGCAAAGATGGAATGTACGTGGACCCGGTGCTGCTGGATGTGGAGAGTCAACTGGGCCAGGAGTATATCGCCTGTATGAAGTTGGCCGGGCGCTACGCCTATGCGGGCCGGGATTGGGTGGCAAGCCGGGTTGCAAAGCTGCTGGGCGCGCACATTCTGGAGGAGGTCCACAACCACCACAACTTTGCCTGGGAGGAAGAACACAACGGCCAGAAGCTCTGGGTGGTGCGCAAGGGCGCGACACCCGCCTTCCCCGGCCAGAAGGGCTTTGTGGGCGGGTCGATGGGGGACATTTCGGTGATTCTGGAAGGGGTAGAGAGCGAAGATAGCAAAGTGGCCCTCTACTCCACCGTCCACGGCGCGGGACGGGTGATGTCCCGCACACGGGCCGCGGGCAAGTTCCGTTTCCGGGGGGGGCGTAAAGTGCAGATATCCGAAGGGGAGATCAGCCGCAAAATGATGATGAATTGGGTACGGGGTATGGGCGTGGAACTGCGGGGGGCAGGCATGGATGAAGCCCCCCAAGTCTACAAACGGCTGCCCGAAGTCCTCGCCTACCACGCCCCCACCATCCGCATTCTGCACACGCTGACGCCCCTGGGCGTGGCCATGGCGGGGGAGGATGAGAGCGATCCGTATAAAGACTGAGGGAAGATGATGAGATGCTGGGATGATGACGTGCGTCATCATCCCAGCATCTCATCATCCTTTTTCTATCAGCCTATTCAGCCTACTTCCAAAACTTGACGCTTATCCCGACAAAAAAGGAGGTTGTGCAATTGGCAGGTGGGGTTGTACAATCAATGGACAGTGTACGATCCCCTACTCACTCACGAGGAACACAAAATGCTAAACGTTGCGATTATCGGTCTGGGCGGCATCGGCAACACCCACGCGGGTGTCTACAAAGCCAACAGCAAGGCCAATCTGGCCGCAGTCTGCGATATGGACAAGGCCAGGGCGGACAAAGCCGCGGCCCAATACGGCGTACCCGCCTTCTACAGCGTGGCCGATCTGGTGAAAAATGTGGCCCTGGACGCGGTAAGCGTCACCACTGCGGGGCCGGAGAATGGAGGCCACCACTTCGAGCCGGTGATGGAAGCCTTCGAGGCTGGGCTGCACGTCCTGTGCGAAAAGCCCATCTCCAATGACATTGTGAAAGCCCGCCAGATGGTAGCGAAGGCGACGGAAAAGGGTCTCTCTTTTGGCATCAACCTGAACCACCGCTTCGTCCCCCCTGCGGCCAAAGCCAAACAGTGGATGGACGAGGGCAAGCTGGGCGATCCCCTATTGATTAATATGACGATGTGGATCGGCAACCCCAACGAATCCTCGCCCTGGTTTCACATCCGCGCCCTGCACCCCCACAGCCTGGACATTATGCGCTACTTCTGCGGGGATGTGAAGCGGGTCCACGCCTTCTTCAACCGTGCGCCGGGTCGGGTCGTCTACTCGAATGTGCAGGTCAATCTGGAGTTTGCCAACGGCGTCGTCGGCCACCTGACCGGCAGCTACGACGCCAATCCCCGCCACAATCTGGAACGCTGCGAAGTGATGGGCAGCGAAGGCCGCTTTGTGCTGGACAATCTCTACGAGGAATTGACCCTCTACCCGCGGCGCAGCGAAGAGCTGACCGTCATCCGCAACAGCATTATGGGTGGGCTAAGCGGCTTCCAGGCCACCTTCACCAACCGCATCAACCGCTGGATCGAACAGGTGGACGCAGGTGTGGCCCCAGACGAAATCGAAGCATCGGGCAAAGAGGGGCTGGCCGTACAGGAGATTATCGAGGCGGCGATTCGCTCGTATGAGGGCGGGACGGTAGAGAGTGTTCCCAGCTAACACGAGTCGCATCTCGCCATAGAGACTTTAACCTTGTGAGGTGAGATCATACGGACGATTTCACGTCTCACGTTTCACGCTTCGGCTACAATCTTTTCCATTTGTAAAGGATCATCCCCCCCATGCCCCACGTCACAATCATCGGTCGCGGCCACGGCGCCACACGGGCGATGGCCCAAACACTACTTGCCAGCGGCGTCTATATGGGCACGCCGCTCAATCGTTCCAGCGATCTGATTCCGCCGGGGCAGATGTACGACGCCTGCCGGGTGATCGCTCGCCACGTACGCTGGCTGGGCGGGCTGGAATGGGATTTTTCCCAACTGCACACAATGCCCATCCCCGATGAGTTTACGGAACTGATTCACGGCTATCTGCGCTCTGTGCTGGCCGCGCCTGCACAGCGCAAAGGCTGGAAAATCCCCGAAACAACCCTCGTTTTCCCCTGGATTGTGCGGATGTTCCCGGAGATTCGCTATATTTTCTGGGTACGTAACCCCAGCGACAGCATCCTGGCCCGCCATAAGACCGACGATCTGGCCGAGTTTGGTATCGAGTATCCCAGCACAGAAAATGAGCGGGAACGCCGGGCGATTTCGTGGATTTACCAGGACAAACTGGTGCAGGCCACGCCCAAACCGGCCCATTGGCTGGAAGTGCGTATGGAGGATTTCGTATTGGAACAGGAGGCAACCATCACCCGTCTGGAGGAATTTCTGGACTTCCCCCTGGCGCGCATCGCCACCAAAGGCGACGCCGTGGGGCGCTGGCGGCAGGACGACGGCGAACATTACTTTGACTTCCTGGAAAAGGCTATGCAGCGCTACGGCTACGAAATTCCAGAAGCCTAAACCCCGCTGCCCTTCCAAAGAGATACCCAGTGAAACAATCACTGCCCTTCTCCCAACCAGTGCTCGCCCCCTCCCAAACCCTTCTCATCGCCGCCATCGCGCTGACCACAATGCTGGCCCCGCTCAACTCCACAATGATCGCCGTGGCCTTGCCCGAAATTATGGTTGCGTTTCAGACGGATGTGGCATCTGCCGGCTGGCTGGTCACGGCCTATCTGCTGGCAATGGCCTCGCTCCAGCCCACAGCCGGAAAGTTGGGGGATCAATTGGGGCGGCGGCGGCTGGTGTTGGGCGGGCTGCTCTACTTCGCCCTGGCCTCTATCGGCGCGGCCCTGTCACCTTCTCTGGGGCTGCTCATCTTCTTCCGGGTGCAGCAGGCGATTGCCGCGGCCGTGGCCCTGCCCAACGGCACCGCTCTGCTGCGGGATGTGATCCCCGCGGAGGAACGGGGACGCCAGTTTGGGATGATCGGCGCGGCGGCTGGGCTGGCCGCGGCCGCGGGTCCGCCCCTGGGCGGTCTGCTGGTGGGGCTGGGTGGCTGGCAGATGATCTTCACCGCCAATGTCATTCTGGTTGTGCCCGCACTATTGATTGGCTGGCGGGTGCTACCCGCGGACAAAAGCCGCGGTCAGTCATCCCGCACCTTTGACTGGCCCGGTTCCCTCTGGTTGACCGGGCTGCTCATCGCTCTGGCCTGGTGGTTTTCGTCCCAGCGCAAAAATGGGCTGGAATTGAACAGCCCGACGATTCTGATTCTGGCTGCATTCGGTCTGCTCCTGGCCCTCTTTGCCCTCTACGAATCTCGCCGTAGCGACGCGGTACTGCCACCCCGCCTCTTTCGTTCCCGCTCCTTTGCTGCGGCCAATGGCGCGGTGGCAACCAGCAATCTGGCGATGTATGTCACGCTGCTCAGTGTCCCCCTCTTTCTCACCCAACAGGGCGGCTGGGACAGCGCGCACACGGGCTATGTGCTGGCGGCCATGTCCGGCGCAATGCTGCTGATGGCCCCCCTGGGCGGGCGTCTGGCCGACCGTTGGGGACGGCGGCGTCCGGTGGTGTTAGGCCTGGCAGTGGCCGCAATTGGACTGCTGCCCCTGACCTTTAGTGGTGGCGATCCCTCTCTGCTTCTCCTCCTCGCCAGCCTGGGGATAACAGGTATCGGAATGGGGCTTTCCGGCGCGGGGATGCAGACAGCCGCCATTGAATCTGTGCCGCCGGAACAGACAGGGGTGGCGGCTGGCGTCTTTTCCACCAGCCGCTATCTGGGCAGTATCACCGGAGCCAGCCTGCTGCCCGTGCTTCTGGGCAATGCCGCCAGCGGCTACCGTTTCGATTCCCTATTTTTGCTGGTGGCCGTAGCCATCCTTCTATCCACCGTCCTGGCCTTTGGCCTTGCCCCTCGACCCGAATTTGCAGAAAAGTAGCGAAAGAGTGTACTGGTCAACGAGATGGTAAAACGTAGGTGCGGTTTGCAACCGCACATTGTCGGGTGTAAGTAAGGTTTCAAACCGCACCCCACCCATTTAACCATGTCCTTGACCACAAAAAAATTGTGAGAAAATTCGC
>JAHDWH010000081.1:0-14924 GCA_023384455.1 Caldilineaceae bacterium | reverse complement strand
GAAGCTCACGTTTTACCTGGAAACTTTGTTTAAAAACCTTTGGGGGGGTTTCCACGCCAATTCTTGGGTTTAATTGGGGGTTTCAAAACCGCACCTACAGATTCCACGATGTTTTTGACCAGTGCAAAAGTAGCGAAAGAGAGAGGAGAACCCAAATGAGCAGCCAAGATTCTTCTGCCCGCCCCAAACCCGGCAGTCGCATCCCCCTGCCAGCCAATTTTCCGGTTGTATGGGAAAACCCAGCAGACGCCAAACACATGTGGACCCTCGACCGGGTTCACGGCGGAGAAGTTGTGTCAGCGCTGACGGTCTCGCTTTCGCGGGCGGTTCTGACGACGAGCTTTAGCCAGGCTGCCGCGCAATACGCCATCCCCATCCGCATGGAAACGCGCCACATCAACGGCTATTCTTTCGGCACCGTCGTCCCGGTGAGTATGCCCCCCCTGCTTGTCCAACGGCTGATGAGCGGCTTGCAGCAGATCGCGCCGGACTTTGTAGACCGGATGATGTCGAAAGGGATGGCAAAGGGCAACGCAGAAACCCAGGCCCGTCTGCAAAAAGCCGCCGACGGTCTTCAGGAGCGCTGGGATTCTTACTGGCTGCCGGCTATCCAGCGGGAGATCGCCTTTTGGGAAGGGATAGATTTGCAAAAAGCCGACAGCGCGGCCCTGCTCGTCTATCTGAACGCGTCCCTGCCCAGAGCCGCGGCGATCTGGGCCATCCACTTCGAGATCGTCTTTCCTGTGGGGCTGGCTATAGTCCGTTTCGACGATCTCTACCAGCAGCTTTTCCCCAACAGCGGCAGCCTGGATGGACAACGGCTGCTGCTGGGCATCGACAACAGCTTTCTGGCCGGGGACCGGGCGCTCTGGGCGCTGAGCCGTCGGGCCGCCGAACAACCGGAGGTGCAAGCCGCGCTGCTCGCCAGCGATTTGGCCCGGATTCCCCAGCGCCTGGCCGCCACCGAGACCGGTCGGGCTTTCTGGACGGAGATCGAAGCCTATCTGACCCAATACGGACGGCGGGGGCAGAAGACCGACGGCTTCCGGGAAGATAGTTGGGTGGAAAATCCCACGCCAGCCCTGCTGCTTCTGCGTGCCTATCTGCGCCACCCGGACAAAAATCCAGTCACCCAGCAGGAAAATCTACGCCGCCAGCAGGAGGAGGCGCTGGCCGGGGCCCGGCTGCATCTGGCCGGAAGGGATCAGGCGACCCGGGCACAGTTCGAGGCCTATCTGCTCTCCGCCTACGCGGGGATGTTTCTACACGAAGAACACAACTTCTGGATCGATCAGCGCACAATGTACGAGCTGCGTCGTCTGGTGCTGGCCTGCGGTCGCTCTTTGGCGAAGGATGGCGCGATTGGTTCGCCGGATGACATCTGGCATATGACGCTGGAGGAGATGCAGGCCGCGCTCGCCGGTCAGCCAGCCAAAGGGCTGCAAGCCCGGATTGACCAGCGCAAAGAGACGCTGGAGCATTTCCGCACCGTCGAGCCGCCTCAGGCCATCGGCACAATCCCCCTGTTGGCCCCGCCCAAAGACAACCCAATGCTGGCGACGCTTGCCAAAATGGATGGAATCGACCGCAGTGGGGAAAAGTCCGCGGCCAATGAACTCCTGGGCAACGCGGGTTCGACGGGCACTGTGCAGGGCAGAGCCAGGGTGATTCTCGATTTGGCCGACGCCCATCAGTTGCAGCAGGGGGAAATTCTCGTTGCCCGCACCACAATGCCGCCCTGGACACCCCTTTTCGGCGTGGCCGCCGGTCTGGTCACAGAGACGGGCGGGATGCTCTCTCACGCTGCGGTGGTGGCCCGGGAGTACGGCATTCCCGCGGTGGTGGGGGTGGCAGATGCGACGGTGCGGATCAGGACGGGGCAGATGATCGAGGTGGATGGCAGCGCGGGGCGGGTGCGTCTGCTGTAGGTCGGACTGACAGTCCGACCTACGAAAAGGGCCGGGTGCTGGAATCAGCACCCGGCCCTTTTTTAGAAGTTCGACTTTTTCTGAAAAGTCGAACTTCTTTCTCCTCGCACGCATTACGCCTTCTTGGCCCACAACGCTTCCAACAGCCGCGGCGGGGACATGGGCAGTTCACTCATACGCACGCCCGTGGCGTCGTAGATGGCGTTGGCGATGGCCGCGGCCGGGGGCACAATCGGCACTTCGCCCACGCCGCGCACGCCGAAGGGGTGGTTGGGATTGGCAACCTTGACCAGCACACAGTCGATCATCGGCAGGTCCAGCGCGGTGGGCATACGGTAGTCCAGCAGGCTGGAATTGACCAGATGGCCCTCTTTGTCGTAGATGTACTCCTCGTTCAGCGCCCAGCCGATGCCCTGGGCCGCGCCGCCCTGAATCTGCCCCTCTACATAGCTGGGGTGGATGGCGTTGCCCACATCCTGGATGGCAGTGTAGCGCAGAATCTGGACTTTGCCCGTCTCTTCGTCCACCTCCACATCCACAATGTGGGTAGCAAAACCCGGACCTGCGCCGCCCGTGCGCATGGAGACAAAGGCCGAAGGGGGTGGGTTAGATTCGGCCAACTTCTTGGCCGCGGCCTGAAAGCCCAGGCTATGACCGTTGGAACTGAAGACGCCAGCGTCAAAGGCGATTGACTCTTTGTCCACCTCCCACAGACCAGCCAATTGCTCGGCCATTTTGGCCCGCAGGTCCAGCCCCAACTGGTGGGTGGTGATGCCGATTTTGTGGGTCACACTGCTGCCGCCGGTGCCGCCGGTGTAGCCGATGGAATCCGTGTCTACCACTTGCGGGTGTACATCCTCAGCGGGAATGCCCAGAGTTTCGGCCAGCATCATCGCAGCACTGACGCGGCTGCCACCGATGTCCGTGGAGCCTTCGATCAGATTGACAGTCCCATCCGGGTTGACGTTAGCAGAGACGCTGCTGGGGCCGGCCCCGTTGAACCAGAAACCGGAGGCCACGCCCCGTCCCTGCTTCTTGCCTTTGACAGCCGAATAGTGGGGGTGGTCGATGGCAGCTTCCACTGTCTCGGCATAGCCAATGCGCTGGTAGATGGGGCCGTCGGGTCGCCGGTCGCCCTCTTTTGCCGCGTTCTTGTGGCGGAACTCAAGCGGATCCATGCCCAACTTCTCGGCCAGTTCGTCGATGACCGACTCGGAGGCAAAGGCTGCGTTCGTGCCGCCGGGGGCGCGATAGGCGCCGGTCTGGGGACGGTTCACCACTACGTCGTAGCCGTCGATACGCACATTGTCCAGCTTATACGGGGCCAGAATCACGCCCGCGCCCGCACCCACTGGTGAACCGGGAAAAGCGCCCGCCTCGTAGTAGAGTTCGGCCTGGGCCGCGGTGATTGTGCCGTCCTTCTTTGCGCCCATTTTGACCCGGATCAAAGAGCCGGAGGTGGGGCCGGTGGCCTGCAACACTTCCGTGCGGGTCATCACAATTTTGACCGGGCGATGGCGGCTCTTGCGGGAGAGCAGCGCGGCGGGGATGTCGGTGTAGGGGGTGAATTTGCCACCGAAGCCGCCGCCGATCTCCGTGGGTGTCACCCGGATTTGGGAGACGGGCAGACGCAGGAGTTCGGATACCGAATCCCGAATCTGGAAGGCGCCCTGGGTGGTGGTCCAAATCTCGATCTGGTCGTCGGCTTTCCAGATGGCGGTGGAGGCCTGGGGTTCGATGTAGCCCTGATGCACCATCGCTGTCCTGAATTCCCGTTCCACAATCACATCGGCGGCGGCAAAACCAGCGGCCAGATCGCCCCGCTCGTGGCGCAGGAGGGAGGCCAGATTGGTGGGTTTGTCGCCCTTTTCACCCATAGAAGTGGTGCGCAGGCCGGGCAGCAGAATGGGTGCGCCGGGCTGGGCCGCTTCATAGGCGTCCAGCACTGGCGGCAGCAGTTCGTACTTGACTTCGATCAGTTTGAGCGCTTCTTCGGCCACGTGGACGCTGTTGGCCGCCACCGCGGCGATGGCGTGGCCGTGGTAAAGCACTTTGTCCTGGGCCAGAATGTTGGCGCTCAGGTACATCAGATTGGTCACATCTTCGCCCAACTCCTGCACTTTGTCTTCCGCCGGGGCCAGGTCTTTGCTGGTGACAACGGCAGTGACACCGGGCAGGGCTTCGGCTTTGCTGGTGTCGATGCTCAAAATGCGGGCGTGGGCGTGGGGGCTACGCAGAATTTTGCCATAGAGCAGGCCGGTCAGTTGGGTATCCGCGCCATAGCGGGCCGCGCCGGTCACTTTGTCCGTCCCGTCGTGGCGGATGGGGCGGGTTCCGATTACTTTATAATTTGGGGTTTTGGTCTGAACAGCCATTGGAGTCTCCTACTAAGTTGGGGAAATGGGTCGCTTGCAAAAGTATAGCACAGGTGTCGGTGATTTGCGACTGAAAGAAAGGGATGATAAGTGTGGAGTTTGGAGCGTCGACTTGCGTAACGCCAAAGCTTCATCGTTTAATTATCCTTCTGGTTAGGTTACAGCCCAGGGTACTCGCTCCATTTGATTCCTCTCCACGACCAACGCATGAGGATCAATAGGTTTGACAATCTGACGCAGTTTTTGCTGTATTTTGGCAGGGTCGAAAGAACGCGGGAATAGCTTTGAATGTTTTGTTGGCTGTTCCAGATGAAACACGACACGCAGATTACGCGATCCTAATGACCTGAGGGCATCTGTACGCTCTGGTTCCTCGCCATTAAAGCGGACCGCAACCAGACCGGCGAGCGTGTCGCGAGACTTCAAGGCGATTTCGTTCCAGAGTTCGATCACTTTTTCGCGACGATGAAGCCGGTAATCTTTGACCTCGATCAGCCAAAGAGTTTGATCATCGGGATTCATCACTAACAGATCGATAGCTTTATTGCCACCACAGGCATCTTTGAAGCGATTTCTATAAAATGACCATTCATCATATTGCATAACCCGCCACTCATCTGGGAATTGGAATGTGAGGTTCTCTATTGGTATGGTACTCATAGCGGTTTGCTCACTCGAAACTCATATAACGATCTGATTGCATCAATTCTTCATCGAGAACAGCGATCTCACCAATATCGTCCACGGTTGTACCTTGGCGAACCCTGACACCTGATTCGCTCTCATATAAACCAAAATGGCGCGTATCCAACTGGGGAAATTCTACTTGTTGGAGAATATAAATCTCACGCAACAAGAACAGACTGTGGGTGGCGATGAAGATCTGGATGCCAGTCTGGCTGATTTTGAGAATCGTGCGGGCGATCACTTTTACCAGTTTTGGATTGAGGTTGGCGTCCGGTTCGTCCCAAAAGAGGTAGCCTTTATCCAAAAGCGAACCGTTTGCAATCAACCGCGCTATCATAGCCAGTTTTCTCAACCCCTCGGCCACCAAATGCATCTCAATCCGACCACTCTTCATCTTGACATAGAAACGTCCTGCTGGGTCGAGTTCTACTGTACCACCCATTGCTTCCTCCAACGGCGGCAAAAGCTCGCGGATATTCTTCTCACGCGCTCCTTTCGCCAACGGTGCCCCAAGCAAGATTGTTGTGTCCCGCCAAGTCTCTTCAAACTCAAGATGTGTCGTCTCATACAATGAAACAAAGCCAGGGTAGATTGTCAATAGTTCACGTGTGGGCAAATATACCGGTACATACTCGATCCAGGATTCTGGAGCTAAATCAATAATGACCTCACTTCTGCTTGCAGTATGGAATGAGAATTCTAGATTGCACCCAGCATTGGCAAAATGACACATCACTTCGCTGCGGTTTCTCCCTGCTTGCCGTCGTACCAAGCGGCCGATCTCATCGGGTTTATAGACACCCCGCAGCTTGTTTGCAATCGCAGTTTGCAGGTAGCTTTTGGTCGGAATAGTGTTCCCAGAGTCTTTGGTACCCCGTGCGCTGACAGCCAGCACACAGTAGGCAGCCTTGAGAATGTGTGTTTTGCCTAACCCGTTTTCGCCAACAATCACGTTCAAATGCCTGCCAAAGGTGAACTTGGCATCTGGGAAGACAGTAAAATTCTTTAGTTCAAGTGAGTCCAACATAAATTCCCTCCGGGTTACTCAACACAAAGACCTTACATAGCTTCCATCGGCAATATGCTGGCTGCCGCCTTGATACCGCCCCAACTCGTGATCAGTTCATCATCCTTGCCACCGCTATAGTTTCGGCATCTTCACCGCGCTGTTGCGCCGTTCGTGCATATTGGCCTCCATCGCCTTCGGATAGCGGGCGGGCAGCTCAGAGACGGCATTGAGCCGGGCCAGGGCCTCGGCAGGGAGCTGCCAGCCACCGGCCAGAAAGTTGTCCCTCGCCTGTTCCACTGTGCGCGCGCCGATGATAGCGCTGGTGATGGCGGGCTGTTCCAGCGACCAGCGCAAGGCCACCTGCGCCGGGCTGCGACCCACCTCTTTCGCCACATCCAGCAGCACAGCCAGGGAGTCGTCGGCGTTGGCCGCAAAGTAGCGCTGGGGATAGGCCCAGCCCTCGTCGGAACGGCTGCCCGCCACGCTGCGCTGGCCGGGCTGATACTTGCCGGTGAGAAAGCCGCCGGCCAGAGGCGACCAGATGCAGACGCCCAGCCCTTTCAGTTCGCAGACGGGAATAATCTCCTCCTCGATGTCCCGCACCACCAGACTGTACTGGGGCTGATAGCACTCGAAGCGCGCCCAGTCGTGGCTGTCGCTGATCCACAGCGCCTCCATCAGCCGCCAGGCCTCGTAGTTGCTACAGGCCAGATAGCGCACTTTGCCCGCCCGCACCAGATCGTCCAGGGCGCGCAGCATCTCTTCCAGGGGTGTCTGGGTGTCCACGTGGTGGATGTAGTAGATGTCCACGTGATCCATTTGCAGACGGCGCAGGCTGTCGTCGATGGCGTTGAAGATGCGCGCTCGGCTCATCCCGGAATCGTTGGGGCCGGGGCCGGTGGGGTTGAAGAATTTAGTGGCGACCACCGCATCCCGCCGCCGTCCCTTCAGCGCCTTGCCCAGCAGAATCTCGGATTCGCCGCTGCCGTAGGCGTCGGCCGTGTCGAAAAAGTTGATGCCGGCGTCGTAGGCCAGATCGACCATTCGCACGGACTCAGCCTCGTCTGTGCCGTGGCCGAAGGTCATTGTGCCCAGGCAGATTTCGGATACTTTCAGCCCCGTGCGGCCCATTCGTCGATAGTTCATTGGAGGTCCTTTCTGCTACAGAGAAGTGAAGGGGAGTGCCAGGAGATAGGCAAAGCAAAACGGTAGTACTTTTCCCAAACCGGCCAACCGATTCCCAAACGCCCCTCTCTATTATAAAATAGCAGAGAGCGTTGAACAAAGCGCTTTCTCGCTGGGGAGATATCCCCCCGCCAACGCCTGCGCGGGAATCGGATTGCAATCTACTCCGTACCAGCGAGGAACTAACGCACAAGCGTTCGTCGGTCGGCCAACCAACTGAAACGGGAAACGTGAAGTGTCGTCACCTGATCTCACGTTTCACGTCTTCACGTCTTCACATCTTCACCTTTCCCCACGCAAATCGTGGCTGCGCCACCTTATGCAATAGAAGTTCAGACTCCAACAATGAACAGACAAACTGCTTCTCCCAGCGCTGACAACCTCCTCCTCTCCCAGTTTCAGCCACCTGTGTTGGCGGTTATCCTGGGCTTGGCTATCTGCGGTGGGGTGATCGGGATTGTGGGCGGCACGCCCCAGCACATCTCTGCCACCCTGCCTGTTGCCCTGCTCGTCCTTGCGATGGCCGGGTTGGCCGGGCTGTTGATGGGCTGGCGACAGACCGCGGGGGCGTGGGCCGTGCTTGTCGGGCTGTCTCTGACAACTCTGCTTCTGCGTTATTGGCTGGGGCTGGAAGGGAGTCTGGTATTGCTGACAATCCCCGCCACTCTCGGCCTGCTTCTCCTGGGCCACAGGTCTGGCCTGCTGATTACCGCCCTGTGTACACTGCTGCTTGGCTGGCTGTGGACCGCAGGGCTGCTCCCTTTTCAAGAGGGTAGCCTGACTCTGGTTGTGATCTGGCTGGTGGCCCTGGTCTATTGGGGCACCTTTCGCGCGGTGGCCGAGAGGGTCGGCTGGTCGTGGAGCCACTACCGGGCCGCCCAGGAAGCCCTGGACGAAGTGCGGGCCAACCGGGGACAGCTACACCAGACACTGGACGACCTGGCCCACGCCAACGGTCAGTTGGGGCTGATGAACAGACGGCTGGCCGCCGCGCAGATGGCCGCAGAGGAGGCCCACAAGACAAAGGCAGCCTTCGTCGCCAACGTCAGCCACGAATTCCGCACCCCCCTGAATATGATTATTGGCCTCTCGGACCTGCTCATCGAGGCCCCCCACGTCTACGGCTCCCAACTGCCCGCCGAACTGCTGGAAGATTTGGAGATTGTACGGCGCAACACCCAACACCTGCTGGCAATGGTCAACGATGTGCTGGACCTGAGCCAGATCGAGGCCAACCGGCTGGCCCTGCACCGGGAACGGGTAGGGCTGGCCGCTGTGGTGGAGCGGGCCGCGGCGGTGGTGCGCCCTCTGCTGGCAAAAAAGGGAGTAGAGTTACGGCTCCACCTGCCCAGACACTTGCCCGATGTCTACTGCGATAGCAACCGGGTGCGCCAGGTGCTGGTCAATCTGCTCAGCAACGGGGCCCGGCACACAGAAACGGGCTACGTGGCGATTGAGGTAGACGCGGATGAGCACGCGGCCACCCTCTGCGTGCGCGATACGGGGCCGGGCATCCCGCCGGAAGATGCGGCCCACATCTTCGAACCCTTCTACCGGGGCACGTTTGGGGCCCGGCAAAACGAGACCAGCAGCGGGTTGGGGTTGAGCATCAGCAAGCAGTTTATTGAGATGCACAATGGCCGGATGTGGCTGGAAAGCCGTCTGGGGGAGGGCAGCGCCTTCTATTTCACCCTGCCCATTACGGCGACGCTACCCCTGGCGACGGAGGGTGCGGAGCGCTGGCTGGTAGAGCGCTGGCCCTGGCACGAACGGCTGCAACCGACCAATCTGCCCGCTCAACGCCTGCGCCCCCAGGTGGTCATCTGCGACCCCAACCCGGACCTCCACGAAGCCTTTGGGCGCTTCAACGACCAGACCGACTATGTGCGGGTGGATTCGTTGGCCGAGGCAGCAGGGCTGGTGGCCGACTTTCCGCCCCAACTGCTGATTGTCAACGACGCCTCGCCCCGTCTGCTGCTGAAGATGCTGGCCGAAGCCCGCCAGCGCTGGCCCGATCTGCCCGCGATTGGGTGCAGCCTGCCTCCCCGCCTGGGCCACGCCCTGGCTGCCGGCGCGTCGGGCCATTTGCTCAAACCGATCGCCCGGGCCGAACTGGCCGAAGTGGTGGCGCAGATCGACCCAGGCACGGTGCTGGTGGTGGATGACGACAGGGATACCCGCCGTCTCTTTTCCCGGATGCTGCTGGCGATTGATGAAAAGCTGCGGGTGATCAGCGCCGCGGACGGGCAGGAGGGGTTGGCGCTGATGCGGGCGGAGAAGCCGGATCTGGTGCTGCTGGATGTAAAGCTGCCGGAAATGGACGGCTGGCAGGTGCTGGCCGCCAAAGCTTTGGACGACGACCTGCGCCCCATCCCCGTCTTTCTCCTCTCGGCCCAGGACCCCAGCGACGAACCCCTTTCCAGCCAAATCCTGATTGCGGCCGCGGGTGAACGCACACCCTTCTACAAACTCCTGCGCTGCGCCGAGGTCATTCCCCTGATTCTGGGCCAGCCGAACGCCTAAGTGACTGTTAAGGAATAAGTCGCGGGTTTGATTCCGGGAATCGGCCAGGTGATGCTGGGAAAGCCGAAAGATGTTGTGGCCGATTCCCGGAATCTTGTCTGCGAATTTACGATAACCACGGAATACACAGAAGGAAAGTCAAAGAGAAACTTTCCGTATATTCTGTGGATTCCGTGGTTAATTTCTTACGAGTTGATCGCGTCGTTGAGGGCTTGCAGCAGACTGCTGCGCCCCACCGGCTTGCGGATGTATCCACTTGCGCCCAGGGCACGAGCCAGCTCTTCCTCCTGAATCACCGAACAGACCAGCACAGGCAGACGGCGGCCCAGGGGGTGTTGGCGCAGTTGGGTAAGCAGTTCCCAGCCGTCAGCGGTGGGCAGCATTACATCCAGCACCACCACATCCGGGCGCAGTTCTTCCAGACTTTCCAGCAGGGCCCCGCCGTCGGTGAGGGAGAGAATCTGATAGGGGGTGTTGGCGACAAAGCGCCGGTAGAAGTGGTGCAGGTCCTCGTTATCGTCCACCACCAGCACCCGAATGGGCGAGGCCGCGTCCAGACCCAGGGAGAGATGAGTGGCGCTGTCTGTCTGTTCCACTGCCAGCCTACCGCCAAATTGGGTGAGCATCTCCTGCAGAAGGGGGTCGGCGGGCAGGTGCTCGATAGGCGCGGGGCTGCCGGTGAGGTGGATGTGAACCTGTTCGCCGGCACGCCGGGCGTGGAGGGTGATGCTGCCAGCGGAGAGGTGACGACCCCATTCGGTGATGGCCCGTACCAGCAGTTGGCGCAGCCCCGTAGCCTGGAGAGCCACAGCCAGCCCCGGCGACAGTTCGCCCACCGTCAGAGATGCACCCGTCTTAGCCAGGACAGGCGCCAGCAATTCCACCACCCGTTGGATTGTCTCCCCGGCATCGGTGGTGATGGAAGGTGCGCCCCGTTGCAGGGTAGTCAGTTCCTGGCGAAGCTGCGCTGACCATTCGTCGTTGGTTGTCTCTGACAGGGCGGGGCGCTCCCAGAGCAGGCGGGCTAACGCCTGCACCGCGTCGCTCTGTTCCCGGCGCAGGTGGCGGGCGGTGATGTGTAGCTGTTCGGCGGTGGTTTCCTGGGTTTCGTCGTGGATGTAGCGCTGGAGAAGTACCTGATAGAGCCGATGTCCCCGACTCCGGGCCGGGGCCGACGGGGGCGGTTGCAGGCGGTGGATGGCCTGACGCAGGGGTTCGCCCCAGTCGGGCAGATCCGGGGTGATGCCCAGTCGTTGGCAGAGGGCGGGCGCGGCCTGGAAAGCCGGATCGTTGAGGTGGTTGAGAGCGCTCTGTAACGCCTCGACAAATGCTTCGTAACCGGCTATGTCCGCTTTGTGTCCGTTCCCTGTCCTTGTGTCCACGCGCTGCCTTCTCTATACTTTGAACTACCCCGCGTCATTCTAGCACGCCGCCCACAGGCGGTCAATCGGCGCTCCTGACTCTACACTTGCTTATCTATCCGATTATTTCCGTCCGATACGAGGAGTTCGTATGTTGGAAGACTCCGAAGTTCGTCCGTCTGCTCCCGGCAGGGAATTGGCTAGCCCGCCCCAACCCGGCCGGGTCCACCCGGCGCGGCCGGGTTGGCTGATCCGTTGGGCGGGTGGTCAGCGCAGTTGGGAGACGAATTTCAGTCTGTTGCTGATGGCCCTGCCTGGCATTCTGCTGCTCTTTGTCTTTGCCTATCTGCCTATGTTTGGGATCGTCATCGCCTTCAAAGATTATCGCTTTGCCGAGGGGATTTGGGGCAGCGCCTGGGTAGGCTTCGAGAATTTCCGCTTTCTCTTTGGCACAGATACGGCCTTTCGCATCACCCGCAATACGTTGGGGATGAACAGTATCTTTATTGTGACGACGACAATCGGCGCGCTGGGGGTGGCGATGCTGATGAACGAAGTCTACCAGAGCCGGATGAGCAAGTATTATCAGACGATGCTCTTTTTCCCCTACTTTATTTCGTGGGTGATTGCCAGCTATTTTGTCTTTGCCTTTCTCAACGGGCAAGGGGGACTGGCCAATCAACTGATCGAGCGTCTCGGCGGGGAGCCTCCGTCCTGGTATCGCTCGCCCCAATACTGGCCGCTGATCCTCACTGTGGCCCATATCTGGAACAGCATCGGCTTCAGCAGTATTGTCTATCTGGCCGGGATATTGGGGATTTCGCCCGAACTCTTCGAGGCGGCCAAGATCGACGGCGCGGGCAAATGGCAGCAGATCCGCTACATCACCCTGCCAATGCTCTATCCACTGATTATTATTCTGGTGCTGCTGGCGATTGGCCGTATTTTCCACGCGGATTTCGGTCTCTTCTTCTTTGTGCCCCGGGACACAGCCCTGCTCTACAGCACGACGGATGTGATCGATACTTTTGTCTATCGGTCTTTGGTCCAGCTGGGGAATATCAGTATGGCCGCGGCCGCGGGCTTCTATCAGTCGTCCGTCGGCTTCGTGCTGGTGATTACAGCCAATTGGATCGTGCGCCGCATCAACCGGGACTATTCGTTATTCTAATGGGGAGAAACGCATGACCACCACAACCCGACGGGGTACCCGGTCGTGGAATCGCTATCGAACCCAGGCTTTGCTCGGTCAAGGATTGGTACACGGCCTGCTCATCCTTTTTGGTTTGGCCTGCCTGATTCCGATGATGCTGGTGATAGCTATCTCCCTTTCGGATGAACTGGCGCTGGCGAATGAAGGCTATAAGCTCTTCCCCGTCGGCTTTACCACTTCGGCCTACGAATATATTTTGCAGCAGCCAGGCCAGATGTTGCAGGCCTATGGCGTGACCGGGTTGGTCACAATTGTAGGCACGGCTGTCGGCCTTCTGTTCTCGTCGATGCTGGCCTGGCCCCTGGCCCGCACAGATTTTCGTCTGCGCGGCCCACTCTCCTTTTATGTCTTCTTCACCCTGCTTTTCAGCGGCGGAATGGTGCCCTTCTATATTCTCGTCACCCGCTATCTGGGCTTGAAGGACAACGTTCTGGCCCTGATTCTGCCCTATCTGGTCACGGCCTGGTATGTGCTGATTCTGCGCACCTCCTTTGCCCAATTGCCCACGGAACTGCTGGATGCAGCCCGCATCGACGGCGCAGGGGAGTGGCGCATCTTTTTCCGCATCGTCCTGCCCCTCTCCAAACCGGTGCTGGCGACAATCGGCCTCTTTTACGTGCTGCGCTATTGGAACGACTGGTTTCTGGCTCTGCTCTTTATCAACGACTCTGTACTCTACCCTCTGCAATACCTGCTCTACGTGCTGATGCGCAACATCACTTTTCTGGCTTCCAATCCCCAGACCACCGGCGTGCCGATCCCCACCCAGTCGGCGCGTATGGCCCTGGCCGTGCTTGCCTTTGGACCCGCTCTCTTTACCTTCCTGTTGTTGCAGAAGTATTTCGTGCGCGGCATTACTATCGGCGGACTGAAGGGATGACAAGATGACACGGTGTGGGGGTGACAAGGTGAACCGTGAAGCACCTACTCACCCTGTCACCCTGTCACCCTGTCACCCACTCATCTATTCCCACCCCAAGGAGGAAACCGTATGAAGAAGAACCGTCTCTATTCGCTTTTGGCCGTATTGTTGGTCGCCGCCCTGTTCCTGGGTGCGTGCCCAGCGCCGGCTGCCCCCGGGCCCGCGGCGGCGCCGGCGGGAGGAGGGGCAGCGCCCGCGCCGGCCGCGGACCTGGTCCCGATCACCTACACGTATGCAGGCCGGGGCGTTCCCGCGGATCTGCGCGAGGTGCAGGACGCAATCAATGAGATTCTCAACGCCAAAATCGGTGTGAATCTGACTCTGGAACCCATCGACTTTGGCGCCTATAATGACAAAATGCAGCTGCGTCTGGCTGCCGGCGAAGAGTGCGATGTGATGTTCACGGCGCCCTGGACGAACAGCTACGCCAATAATGTAGCCAACGGCGTCCTGATGCCCCTGGACGATCTGCTGCTCGACCACGCACCGGGTCTGTGGGCCAGTATGCCCCCCACCACCTGGGAAGCGGCCCGGGTCAAAGGCAAAATCTACGGTGTCATCAACCAACAGATATTCCCCAAGCCCTGGGGCGTCAATGTACGCAAGGACCTGCTGGAGAAGTACAACTTCAGTCTGGACAATGTGAAGCGCTGGGAAGATATGGAACCCTTCCTGCAGGCAGTGAAGGATGGAGAAGGCATTACCCCCCTCTACACCAGCATCAGCGCCGGTCTGAATCTATGGCGTCCCCAGTATTGGGGTATTGACTCGTTGGATGACGGCATTGGCTTCATCGGTATCAAAGCCAATGATGAGTCGCTGACCGTCGTCAACGTAATGGATACGACCGAGTACCAGGAATCGGCCCGGCTGACCCAGAAGTGGTACGATGCCGGTTACTTCCCCGCCGAGCCAATGCAGCCGGACGAAGCAGACGCCGCATTCCGCGCCGGCAAGTTCGCTATGAACTATCACGTGGAGAAGCCCGGCAACGATGTGGAAAATCAGGCCCGCTACGGCTGGGAGTTTGTCAGCAAGAATCTGACCGACCCCCTGATTTTGGATACCAGCGGCGCCACAGCTACCCTCAGCGCCATCTGCAAGACCTCCAAGAATCCTGAAAAGGCCATGCAATTCCTGGAAGAACTCAACACCAATCCAGAACTCTACAACCTGCTGGCCCACGGCATTGAGGGCAAGCACTGGGTCTGGGTGGACGAGGGCAACAAAGTGTTGGGCTTCCCCGAAGGCGTGACCAACGCCACCAGTGGCTACGATCCCAACACAGACTGGGAGTTTGGCAATCAGTTCAACGGCTACTACCGGGATGCCAAGCAGGTGGGTGCCTGGGAGAAGACCGCTGTCATGAACGACACAGCCTTCCCGTCTATGGCCCTGGGCTTTGTGGTGGATCGCACACCGATCCAGACCGAAATCGCCCAGACGACCTCCGTGTGGAAAGAAGTTGTGGCCCCGATCGCCAACGGCTGGGTTAGCTGGGACGAGGCCGCCGCCGACGCCAAAGATAAGCTCAATGCGGCCGGCGCACAGGTGATCATCGACGAAGTGCAGCGCCAGTTGAACGAATGGGCTGCGACCAACAAGAAGAAGTAAACCCCAAAGCCCGCCATCCGGGAAGCGGCCTGTTTCCCGGATGGCGTAAGGTGGTGAAGACGTGAAACGTGAAGACGTGAAACGTGAAGACGTGAAACGTGAAGACG